>DAHVAN010000217.1 GCA_027314595.1 Actinomycetota bacterium | reverse complement strand
CAGCGCACGGCGGGGCAGCGGATGGCTGGCCCGCTTGAAGCGCTCGCACAGCGAGTCACCGAAGGAGTGGTCAGCCTGCTCGTTCAGTCGGTGGACCTGAACGGCATCGTCCGGCACGTTGACCTGGACGCCGTGCTCGATCAAATCAATATCGACCGGCTGCTCCAGCGTATTGACGTAAACGCCCTGCTCGCCCGGGTGGACCTCGATGCCTTCCTGGCCCGGGTGGACCTGGACGCGCTTATCGAGCGGATGGATCTGCCCGCCGTGATCGCCAGGTCATCGGCGGAGGTCGCGAGTGAAACCATGGATGAAGTCCGGGGCGAAGCCAGGCGGCTTGATGACTCGGCGGATCGCTGGGCCGGGCACGTGTTCCACCACAAGCACACCTCCCAGGCGGAGCCTCCCCCTGCTGGAGCCCCGCCCCAGGGGAATGTCCCCGCCAGCGAGGACACCGGCCAGAGGTGAAGGCAGCGGCGGCGCGGTGGTTCACGCCCTGGCAGACCAGCTCGCGGCCGGCTCAGTCGTTCGATCCCCGAGGCGCGCAGATCGATTCCTATGCTGGTGGTGTCAAGGGATTTTGCGAAGATGGCGGCCACGGCCGGGCCAGCCCGGCGCGCCTGAGGCAGGACGTTGGCCCCGTACCGCTCCCGGAGGCTGACCGTGCCTTTCAGCTCCGGCGGGAGGCCCGGTGCGATGCCGCCTTGAATGCTGCTTTCCGGGCGGCCTTGGCGGTCTTCTTGCTGTCGCAGTGCCTGCCGAGCATGGTGAGCACGGCTTCCGCGTCCGGGTGGTCGAGCCGTGCCATGGCGTCGAAGAGCACCTCAGTGCTCACGTCCCAGCCCGCGTCGCAGAGTTGGGTCATGTCGAACGGGAATGTGGCGTTCCGGCCGATGGTGCGGGTAAGCGGGGCGAAGTTGTCCGCGACGAACCAGGCGAGATCCTCGGTGGTGCGCTTGAGCTCAGCGGGTACCGGCTGCTCCGGGTCGCGGCCGGCCAGTTGCTCGATCAGCGCCATCTTGGCGTAGCAGCGCAGTTCAGGGCGTTCGAGTGCGTCCCGCCAGGCTGGTTCGGCGGCGTCCCCGAGCCGGGATACGACCTGTGCCGCCGCCGTCCGGACCGCCGCGCCCTCGCCGGCGGCGAAGGAGAGCAGTTCCCGCGCGGCGTCCTCGGGGGTGCGTTCCGCCACCCAGGAAGCGAAATCCGCGGTGAAGTCTTGCTCGGTCCCGAGCATGCTCAGCAGCACCACGTCGTCCGCGGTCATCTCGCCGGGCGGCGGGAGGTCCGGCACGCGCACGTCACATGCCCGCAGTTTGGCGGCGATGGCGTGCAGGGCGAGCGGTTCCAGGCGCGCTACCCCGTTGGTGACGGTAACCGCGGAGAGCTTCCCAAGCTGGCCCAGCAGCAAGCCGGCCGGGTCGCCGTGGGCCCCGGTCCATTCCTCCCACTGGTGCTCGGCCGCGTCCGGCGGTACCTCGGCGATCGCCGCGCTCTTCAGGCTCTCGGACAACTGCGGCACGGGAACTCCTGCCCGCGCGCCGAGGAACAGTTCCACGACCAGGGCGATACCGTGACCCGCCAGGTCCAGGTCCTCGCCGGCCGGTGGCTCCGCCTCGTCCGCCGACTCCAGCGTGGTGTCCAGGACCTGCGCGAAGGCATGGTCCCACGCGTCCAGGGCGACGGTACCCTCGGCGAGGTCGTCCAGCCACTCGACGTCCTCGCCCGGGACGAGACTGTCGCCGTCGCGCTGCACAAGTTCGGTCTTCACCGCCAGCCCGAGGAGAAACGGGTCCACGCCGGCGGCGCGTACCGGCTTATCGCGGACGTCGCGGGCCAGGTCGCGCAGGTCGGCAAGGAGCGGCGCCGCGACCGCCAGCGCCGTGAGCGCTTCGTCGTCCGGCAGCCGGACCGGCGCGACGACGTCCGGGATGCCGAAGTCCTCCTTGAGGTCGACTCCCTCCCAGGCGAACGGGTCGGCTGCGGCGGCGAACACGCCCGCGTTCTGCCGCGCGATCCACAAGTCAACCGCGGCGCTGTCACTGATGTCCACGCCGTCGCGGTGCATGGCGTGCATGATCGCGGTGGCCGGCCCCCAGTTGGACGGGTCCATCACCGCGTCGGCGAAGTCCGGCTCGATCTCATCCAGTTCGCGGTCCATGGCCCGCGCGATCGGTTCGGTGATCGCCCCCGTGTCGGCCAGGTAGGACGTCAGGTCCCGCAGCGCGGGGATGGTGGACGCGGTGTCCTCTCGGTCAAGCACCGTGACCTTGCGCGGGTACACGCCCATCAGGAGCTCGTGAAGGCTGCCCGCGGTCAGCCGGGACGGGGCGTCGATCCCCAGGTAGCCCGGCATCAGGCTGAACACCGTGGACAGTTCCGCGGCGTCATCCTCCGGGTCGCCGCTCAGCTTGCGTTCGGTCGTGCCCGCCCAGCGGCGGAACCCCGCCAGGGTCTCCTCGAATGCGTCTGCCGCCATGGCCGTCACCCTACTGCGCGCGGGCCGCGGTGTTGCCCGCTCATTCAAAGCCACGGCGAATGGTGTTACCGCCGGCGCGGCTTCCCCGGCCGGGGACGCCGCGCGGCGGTGCCCTGGACGGCATGCAACCGGGCCGGCGCGTGCAGGATCGGCTCGGCGACCAGGGTCCGGAACTCCTCAAGGGTTTCCGGGGCCGGGTAGCCCGAGGCCGACACCGCGCGCACGATGTCCTTGCGCTGCGCGGGCGGCAGATTCTCAAGCTGCTCCCTGACAGCCTCGGGGCCGCCGATCTCCAGCAGTTCCAGCACGCTACCGGCCATGATCCAGGCGGCCTCCTCCGGGGTGGCGTCCTCGGGGCCCAGGTCATCCCTGTCCGCGAGCAGGACGACAGGGCCGAGGTCCGGGTCGCGGATCAGTTCGGCGAGCAGTTCGGCGCCCTCTGGCACGCTGCGTGCGAGGGTCTTCAGCAGCGCCACGCGCCGGGACAGGAACGGACAGTCGCGGACCGCCTGCACCAGCGGCTCCAGCGAGCCGCCGTGGGCGGCGCGCCAGGTGGCGATCTCTTCCGGGGCGCTGGACGTCGTGTAGTGCTCGGCGACCGTGCCGAGCAGTTCCGCCGGGGTGGCGCCCGCGAGCTCGCCGACGAGCCCCGCCTCCCTGCCCTCTGTGAGCATGCGCTCCCGCATCGCGCGGGTGCCCAGGGGCGTGAGGCTCACCAGCCGCGCCGGCTTCGCCAGCCGCTGGCGCAGCGCGGCCGCCCGGTCGGCCCCGAACGGCGGATCGATCCCGAACGGCAGCGTGGTTCCCTCGTCCAGGTCCATCGAGAAGATCTCGCTGGCCACGCCGTGGACCGAGGTCACCGCGCCGAGCGTCTCGAAGGCGTCGAAGATGTGCTCGACGTCGTTGTCCACCCGTCCCCGCAGGCCCATCAGGCTGAGCGGGCTGAGGAAACCCAGGTCGAAGTGGGCCCTGACCGACTCCCACACGGACTCCGCCAGCCGGGGTACTGGGACGGGCTCTTCCATGCTGTAGATCGTGGCCATGAGGTCGGGCACGATCACGTCGTAAATCCGCTGCGTCGGCGAGGGAGGCTCATCAGCCCAGATGGGACGGCAGACGGCGGGGCCGATGTCGAACGCCGCCTCGAACGCGCGCTGCCACAGGGCCTCGGCGTCGGCCAGCAGCGGACGGGCCTTCGCCACCGGGAGCAGGCGGATGCCCTGCCGCCGGATCAGCCGGGCCTTCAGCGCCCAGCTCACGACCAGGTTCAGGCCGGGAAGCTCGGCGGCGCTGCGGAACTTCAGGCCCTCGTCGCCGGTGCCGAGCAGCGTGATCAGTTCCCGTGCGTCGGCGGGCTTGAAGTTCTTCGCCGGTGTGAGCGCCCGTCCTTTCGGGCCGAGCCACTCGGCCAGGGCGCGGAACTGGCCGACCACCGTGCTGCGCTCCGCCGCGTCCGCGAGTTCCTCGCGGGCTGGGAGGCGCACCGGGAGCTGGGCCATCGGCCGTTCCTGGCCCAGGCCGGGCAGCATGAGCTGCCGCTCAAGAAGTTCCTCAAACTCGGCCGCGTCGAATGTCGGCAGGTCATCCCCGGGCTCCAGCAGGAGGCTGGCGAGGCCGCCGGGAAGGCGGATGCCCGTGTCGCCGTACCCGGCGGGCAGCGCCGCCGTCTTCGCGAGCCCGTAGCGTTCGGTGTCGGCTATCGCGGCGCCGAACTCTTTCGCCGCGGTGTCGATAGCGGCCTCGTTCTCCGCGGTGGCGGCACCGCGAGGGTCGCGCAGCCCGGTTGCGTCCAGGTAGCGCAGCACGGACCGCAGTGTTTCCGGCGCGGCTAGCAGGTCCTCCTGGAACGCTGCGACCTTCCCCGGAATCCATTCGAGCAGTGCCCGGCGTACCTGGGACGGGGTCCAGTATCCCAGGCGTCCGTCCGAGCTGAAGTGCCGTGAGTCCAGCAGGGCGCCGGCCAGCGGCAGTGACAGCGTGCGGCCGTTGGCCGCGGCCCAGGATCCGCACCGCCGCAGCAGCAGTTCGCGGGCAGCCAGGTAGCCGTCGGTGTCCTCGATCTCGTACCTCGTGCGCACTGCTGCACGATACCGGCCGCGGGTGAACTCGCGCGCCGTATGCCGCACGAGTCGGCGCCGGGGCTACCGCCGGATTCAAGGCGAGCTGCTCGGCCTTGGATACCGGGGCGAGCGCGGCGAGCTTGCCGTAGGCAACATCGCGGCGGATCGGCGCCATGCCGCAATTGGTGCCGGCGATCTCGGTCGTGGCGGCGCTGGAGCCGGGCCGGGCCTCCTGGACGCTGCCGCTGGACGCGGCCAGGCCCGGCCCGGCGAGCTGCCGCAGCCATCATTGACTGCATTATGCAGTCAATGATGCTAAAATCACTTCGTGACTGCGCTCACCATCCGGGATGTCTCCGACGACGCCGTACGCACGATGAAGATCCGCGCGGCGCGGGCCGGCCAGTCCTTGCAGGCATACCTCCGCGGCCTGATCGAGAAAGAAGCCGCGAAGCCCACCGTGGCCGAAGCCGTGGAGCAAGCCCGTAGGGAGGCAACCGCTAACGTCAGCACTGCCGACATTCTCGCGGCCATCGACGAAGGCCGGGCCGGACGTGACCGTCATTGACTGCTCTGCCATGGTCGAACTGCTGGCGGCGAAGACGCAGGCGGGGGAATCCATCGCACGGCGGCTGACCACAGCGCGGACCCTGTACGCGCCGTACATACTCGACGGGGAAGTCGTCTCCGCGCTGCTCGGGCTCATGCGAGGGAGGAAGGTCACCGAACGAGAAGCTGAATCGGCGCTCTTCAACTACCGCGCGTTCCCCATCGAGCGGCAGGACGTGCTTCCGTTGTGGCCGCGCATCAAGAGCCTCCACGCCAACCTGTCCGCCTACGACGCGCAGTACGTAGCCCTAGCCGAAGCCCTCCGCGTGCCTTTGGTCACCGCCGATGCCCGCATCGACCGGAGCGGAGCAGCCCGTTGCGAAATCGAAGTCTTCGGCGAGCGCCTCTGACCGCGCACCGCGCTGAGAGTCGTCTGCTCGCCTCCGGATCCTCGGTCCGCCCGGTCCACTTCCTGGTGGGCAGGCGGCTGGCTCGCGTCGCCACCGGATAGGCCGTGGTCGAGGTGGCCCGCGGGTCCTAGCCGGGGCTTTACCGTGTGTCGCGGGGTCTGAGTTCCTGCAATCCGATGACCTGGGTCAGGCGGAGCAGGTCGGCGTCCGGGCTCGACGGGTCGGCGGTGTACACCACGATCCGGAGATCCGATCCGGCCGCGGTGAGGACGTCGCAGTCGAGCGTGATCGGGCCGGCCGCGGGATGGACGATCGTCTTGCTGTTCGAGCCGCCGCTGGTGCTGATCACCCGCGATGCCCACAGCCGGGCGAAGCGCGGGCTGGCCTGCTGCAGGTCATCGACAAGCTGGCGCAGCCCGGTGTCGTCGGGATAGCTGCCGAACGCCCGCCGCAGGTCGGCGACAGCGCTGGTCTCGAATTCGTCGGCCTCGTCACCGCTCTTGCGCACCCGGGACGGCTGGCCGTTGAAAGTCCGCCAGAGCAGGTTACGGTCCCGGCCGGTCAGCGCGGACGGATCGCCCATGAGCCCGGCTAAGGCCGCGTTCCAGGTGATGATCGTCCAGGCCGGGTCGTACACGGCCACCGGCAGGTCGCCCAGCCGGTCGGCTAGGCGCTGCACGCTCGGCGGCACGTGGCTGGTCATGGCGGTCCTCTTCGGCGGGGCCTGCCCGGCGAGGACGTAAAGGTGGTCGCGCTCCTGCGTCGTCAGGCGCAGCGCGCGCGACAAGGCGGCGAGTACCTGTGTCGACGGGTTGGTGGCCCGGCCCTGTTCGAGGCGGACCAGGTAGTCGACCGAGATGCTGGCCAGCATGGCCAGCTCTTCCCGGCGCAGTCCGCTGGCCCGGCGGGACGGGCCAGCGGGCAGCCCGGCGTCGGCTGGCTGGAGCCGGTGCCGCCACGCCTGGATATAGGAGCCGATTCCCTCGTCTGCCTGCACTCCTACAGTGTTCCCCAGCGGCCGGGGTCGCGGGTGGCACTGGCATTCCTACGGTCCGTCGGCACCTGGATTCCCGGCCGCCGGTGGCCGAGGATCGACACCATGAAAATCGGAATCTCAGTGGGCGGCTTTCCCGCGGGGACCGGCCCGGCGCGCATGGGGCCGCTGCTGTCCCGGATGGCCCGGCAGGCCGACGCGGCCGGCTTCGACAGCCTGTGGACGATGGATCACTTCTTCCAGATCCCGATCACGGGCCAGCCGCCCGAGGCCCCGCTCCTGGAGGCCTACGCCGTCCTGGCGTTCCTGGCCGCCGAGACCGAGCGGATCCGGCTGGGCACCATGGTGACGTGCGTGGCCTACCGTCACCCCGGTGTCCTGATCAACGTCAGATGCCCCGGCCCCTCAACTCGCCCGGTTCGCTGCAGCACCCGCACCCTCCGATCCTGATCGCCGGCAGCGGCGAGAAGAAGACCCTCCGGCTGGTCGCGCGCTACGGCGACATGTGCAACCTGTTCGACCTGCCGGGCACGAGATTCGCCGACGACCTGAAGCACAAGCTCGACGTTCTCCGGGCGCATTGCGCGGACGCCGGGCGGGACTTCGGCACAATCGAGAAGACGGCGTCGGCCTTCATTGACCCGGGCGAAGACCCGGACCGCGTCCTGGCCCACCTATCCGAACTGGGCGACCTGGGCATCGGCCGCGTCATGGTCAGCCCCAGGCAGCCCTGGGACGAAGCCGCCCTCAACCAGGTCGCGTCAATGGTGCCCGATGTGCACGCCATCCCGGTCCGCGGCTAGATCGTTGGCCGGACTGGCTCCGCCAGCGGATCGAGGAGCTGCTGCATCGGCTCCGCGTCGACCGTGTGGGAGATCCTCAAGGACGCCGGGATCGACCCGGCACCCGAACGAGCCTGCACCACATGGGCTGCCTTCCTGCGTTCCCTGGCCGACGCACTGCTGGCATGCGACTTCCTGGAGACCATAACCCTCGGCTATGACGGGCGCGTGAGGCCTGGGTCAGTTGCCGGTGATGGTGTAGGTGCGGCTGTGGCTGCGTCCGGCGGGTGTGGTGGGGGCGACGATGGTGTCGCGGCCGATGCTGGGGATGGCGAGCCGTTCGGTTTTCATGGCGCCGATGACCTTGGAGGCGGTCTGCATGGAGATTTTCCAGCGGGCCATCATCTCCCGCTGGGACGGCAGCCGGTCCCCGTCGCGCAGGTCCCCGGCGGCGATCTGGGCGCGCAGCTGCCGCACGACCTGCATGTAGAGCGGGACCGGCCGGTCCAGCTCGGTCGTCGTGTTGCTCATCTGCCCTCCATGCAGCGCACTGCATCACCGTTCGGTATCCCGATGTTACAGGCCCGTGCCCTGCGGGGAAGCCAACAGCGCGATTAATTGATCTGCACCACCGTGGGACTGGGCGGAGGGGGCGGGCGATGGCGACGCTGTCTGAGGATCTCGGGAGCTGGCGCGTCGGCAGATCTGGTAACCTGTCGACTGTAACGACAGAATGAAGGGACGCTCTGGTGAAGGTTTACGGCATCGCGGAGATCGCCCGCGCACTAGATACCGATCCTGGCCTAGTCGGGAAATGGCGCGAACGGCACAAGCTCCCATCGCCTGACGCCGAGCTCGCGACCGGCCCAGTCTGGCTCGCGGGCACGATCGAGCCGCTGCTGGCGGCAGGCGGGCCAGAGCCCAGGGCCCCCGGCCAGCGACTGCGCAAGTTCCAGGTCACCGCCCGCATGACCGCCGGACCCTACCCAGCCTTGACCAATGATCGCCGGTCGCACTTTCAGGCGGCGATCGCCGCCACCCATCGCACCGCCTACCTCAAGCCGCCTGTGGTGCAGTGGGACATGCTGGACGAGGCGACTGTCACGATCGAATGCGAGGCTCATGAGCCGTCGGCCGCGGCCGAGACCGTCCGGTCGAGCATCAGGCGGAACGCCGAGTTTGTTGCGCATATCGGCGTTCGCGAAGTCGAGATCATCAGCATCTCCCCAGCCAGCTGACTAACTGGCCAGGAGACGTTACGGCCTCAGCCCGCCTCTAGCTCGGCCCATGCGACATTCGTGGGAGACCCTGGGTTCGCCGTCCGGCTCTCTCGCCTCTGGGTGGCGCTGGTCCGGCCGCGGACCATGCTCGTGCCACTTGCTTCGCCCGCCCGGCGACGACGTGGATGATCTGCGCATGCCCGCTAGCGCTTGGGCGGAAGCGACCGGGTGTATGCGACGGCCCGGTTGACCCACTCGGTGAGCTGCTCATCGGTTTCGAGCTCCTCGGAGCTGACGCGCAGCCATCCCCGCATTGTGCGGCCGCCCATCACCGCTGGGGTGGCATTGGCCGCCGCGGTCAGGGCGCCGGTATCGGCGGGGTCGACCCGGACCAGGGCACCGCCCTGGCCGCTGGCGCTGATCGCCATATTGCCGCCTACCAGAAATGCCAGGCAGCCGAACATCTTCTTCTCGGTTACGCCCGGCCCGGTTCCGATCAGGAACCGGATCCGGTCAGCGAGCTCCGTGTCGTAGGCCATGCCCGCCAGGCTAGCCACCGCGCGGCCGCACATGCCAGCGCCACGATCTCGCACCAGGCCTGCGCCGCCTGCTCGGCCCGAGCCGGAGCAACTTCCCGTCGAACTCGCGCGGAGACGGCTATCTTTGTCCTGTCCAGTTCGGGCTCCAGCCTGTGCAGGTGGCCGGCGATCAGGGCGGCGCGAGAATCCGGATCGGGCGTGGTGAGCATCTCCTGCACCTCGGCGAGCGGCATGCCGAGTTCCCGCGGCCGGCGGATGATTTGCGCCGTGGGGATCAACGAGGCTGCCGCGCCCGCCTCGCGCAAGGCGGTGGCGCACGGGCTGCGCAGGCCGGCTCATGGCGGGCTGAGGCTTCCGGTTCACTGCAGGCGGGAATGAACTGAGCACCGGATAGGCTTTAACCCGCGGTCACAGTAGTTTGTGTGTTCGTGTCAGTTGCGCGCTCGCGGAGACCGATGTTGCGGGCGCCCCCCAACAGGGACCTTGGGGAAGTCACGTCGAGGACCCCAGGCACCGCACCGCGCGGACCTGCGCCCAGCCCCTGAAGGAGCGACATGTCACAGGGAACCGTCAAGTGGTGCGATACGTTCATGGCCGAGGATGACGGCGGGGGTGCAAGCGGCTTCGCCGACCTGGCGCTGGCGCCCGAACTGTGTCGCGTGCTCGCCGGCCTCAGCTATGAGGAACCGACGCCGATACAGCGGGCTGCCATCCCGCCCCTGCTCGCGGGCCGTGACCTGGTCGGGCAGGCCGCAACAGGGACCGGGAAGACGGCCGCATTCGCGCTTCCCGTGCTGCAGCGGATCCTCGGCGGCGAAGGCGGGCGGGCTGAGCCGCTCGCCCTGGTGCTCGTGCCGACCCGCGAGCTCGCGATGCAGGTCTCCGAGGCGATGCATCGCTACGGGCATGACATAGGCGCGCGCGTGCTGCCGGTATACGGCGGCCAGCCGATCGGCCGGCAGTTGCGGGCGCTTGAGCGTGGCGCCGACGTCGTGGTGGCGACACCCGGCCGTGCGCTCGACCATCTCGCCAGGGGGACGCTGAACCTGCGCGGCCTTGAGATAGTCGTGCTCGACGAAGCCGATGAGATGCTCGACATGGGCTTCGCGGAGGACATCGAGTCGATCCTCGCCAGCACCAGGGAAAGCCGGCAGACCGCGCTGTTTTCGGCGACCATGCCACCGCGGATCGACGGCATGGTGCGACGCCACCTGCGCGACCCGGTGCGGATCGAGCTCGGCCGGCAGCCGTCGGCGTCACATAACGGCCTGCTGGTGCGGCAGACCGCCTATGCCGCGCCGCGCGGGCACAAGGCCGCCGCTCTCGGGCGTGTGCTTGACCTGGAGGCGCCGGCGGCCGCGGTCGTCTTCTGCCGGACCAGGGACGAGGTGGACCGGCTTACCCAGACCCTGAACGGCAGGGGGCATCACGCCGAGGCGCTGCACGGCGGAATGGACCAGCAGCAGCGCGACCGGGTCATGGGCCGGCTACGCGGCGGTGGCCTCGGTCTTCTCGTGGCCACCGACGTCGCCGCACGCGGCCTCGACGTCGAGCAGCTCACGCACGTGGTGAACTACGACGTGCCGAGCGCTCCGGAGTTGTACGTGCACCGCATCGGCCGCGTCGGCCGGGCCGGCCGCGAAGGCACCGCCATCACCCTGGTCGAGCCGCGCGAGCACAAGATGCTCAAGACCATCGAGCGGGCAACGGGGCGGCCGATCCTGATCGAGAAGCTGCCGACCGTCGCGGACCTGCGCAACAGGCGGCTGGAGCTGACGCGGGCCACACTCCGGGAGAGCCTGCTCAAGGACGATCTTGATACCTTCCGGGCCGTCGTGGAGGGGCTCGGCGCGGAGTTCGACCTCTTCGAGGTGGCACTCGCCGCGGTCAAGCTGGCGCATGAGGCCAGCGGAACTTCGCACGAGGAAGAAGAGCTGCCGGTGGTCGAGTTCGCCTCGGCAGACGACGGCGGCGGCCGCCGCAAGGCCGCTGGCCGCGATCGCGACCAGCGGCGCGGTCGATCCGCGACCGAGGGCACGACACGCCTGTTCGTGGGGACCGGCCGTTCCTCCGGAGTCCGGCCCCAGGATCTCGTCGGCGTTATCGCCGGCAAGTCGTGCCTGTCCGGCCGGGACATCGGCGCGATCGAGATCGCCGATCGCTTCTCTCTCGTCGAGGTCCCCGAGTCAGCAGCCGACGACGTCGTCGCCGCGCTCCGGCAGGTCAGCATCAAGGGCCGGAAGGCGACCGTCCGCCGTGAACGCTATCGCGCACGGTAGCCTCCCGCGCGGGCTTGTTGCGCGGGAGCGCGGGTAGCCGGACCCCGCGCCCGCGGCGACGCGCGCCCTGGTTGCCGCGCACGGGGGCGGGCGGGCCACACTGAGCGCGTTTCCGCGGAAACGCCGGAAGCCACGGCGTCCTGACGGTACGCCCGGTCGGCGGCAGATGAGGACGTGCCCTCGGCGCAGGGTTCTCGCAATTGAGGAAGGGAGCTGTCAGCGGGAGAGCGGTCCGGGCTCATGCTCCATGCGTCGGCGCTTCATCCGCCGTGTAATCGCGTGACTGACCTCAGCAATATGGCTGACATGTATGGAGCACACTTATTAGGCGATCCGGCTTTCCGGCGTGTGAAGCCGTGGCACGCTCCAAGTCCGTCATTGTGACAGCTGAAGTCTTGTTGGCAAGAGCGACTACGCCTGCTACGGCCTGCGGGATGACTACATCCGTGCTGGTGATCCAGCGCAAGACCTCTAGCACGCTCCGATCCTCTTCTTCCCAGAGGGAAACCGCGTAGACCTCATTTCCCACCTCCCAGCTGCCTTCCACGGGATCGGAATAACGAGTCAGGCTTACCGCTTCCGCCGCTGTGATCGGCAGCGTGGCGGACAGCAGCAGGCAGTATATTCCGGTGTCCTCTGAGGACCATATCTGCGCAAGCCCAAGTATCTTCAGGTCGCCCGGCTCTAGCGAGAGGCCAACCTCCTCCTTCGCCTCACGGCAGGCAGCCCGCAAAAGATCGGGGTTTCCGTACTCATCGCGATCGGCAGTAAGTCCCCGGCGATCCCGAAGCTCGGCGTTCCCGGTAACGTATGGTCCGATCATTCCTGCGTAGGAACCAGCCTCCTGAGCACGCCGGGAAAGAAGAATATGCCCGTCTGACGTCACCGGAATGAGCGCCAGGCTAATGGCGTGCTGCATCACGTCGGCGGGCGGTTCTGAGTTTCGCGGATCCCAGAGTGTGTTGCGCGAAAGCAGGTTAGAGTAGGGTATCTCGCTTATCCCGAGATGCAGAATGACCCGTCCGCTGCCGCCGTCTAGTTCGAGCCGGTGCATGAGGAGGAAAGGAAGAATTCCTTCGAATCGGGGCTTCGCCGATGACGGCGCTCGCTCCAGCATTCCGGGCACGCATGGCTGACGAGCAGGATGCGGGGAGACGACGCAGTCCATGCTGGCCGCCGCGTACATCAGCTTGATGTAGAATCCCTGGGCGCGCCGGTCGATTACCTGAGAGCAGGTGCTGTCGCCGTAGGCAACGTGCAAACTTTGCTGGCGCAAGAGGACAGCCGCCTGGTCCGCAACGCGTGCCTGACGCGAGATGACGTCATTGCCCTTGGCGCCGAAGATCAACCTGGTCCGGCAGTGGCCGGCGAGCCGTTCATATCCAGTTGACAGCAACTGAAGATCTTTCCGGTCAGCGAGCTCACCGACCATTGCTATGGGCAGACTGGCCTGGTATAGCTGGCACAGCCATTCCATTTCGGTCGCCAGGTTATAAGGGGCTCCTGCGCACTGAACATTCACAATCTGGCGCACGGCCGGGATGACGAAAGTCCTCTCGGCGGCGAGCCCGCTACCTATCGCGGCCCGGACAACGGTCCGCCAGCGCGCGGCAGAAAGAATCATGAAGATAATCAGCCTCGCCCCGGGACCAGTCGCCGCCAGGAAAGCCGCGCATGCGATCAGCCCGGTAAGGATTGTCAGGATCGTCGCCAGGTCGCTGATAACCGTCACATCTACCTCCAGTGAGCCGCCTCTGGTGATGGTAGTGACGTGCGGGCGTGTCCCGGGAGGTGCTGGCCGAGGTGCTGGAGATGAGTCTGCGCCCTGGACGCCGGCGTGTACCTCTTCGCCGGCGCCTGATCCGACGCTAGCGCAAGACTTGCCTTGGCGGCGGTCTGAATACGCGCGTGCCAGGCCCGCGTCGCGGATCAGTCGTCGGATCAGATTCAGGGGCTTGCGGGCGTACCGGCAAGGCTCCCGGTCAGCGGCGGCGAGCAGGCCGCCGGCTGCCCAGGCGGCCAGGCCCCGGACCGGCCGGTCCGGCATACACTTGCGGCGTGGATGAAGAGTGGCGGGTGACGCTGATCGTCCATGACCCGCTGACCACCAGGAAGCCGGTTCTGGCTAATGCCGTCCGCGACCTGCTGCTGAGCCGCGTCGGCGAGCAGATCTCGGTCACCGCGGGAAAGAAGGGCATCTACTTGTACGCCGCCGCTGCGGATGCCGCCCGGACCGCGGAGCGCACAGCGCAAGAGGTGCTCGCTGAGCAGGGTCTGGCCGCGGACATCCTGGTGGAGCGGTGGGACCTGTCTCGCCAGGCCTGGGTGGACGTGCGGACTGAGCAGCCTGGTGACGCGGCGGTTCCTGAGCTGCCGTCAGAGCAGGAACCTAATCCTGGCCGAAGGCGCCAGCGCCCCCCGACGGGCTGATCGGGGCCATAGTCGAGTCCATCCTCGAAGCGAATTGGCCTTAAACCCGGGTCGCAGGGCGCGCGGTTAAGGACCCGTCAGCACCCATCGCTGACACTCTCATATGGCACGCAATGCCGGGCGGGACGGGCAGTGCCCGGCCAGCGGGCCGCAGCGTCCGGGCTAGCATCGCGAATGACCAGGCCTGGGGTGCGTCGGCGGCGCGGGCGTATTCTCGGGCTGTGGTGACAGCGCCGGAAAGCGGGCCGCGATGTACCTGGGCGGGAGAACGCCACAGGCAAACGTCGGGGTCCGCTGCGGTGACCAGCAGATGAGCACGCCACCGGATGCCCAGCCAGGTTCTGGGCTCGCTGTCGCGAGCCAGCGGGGAGAAGGCGGCCAGCAGATCGTGTCCAGGGCCCTGCTTGTCGCGCTGCTTGTGGCGACGGCCGCGGCGTTGCCCGGGTTCCTTGCCGGCACGCTCGCCGTCCAGATCCGCGCGTCGCTGCGGTTCGGCACGGCCGCGCTCGGGGTGTCGGTGGCCGGGTTCTACCTGGGTGCCGCGATCTCCTCCGTGCCGGCCTCGTGGGTCGCCGAGCGGATCGGCGGCCTTCGTGTGATGCGGCTGACCACGTTCGGCGTGGCGGTGCTCCTTGCCTGCATGGGCGCGTTCGCCCGGTCCTGGTGGCTGCTGACCGCCTTGCTGGCCTGCGCGGGAGTCTTGTCCGGCTCGGCGGCGCCGGCCACGAACCTGTTCCTGGCGCGGCGGATACCGGCGGCGCATCAGGGCGCCGCGTTTGGCATCAAGCAGGCGGCGGTGCCGTTCGCGAACCTGCTCGGCGGGGTGGCGGTGCCCGCGGTAGCGCTCACGGTCGGCTGGCGGTGGGCGTTCGGCCTGGCGGCACTGCTCGCGGCGGGGACGGTGGCGTTCGTGCCCGCGCCGCGAGTGCCGCTCGCGCGTCGTCGCGGCCAGACGGCGCCGGGACCGGTCTGGCTGCCCCCGCTCGTGTTCTTCGCGGCGGGACTGGGGCTGGGCATGTTCGCCGCGAGCGGCCTGACCGCCTTCGCGGTCCTGGCCGCGACCCAGGTCGGGTTCGGGAAGAGCGCCGCCGGCCTGCTCGCGGCGCTGGGCGGGGCGGCGGCGGTGGCCGCCCGGATATCGGTCGGGTTCTACGCCGACCGCAGCCGACGGGACCGGTTCGCCGTCGTGGCTTCGATGATCATCATCGGCACGGCCGGGTTCGCCGCGCTGGCGGCCAGCATGCGCACCGAGTCGCGCTGGCTGTTCACCGCCGGCATCGTGCTCGCCCTCGGCGTCGGCTGGGGGTGGAACGGCCTGTTCAACTACGCGGTGGTGGCCAGCTACCGGGACGCTCCGGCCAGGGCCACCGGCATCACCCAGGTCGGCGGGCGGCTCGGCGGCGTGTTCGGCCCGCTCGCGGTGGGGCTGGTGGCGCAGCAGGTGTCCTACCCGGCGGCCTGGCTGCTCGCCGGCGTCGCGACCCTGGCCGCGGCAGGGTCGGTGCTCGCCGGCCGGCGCCTGCTGCGCGTCAGCGCGCGAGGCCGGCCCGGCACGATAGGACAAGCCAGCTCATCGCGTGGCCCGTGATGCCATGCCGTCACGGCTCGCCCATCGTGGCGGCGTGCGTCTCCGTCAGGGAGTTGGGCGGGACGAGGTCCACCCCGTCGGGATCGTTGAGGTACCCGGGCGCGCTCCCCGCGACCCCGGTGTGCCCGTACTGCCACACGATGCGGTTGGTCGCCGGGTCCACCACGCACACGCGGTGGTTGAAGTCGTCGTTGAACAGGATTTCGCCGTTGGGCAGCGGCATGGCCAGCGAGGGCTGGTTCAGCCCGCCGAGCCGCCACAGCAGCTGCCCGGCGGAATTGAACTCGACGAGCTGGCCCGGATCTGAGTAGTCGGCGGTCAGGTAGCGCCCCGGGTACACCTCGTTGGTGTCCGACGGGTACGCGACCCCTGGCGGATGGGTGGACCACACCACGGCGCCGCCCAGCGAGATTTCGTCCGCCCAGTCGCCGTTGATCTCGGTGATCAGGTAGTGCCCGTCGGTCAGCGGGAACGCCCCGTTCGGGCTGCCGAACCAGTGCGCAGGGGCATGCCCGCACAGCTGGGTCGTCGTGCCGATGACCCGGGTCAGGGTGTGCGCGGGCGGCGTGATCAGCACGATCCGGCAGTTCTTGATGTCGGCCGCGATCATGACGCCGCGCGCGGTGAGCATCGCGTCGTCAGGGTTGGACAGGTGGTTCTGCCCCGCGCCCGGCACGCCGGGCGTGCCGTACCGGTAGACGATCTTGCTCGTCGCCAGCGATATCACGCTGATGACGGCCTCATCTTCCTGTGTCGCGACGATGTACCTGCCGTTCGGAGAAAAGAAGGCGTCGTCGGGCGCGAGGAAGGTCTGGCCGGGGGCGAGGTCCCCCGGGCGCGGGAACTCCCAGCGGATACGGCCCTGCGGGTCGACGATCAGCAGCCTGTTGTTCTGGTGGTCGGCGATGAGGATGTCGCCGGGCAGCACGCCGGGGTCGGAGCCGGGGGCCAGGTGGCCGCTGCCGCGGGCAGGCGCGAGCCACGGCGCGGCCGCCGGGTCGGGGAGCACGCTGCCCGCGGCCACCAGGCGCAGCGTTGTCACGGCCGGGACGGCACTGCCGCCGTCCTCGCCGCCGATCAGGTAGCCGACCCCGCCGGCCACCGCCCCGGCCGCGTAGGCCACCGGAACCGGGAGCACGCCCGCGGGCGTCACGCGCGAGGTGGCGGGATCGAAGCGGTAAATGACCCGGCTGACCGCCGCTGCCGTGGCGCCGCCCGCCACGTAGATCCGTCCGTCCAGGCTGATCGCGGCGGCACCGCGCAGCGGCTGGGGCAGGTGCCCCGCGACGACAGCCGTGCCGTCCGCCGGGTCGATGCGCTGGATGACGTTCGTGGCCCCCGACGCCGTCTGGCCGCCGAACACCCAGATGCCGCCGGGACCTGCGGCGGCGGTCGCGTACCGTACCGGCACCGGCAGCCGTGCCGCTACCCGGAAGTGCCGCCCGTCCGTCGTGGCGAGCACTGCCGGACTGAGGGTGGTCCCGTCGTAGCCCCCGATCAGGTAGGCGACGCCTCCGCCGAGCACGTACGCCCGTCCGCCGAGCACCGCGCCCGCGGCGTCATGCGCCAGAGCGGCCAGCCGCCCGATCGCGCGGGTCTGGCCGGTCACCGGGTTCAGCTGGGTCACCGCGCCGGCCGTCACGTCACTGCGCGTCAGCCCGCCGACGATGAGCAGCCCGTTCCCCGCCGGCAGCACGGCCTCTCGCGACAGCGCCTCCGGCAGCTGGTACGGGGCGGGCGTCACCTGCAGCGCCATCGCGGGACCCGGCGCGCCGGATCCGGGCGCGCCCCGGGGGGCGCCCGTACCGGCCGCACCCGGATGCCCGGGGGCCGCCGGATGCGGGGCCTGGCCGCCCGAGCACGCGCTCGCCAGCAGCGCGGCGGCGACGACCGCGGCCGCGCCGCGGAGTCCGCGCTTGAGCGCTCTCAATCCGTGCCCGCGATGCCTCATTCCCCAGCCCCCGGTATTCCCCAGCCCCCGGTCAGCCCTCGAGTCCACGCTGACGCGCTATTGAGCTTCCCATGGGGCAGGGCGGCTAATCCCCGGTTTCCCGCCGGGGCCGCACTGGCTGCCGGTGATGGTGGCGCCCAGGCCGGCAGCGCGGCCATGAACGTGCGCGGCAGCGGGGTTAGCGGGCTGTCCAGCCGCCGTCGACCAGGATGGTCTCGCCGGTGATCAGCGAGGCGGCGGCAGATGCCAGGAACACCACGACGCCGGCCACCTCGATGGGTTCGCCGATGCGGTGCAGGGCGGCGATCCGTTCGATGACGTCTGCGCGGAACCGCGGGTCGGACAGGGCAGGCTCGGTGCCCGGGGTGCGGATGAACGTCGGGGCGACCGCGTTCACCGTGATCCCGTACCTGCCCCACTCGACGGCCAGGCACCGGGTCAGGTGCGCGATGGCGGCCTTGGTCATGCAGTAGACGGACTCCCCGGGCAGCGCGACGGCGCCGGCCTGGGAGCCGATGCTGATGATCCGCCCGGATCGCTGCCTGATCATGACGCGCCCGGCGGCCTGGCTGGCAAGGAACGTCCCTTTGAGGTTGACGGCCAGGGTGGCGTCAAGGTCTTCTTCCCTGACGTCCTCGGCCGGGTTCCCTGGCGCGATGCCGGCGTTGTTGACCAGGATGTCCAGCCGGCCGAACCGGGCCGCCGCCGCGTCCACCGCCGGGCCGATCTGGCCGGGCCGGGCCAGGTCCATCTGCACCGGCAGCACTTGCCGGCCCAGCGCCTCGACCTCCGCGGCCACGCCGCCGTCCCTGGCGGCATCGCGCAGCCCGAGCGCGACGTCCGCGCCGGCCGCGGCCAGCGCGAGCGCGATGGCGCGGCCCAGGCCGCGGGCGGCACCGGTCACGAGCGCGACCTGGCCTTGCACGTCGAACCTCGGCAGTACCGGCATCACCGCTCCTCACCAGTCCCGCCCCACATTAACGCGAGCCTGCCGCCAGCCGCGCCGTGCCACCCGCAGATCTCCGACCGCGTTCTGGGCCAGATGCGCGGCTACCCCGGTTCTACCGGGCCAGATGCGCAGGTGCCCCAGGCGGCGCGGTGCCGTCAGGCGGTGCGCGGCCGCGGAGATCGAGCGGTGCTGCGACCCGATTATCCCGAACGGAGGGTGGCGACTGTCGCCTCGCCACGGCGCCCGCGCGCGACCCGGACCCGGTTGCGTGCCATGGCCGCGGCCATGACGACGGCGCCAAGCGCGGGTATTGCGCCGCAGACGGCCATTCCGGTCCTGGGGCCGAAGTGGCTCGTGATCGCGCCGATGATCGGGGCGCCGATGGGCGTGCCGCCGATGAAGACGAGCATGTACAGCCCCATGACGCGGCCGCGCAGTTCGGAGGGGACCGCGAGCTGGACCGATGAGTTGGCCATGGACTGGAACGCGAGGTTGACCAAGCCCATCGCGGCCAGCAGCGCGAGGAACAGGGCCATCAGCGGCGCGACGGCCGCGGCCGCCTGGAGCAGCCCGAACGCGGCCCCGGCGGCCGCGATGACCCGGGGCCGCGGGCGGGTGCCGACCCCCGCGAGCAGGGCGCCGGCCGCCGACCCGATAGCCAGGACGATGTTGAAAAGGCCGTATGTGCTGGCGCTGCCGCCGAACGCCGACTTCGCCATCGCGGTCAGCACGATCGGGAAGTTGAGGCCGAACGTGCCGAGCAACCCGACGAGGAAGATCGTCCACGCGACGTCCGGGCGGCCGCGCACGTACCGAGCGGCGGCCCGCAGCGCTCCTGGCGCGCGGGGGGCGGCCGGCGCGGGCATCAGGCTGCCCGGCCGCAGCCGCAGCAGGCCGATCGTCGGGCCGAGATAGCAGGCGGCGTTGACCGCGAACACCCACCCGGTGCCCACGCTCACGATGAGCAGGCTCGCGATGGCCGGCCCGATCAGCCGGGCCGCCTGGAAAGCCGCCGCGTTCATGGAGATCGCGGCGCGGAGCTGGCCGGGCGGCACGACTTCGGCCACGAACGACTGCCTGGCCGGCCCGTCGAACGCGAAGATCAGCCCGCTCACGAGCGCGAACGCGTACACGTCGGCCGCGCGCACGGCGCCGCCGATCGTGATGGCGGCCAGCGATCCGGCCGCCGTGGCGTTGAGCGTCTGCGTGGTGAGCAGGATGCGCCGCTTCGGCAGCCGGTCCGCAACCAGCCCGGCGTGCAGGCCGAGCGCCAGCATCGGCAGGAACTGCAGCGCCATCGTCACGCCGACGGCGGTGGAACTGTGCGTCAGGTCGAATATCAGCCAGTCCTGGGCGATGCTCTGCATCCACGAGCCGGTGTTGGCCAGGCTCTGGCCGGCGATATAGATCCGGTAGCTGGGCGAGGTGAGGGCGGCGAAGGCACCCGCCGGCCGCCGAACTGCCTCGGTTGTCACGGAGAGGCCTTCCCTGTGGCTGTTTGTCCTCAGATATTCTCCGTGTCCCGGCCGCTTATTGTGAAGCCCAATTACCTGACTAACAGTTATTATTCGTTATTATGAGCACGTACGATCCGCAGCTGCTGGCGACGTTCCTCGCCGTGGAGCAGACGGGCAGCTTCACCCGTGCCGCCGCCCGGCTCGGCATCCAGCAGCCGACCGTCAGCCAGCACATACGCCGCCTGGAGCAGCAGGCTGGCCGCACCCTGGTGCTGCGGGATACCCACTCCGTATCGCTGACGGCCGACGGCGAGGCGATGACGGGATTCGCGCGCAACATCCTGGCGGCGCACGAGGCGGCGGCGGCCTACTTCAGCGGGTCCCGGCCCCGCGGCCGGCTTCGCATCGGCTTCGCCGACGATCTCGCGCTCACCCGCCTGCCGCAGATCCTGCGCGACTTCCGGCGGGACAACCCGCTGGTCGACTTCGACCTCACGGTCGACCAGAGCGGGCTGCTGCACCAGCGGCTCGAAAGCGACAAGCTCGACGTGTTCATCGGCAAGCGCCCGAGCGGCGAGGGCCGCGGTCGGCTGGTGAAGCGGGACCGCCTGGTATGGGTTGGCACGCCGTCGACGCGACTGGACCTGACCAGGCCCCTGCCGCTGGTCGTCTACCCGGCGCCGAGCATCTCGCGCACCGAGATACGCCGTGCCCTGACCCGCGCCCGCCTGCCGTTCCGCAGCGCGTGCGTCTGCCACGGTGTCAACGGCCTCATCGCGGCGGTGGCCGCAGGCGTCGGCGTTTCTGCGCTGGCCGCGAGCCTTGTGCCGGCCCAGCTCAGCACGCTGGGGCCCGGGCACCGGCTGCCCGAGCTCGGCACGATCGACCTGGTGCTGCTGACCAACCCGCGCGCTGACCAGCGCCCAGCCGTGCGGGCGCTGATCTCGACCGTGCTGGCAAGCGGGTCCAGGTCCCTGACCGCCTATCGCGTCGAGATCGCGGAAGGCCCGGGGGTCCGCCCGCATCCCTGAGGCGGCCGCGGCGCTCAGCCCGCGTGCGCTGCCGAGTGAGCCGGGCAGTGCCGGGCGCCGGAAGCGGCGCCGTCGAAGAAGGCCAGTCCGCATCCCGGGGCGGAGCAGGACTTCAGGCCAAGCCAGGCGCCCGACGCGGCCGACGCGGCGACCGCGACCGCGACCGCCGCGACGACGCTGGAATAGCTGGCGCGAGCGGCGCTCGCAAGCCCCACGGTGCTCGCCGGACCGACCGTGAGGACCAGGCGGCCGTCGGCGAGCGCCCTGGTCAGCCGGGCAGCGTTGGCGGCGTCCTCCCGGTCCTCTGCATGGTCCTTGAGCACGTCCCGCAGGCTCTCCCGCAGGCGGAGCAGCGCCCCGTGCTCCGAGCCGGTCAGCCCGGCCCCTTCGGGCAGCAGCCCCGCCACGCGAAGCCAGCCGGCCGCCTGCTCGCGGGTTAGCAGCAGGTCGGTGCCCGACCCGGCGTTCAGGGTGTTCGCGAAGGACTGGATCAGCTGCGGCGCGCCGGAGTCAGGACCTGTCACGGTCCGATGGTAGCGAGCCCGTCGCGCTCGCGGCTTCCCCTGCCGGGTGCGGGCTAGCCGTCTGCCGCGGGCAGTTGCGGCGCCGGGCTGGCGGGGCCGATCTGGGTCTTGAGCGCGGCGAGCTCGCGGTCCACGTCGGCGGACGCTCCGGCCTCGTCGAGTTCCCGCTGGATGTCGTCGGTGCTGCCGCCGACATCCTCAAGCACGCCGGACTGCAGCAGCTCGTCAAGAGCGCCGGCCCGTGCCTGCATGCCGGCGATCTTGTCCTGCGCCCGCTGCAGCGCGGCGCCCGAGTCGCCCAGCGTGCTGGAGATCCCGGCGATGGATTCGTTCACCGAGGTCATCGCGCTGGCCGCGGTGTACTGGGCCTTCAGCGTCTCCTTCTGCGTGCGGAACTGGTTGACCCGCTCCTGCAGCGCCGCCAGCGTCTGCTCCAGCTTCCCCTCTTCCTCGTTGAGCTGCTGGTGCTGTTGTTCCATGCCGTCGATCTGGCCCTGGGCCGTGGCCTTGCGCTGCAGCGCCTCCCGCGCCAGGTCTTCCTTGCCAACCGCAAGCGCCGCCTTGGCCTGGTCCTGCAGGTGGTCGGCCGAATGCTGGAGCTGCTGTTCCTGCAGCTCGATCTGCTTGCGCGAGGCGGCGACGGTGACCAGGGCCTGGCGGACCTTGGTGAGGTGATCGAGCATCTGCTCGTAGGACAGATCGAGCATCTCGTCCGGCTTTTCCGCGGCGTCGAGCGCCTTGTTGGCCTTGGCCGCGAGAATGTCGTGCGCTCTCTGGAAAAGGGTCATGCCGGTCTGCTCCCAATCGGCGGTGAGCGGAGCATGCCGCACCGGTGGGACCGACCCCACGGGTGGGCCGCGCTTTCACCACAGATGCTACCGTTTCCCGCCCGCCGCCCTGGATCGCCGGGCCGCCGGGCCGGCGCCCGAACGCCGGGCCGGCGCCGGCGGCAGGCTCGCAGCATCGCCAGAGGCCAGGCCGGTGGGCGGCTAGTCTGCGCTGCCGTGCGGGGTGACGTAGGTTCCGCGGCGCTTGACGGTGAAGACAAGGCCCTCGGCCCGCAGGACATCGATGGCGTGCAGCACGGTGTCGCGGCCCACGTCGTAGGTATCTTGCATCTGCTTGACCGAGGGCAGCGGGCCGGTGCGCCACTCCCCGGCCGTGATCTTGGCGCGCAAGACGGCGGCCAGCTGCTCATACGCCGGGGTGGGCGAGCCGTGATCAACGGTCACACGGTCAACATCCTGGCCAACCCCAGGTACACCTGGCACATGGTCTACGGCCGCACCCGCAACGCCGGCAAAAGCCAGCGCAAAGGCGAACGCAAGGTCCGCGCCGTCCCGCGCGAGCAGTGGACCTGGTCACCCGAGCCCGCCCGCCCCGCCCTGATCACCCGCGAAGCCTGGGACGCCGCCCAGGACATCGGCGCGGGTCCGCGACGCCGAGGCACCCCCGGCCCGCGTCCCGCGCCGCGCCTACCCGCTGCGCTCCCGGGTGATCTGCAACCAGTGCCAGCGCCGCATGGCCGGCAGCACCCGCGACGGACGCGCGCCGCCATGCTCACCACCCAGCTCCCCGCGGCATCCCGGGACTTCATGCGGTTCCTGCTGCGCTGGCAGCACGTCGCGGAAGGCACCCGCCGGGAGGGCAGCGCCCCGTCCCCCGGGGGAAGCGCAACCGGAGGACGCCGAGGAGGCGCCGCGCGGCCGGGGCCTGAGCCCGTCGCGTGCGACGCCGGTCACGCTGACGATCAGGTGCGCAAGCAGCCGCGCAGCGGCGAAACGACAAGGCTGTCGGCGGTCGACCCGCTGAACCTGGCCGGCGTCGTCCTGCCCGGACCGCGCGTCCCCGCGGTGCTCACGAACACCGTCACCTGCATAGACGGCGCGCTGGCCCCCGTCCCGGAGGCCGACGGCGCGGCGCAGCCGGCATGAGCCAGCCAGCTTCCGCGCGTCCCGCTCGAGTAAGCTCGCCAGGCCCGGCGGCTGACACCGCATGCCGGCCACGGCGGCTCTGTGGAAAACTTGTGCGCAACCACTCGCGTCCGGTGTGGACATAATCTCCTTTACGCGGATCTGACCCTGACCCCCGTCGTCCCGCTTGTGGATAACCACTCGAGCGCGCCGAGCCCCAGCGCACCAGGGCGCCCCGGCCGGCGTCGTGCCACGTGCACGCGCCGGATCGGGTACCCTTGCATCGTCGCTATGGCGGAGTAGCTCAGTCAGGCAGAGCAAGCGGCTCATAATCGCTGTGTCGCCGGTTCAAGTCCGGCCTCCGCTACCCGGGCTCAAACCGCTCCGCATCAAGTACCCTTGACCGACCAAGCTCTCGTGTAGAAAGGCACTCCGCCGTGGCTGCCACCGACATCCGGCCGAAGATCACGCTGGCTTGCCAGGAGTGCAAGCACCGGAACTACATCACCAAGAAGAACCGGCGTAACGACCCGGACCGTCTTGAGCTGAGCAAGTACTGCCCGAACTGCCGCTGCCACCGCCCGCACCGCGAGACCCGCTAGCCGGACCCGCGCCAGGTGCCCCTCAACCAGGAGTATGCCGGCCGGATCTTCGGGCCGGCCGGCCCCTACGAGGTCGGCCGGGTGAAGATCGCCGACTTCGCCGACGCCGTCGGCGAGCCGAGCGAGCTGTGCCGCGACCGGGAAGCGGCGCGGAAGGCGGGCTACCCGGACGTGATCGCGCCGCCGACGTTCGCGATGGTCGTGGCCATGAATTCGACCGCGCTGGTGGAGAGCGATCCTGGCCTGGGCCTGGACTACTCGATGGTCGTGCACGGCGAGCAGAGCTTCAGCTACAGCCGTCCCCTGCACGCAGGGGACGTGGTGACCGCGACCACGACGGTCGAGTCGATCAGGAAGCTGGGCAGCACGTGGATGCTGGTCACGTCTACCGACATCAGCACCGTCGACGGAGAGCACGTCTGCACGGCCAGGTCGACGATCGTCGAACGCGGGCAGTAGGCAGGGAGGCAGCGATGGCGCTCAGTTACGCCGATGCCGAGCCGGGCTCGCAGATCCCGGCGAAGAGCTACCGGGCCACGCGCCTTGACCTGGTGAAGTACGCGGGCGCCTCAGGCGACTTCAACGTCATCCACTGGAACGAGCGGCTCGCGCGGGCCGTGGGCTTGCCGGACGTCATCGCGCACGGCATGTACACCATGGCGCAGGCGGGCCGGCTCGTCACCGAGTGGGCGGGCGGCGATCCCGGCGCGGTCACCGAGTTCGGCGTCAGGTTCTCCGCGATGGTCCCGGTCCCCGACGACGACCACGGCGCGACGATCGAGGTCAGCGGCACCGTCAAGGAAAAACTCGGGGACGGCAGGGTCGCGGTCGAACTGACCGCGCGTTCCGGCGGGACGAAGGTGCTGACCCGCGCCCGCGCCGTCGTCCGCCTCCCGTGACCGATCTCGCCGGCTACACGACGCTCGGCCTCGGCGGCCCCGCGAAAGCCCTGGTGGTAGCCTCGGCCGAGGACGGCCTGATCGGCGCGGTGCGCGCCGCGGACGCGGCAGGAGAGCCGGTGCTGCTCATCGGCGGCGGCAGCAACCTGGTGATATCCGATCAGGGCTTCGACGGCACCGTCGTTCACGTGAACACCCGGGGCGTGAGCTTCGAGCGCGGCGGCGACGGCTGCCTCGAGATGGCCGTGGCCGCCGGGGAAGACTGGGACGACGTGGTGGCCGCGGCGGTGGCCGAGGGCCTGGCCGGGCTTGAGTGCCTGTCCGGCATCCCTGGCCGGGCGGGCGCCACGCCGATCCAGAACGTTGGCGCGTACGGCCAGGAGGTGGCTGAGGTCATCACCGGCGTGCGGGTGTTCGACCGGCTGACCGGCCTGACGAGCGTCATTCCGAACGAAAGGTGCTGCTTCCGCTACCGCAGCAGCCTGTTCAGGAGTGCGGGACCGAGGTACGTGCTCCTCGGCGTGACGTTCAGGCTGGCGCGCCAGGCGCGCTCGATGCCGGTGCGCTACGCCGAGCTCGCGTCCGAACTCGGGGTGCGGATGGGCGAACGCGCGGGAACCGGCGAGGTCCGTTCCGCGGTGCTGAAGATCCGGGCCCGCAAGGGGATGGTGCTCAGCCCCGGGGACCCGGACAGCCGGAGCGCGGGCTCGTTCTTCACCAATCCGGTCCTGTCCGCGGCGCAGCTCGCGCAGGTGGAGGCCGCGGCCCGGGACGCCGGGGCGGGGCAGGTGCCGCGATTCGACGCGGGTGACGGCCTGGTCAAGGTGCCGGCGGCGTGGCTCATCGAGCAGGCCGGCTTCGGCAAGGGGCACGGCGGGCCAGGCCCGGCCCGGGTGTCATCGAAACACACGCTCGCCCTGGTCAACGCGGGCGGCGCGACGACGGCCGACCTGCTCGCGCTGGCGCGGGAGATCCGCGAGGGTGTCCGCGCCGCCTTCGGCGTAACCCTCGAGCCCGAGCCAATCCTGATAGGCGTCAGCCTCTAACGGGCGCGGCGGGCGGTGCCGCAGACGCGGCACGCGGCTCCCCGCAGCCAAGATAAGGTGGCATATATGACCCCTAATGACATTTAGTGCCACTTGTCCATGCTCGCTCAGGCTGCTTATGCTCCTGCCATGACCGACGCCAGCCTGCGGACAAGCAGCTATGTGATATACGTCGATCTGCCGGATGACCCAGGCAGGATGCTGCTTGTGCACGGCTACTCGGGGGCATATGACGTGGTCAGCAGGAAAGTCGCGAGCTATCTGCGCGCACACGAAAGGGGACGTCCGCCGAAACCGCTTTATGGCGCCTGGGTGACCGAGCCCGAGTTTCTCGACACAGATTATCAGCCGAGCGCGGATACGGTGGAATCGCTGCGGCGCAGGGGTTATCTCACCGATATGACGGCGGCCGAGGAAGAGGGTTATCTGGCAAAGATCGCGGGCATGCTGCACGAGGCCGCCCAGCAGCGATTGAGCTGGATATTCATGCCTAACTACGACTGCAACCTTCGCTGCTTCTACTGTTTCCAGGACCACATGCGCACCGACCCGGCCTACCGGCACCTGCTGCGCAGGATGACCCCGGCACTGGTGGACCGCCTCTTCGGCGCGGTGCGCGATATCGAGGCGCGACACGGCGTGACCGGCCCGCAGCGGCGGAGCATCGGGTTCTTCGGCGGCGAACCGCTGCTGGCAGACAATCGGGCCATCGTCGAGTACATCATGCGGAGCGCCCGGGCGGATGCTGACGCCAACTTCTGGGCCGTGACGAACGGGACCGACCTGGCCCGATACGCGGACCTGCTCGGCGCCGACGGGATCGCGGCGCTGCAGATTACGCTGGACGGCCCGTCTTTCGAGCACGACAAGCGCCGGATTTACCCGGATGGCAGCGGCTCGTTCGCGCTGATCGCCGACAATATAACGCTCGCGCTTGATCGTGGCGCGTCCGTCTCTGTGCGCATGAACATCGACCGGAAGAATATTCGGCTCCTGCCCGCGCTCGCGGACGAGATAATAGCCAGGGACTGGCACGCGAGCAAGGCATTCAATGCCTACACGTATCCGATCCACTCGTCGAACGAGAAGACAGACAAGCAGACTACATTCAATCCGTGGGAGCTGGACGTGGCGCTTGACGAGTTCCGGCAGGAGTTCCCGCAACTCAAGATTATCGACCGGCCTGACGACCGGATGCGCAAGTCCGCGCTTCGGCTTTTCGATGGCGCGATCGAGGAGCCTGCGCTGAAATCGGAATTCTGCGGAGCGCACGCTGGCATGTATATTTTCGACGCGCTCGGCGACATCTACGCGTGCTGGGAGCGCACCGGGGACAAGAAGCTGCGCATCGGCTACGTCAGCGATGACGGAACGGTCGAGTTCAACGCCCCGATCGCGACCGCCTGGCGGTCCCGCAGCGTCGCTGTCGTGTCGGCCTGCCGCAAGTGCCGGTACGCGTTGCAGTGCGGCGGCGGCTGCGCGGTCCTCGCTGAGGGCAAGCGCGGCACGCTGCACGCCAACTACTGCGACGCCTACGCCAACCGCTTCCGCGCCATGGTGGCCGAGGCGTACCTAGCCCATGCCGCGGGTGAGACCGCTGCGGACTCCGTGGATCGCGTCTGCGACCTGTGAGCCGTCGGCGGAGATGATGACAGCTCACGGCGCGGGAGGAGGTGAATGATGAAGGAATTCTCCGCGCACCAGCCGGAGGTCGTGCACCTGAACCTGGCCGACCTCGATGTCCAGGAGCTGGAGCAGCGAATGGAACTCGCGAGCGCGGCACCGGCGGCAGACTGCTGGGCCAACGCCTGCGGGGTCAATACCGGCTGAGCAGGGCCCTGAACCGGACGCCGCCGCTTGATCAGGCGACCGATGCCGATCGCGGCGTCCGGTTCAGCAGTCTCCCGGCTGCCGGCCGGGGCACGGTCTTTCTTCGGGGCTCCAAGCCCGGGACAAACAAGCGCTCACCTCCCGGCGGCCACTATCCATTAAGTCTGCCGTACGGCGGACCCGGCAACTCTTATTAGGAAACGGGATGCGGTACGAGGCGGCCAGAGCACGGTGGCCCTCGCCTGTCACGCTCTTGGCGGACAACGAGAAGGGGTCTGTTTACGACGAGTACCCCGCGTTGTTCGCCGCCGCCTTTCCCGAAGTATCCGGCCGCGATCTCACCACCCTCGGGGAGGCCGCGAGGTTCTACGCGTTCGCGTTGTTCGCGATCGACCTGGCGCTAGACACTGACGACGGCGATCCGGACCGGGTTGCCCCACTTGAGGTGCTGGCGCTGCTGCACGAGGCGTACCTGACCCTGGGGGGCCTGTTCCCGGCTGGCTCGCCGTTCTGGCAGGATCTCGATGGCTGCCTGCACCGATTCTGCGCCGCGATGGGCGAAGAGCACCTGTTCCGCCGCGGCAAGCGCGATCTGTCCGAGCTGACCGAGGCGGAGGCGATAGCCCTGGCGCGCGACAAGTGCGCGATCGCCGAAGTCACCGCGCACAGCCTGGGCAGGCTGGCCGGGCGCGACGAGGCGTGCGCACAGCTCGCGGAGTCGATAGCCGGCTACAACATCGCCTGCCAGCTGCTTGACGATCTGCAGGACTGGCGGGCCGACGCGCAGGCGGCACGCCCGTCCCTTGCGCTGGCGCAGGCCCTCCGGGCGGCGGCGCTGCGCGGCTGCCAGCTTGCGGACGACGAGGCCGCGCTCAGCGCTGTCGGGCGGGCCCTGTACTTCGGCGGTGCGGCGGAGCTTGTGATATCCCGCGCCCGGGAAGCGGTTGAACAGGCGGTGCGGTCGGTGGCGGGCCTGCCGCTCGACTTGTGGCGCTGCCAGCTTGCCCGCACGGCCGCCCGTGTCGACAGCGCGGAGCGTGCCCTGCGCGCGGGCGTGGCGGCGCGGTCCGGTCCGCCGCGGATCCAGCCGGAACTGAGAATCCGGCTGCCCGGCAGGTGGCGCGGGCCGGACCGCGTCTTCCTCTCGGGCACGCTTCGCTGGCTGCTCGGCCAGTGGCGCCTGGGCCTGCGCGAGGCCGCGCATGTCATGCGCTTCCCGTCGGCGGCAGGCTTCACTGGACCGCAGGTCCAGCTCGGCGATGTGTTCGCCCGCGCCATCGTCGCCGGCGCCCTGCTGGACGCGGACCCGCATACCGAGGGGCAGTTGCAGCCGTGCATCGACCGCGAGGCACGGTACCTGGCAGCGGCCCGGCGGGCCGAGCCCGGCCTGTGGAGCTACTTTCCTGGCTTGCCCGAGTTGCCGCCCGACGCCGACGACGTGGCGGAGGTGCTGCGGATCCTGCTCCGCCACGGCGCGGTGGGCGTGCACGTTCCGGCCGCGCGCGCCCTTGTGCCGCAGGCGGAGATCAGCGCGTGCCTCGGGCTCGCCTTCGGCGACTGCGCGCACCCGGACGGCTCGTTCGAGACCTGGCTGATTCCGCGCGGACAGGACGGCGCCGCGGCCCGGCAGCGCGAGTACGCGCGCCGGTTCTGGGGCGAGGGTCCCGACGTCGAGGTCATGGCGAACATGCTCGACGTGGCGAGGCAGTTCGACCCGGTGGCGTACGCCGGACCGGTCCGGCGCGGGATACGGTACGTACTCGCGGCACAGGACGACGCCGGGAGCTGGCCGGCGACGTGGTATCACGGCAGGCTTTACGCCGCCTACGCCTGCTGCCGCCTGCTCGCAGGGCAGGCCGGGACCGCCGGGCACGGCACTGACGGCGGCACCCAGGATCCCGGCGTCGCGGAGCTTCGCGCCGGGCGGGCCGCGCTATCGCGCTGTGCCGGGTTCATCGAGGCGCAAGGGAGCGCCGACGGGGGCTGGGCGGCGGCCGCGGAGCTGGACGCGGACCCGGTGAGCACGGCCTTGGCGCTGCTGGCGCTGGCCGAGATACGCCGCGCCGGACTCCCGGTTCCGGACGCGCTTGCCGAGCGCGGGCTGCGCCAGCTTACCCGCTGGCAGAGCCAGGACGGTGGAATGCCTGTGGCCCCTTTCATCCAGATGCACCTCGGCCGCACCGGCGAGCTGGAAGCCCAGACGCTGAGTTACGGCAGCCGCACCGCGACCGCCGCGCTGGCTTTCCGCGCCGCCCTTGCCTGGGACGTTGCGGGACTATGACACTTGACCGGACGGAGTGATCACATGACCGCGGAGCGCGTCGTGCTGGACAGCAAGCCCCGAAATGACGTTCGCGGATGCGCTATCGAGCTCGCGGCGGTGACCCGGCACTACGGCGCGGGACCGGAGGCGCCGGGCCTGCACGGCATAGACCTGCGGATACGGGCCGGGGAGTTTGTGGCCATCACCGGCCCCTCTGGCAGCGGCAAGACCACGCTGCTCAATCTCATCGGCGGGCTCGACGTGCCCGACTCCGGCAGCGTGCGGGTCGGCAGCCTGGACCTGACGACGGCTCGCCCGGCGGAGCTGGCCAGCTTCCGGCTCCGTCAGGTCGGCATCGTGTTCCAGTCCTACGCGCTGATTCCCGAGCTGACCGTATTCAACAACGTCGCGCTGCCGGCGCTGCTGGCCGGCGTCTCCGGCAAGCAGCTGACCGCCCGGGTAGGCGAGCTGCTGTCCGGCGTCGGTCTCGCGGGCGCCGGCGAGCGGCGCCCCCATCAACTGTCAGGGGGGGAACGACAGCGGGTGGCGATCGCCCGCGCCCTGGTGAACAGGCCAGCGCTCATCGTCGCCGACGAGCCGACCGGCAATCTCGACAGCGCTGGGGGGAGCGCTGTCCTGGAACTGCTCGCCGGGGCGAACAAGTCAGGGATGACGCTCGTGCTGGTGTCCCACGATCGCGACGTGGCCGCGCGAGCGGGCCGGCAGGTCACGATTATCGACGGGCGCCTCGGGTGAGCGGACACAGCGCGCGCTCGCGGGCGCAGCTGCTGCTGGCGTGGGGGATGGTCCGGCGGCGGCGTGCGGAGGCGCTGCTCGGCGTCCTCATCGCGGCGGCCGCCACGGCCATGCTCACCGCCGGCGTGGTCGCCCAGCAAGCGCAGGGCGCCTCCCTAAGCCAGGAGGAATCCCGCCTGGGCGCGCCCGCGCTGATCGCCACCACCCTGCCCGCCGACAGCGCACGCGCCGCGGCGGCGCTCGCGGCGGTCCCCGGCGTGACACGCGCCGGCCCGGCGCTGCCCGCGGCCGACGGCGCCGTCCGCGGCGCGCACGGCAGCATCCCCGCTGTCCTGGTGCGGACCGGGACCTCGCTGCCCGCCTGGCTGGACGTGCTGTCCGGACGGGCGCCGGCCGCCACCCAGTTCGGCGTGGTCGTGGAGCGGGGAGCGGCCGCGGCGCTCGGCGCGGTAGTCGGGCAGACGATCACGGTAGCCGGGCCGGACGGCGCCGTGCGGGCGACGGTGACCGCGGTCGCCGGGGACCTTTCCAGGCCCAGCTACCCGCTCGAGGTGCCGGCCGCCATCTACGTCAGTGCCGCAGTGGCCCGTGCGACCGGCGTGACGACGGCGGCGCATGACGCGCTGTTCGGCGTCTGGCTGCGGCCGGGCACTTCCCTGGTGCCGGTGAGCCGGGCGTTCCTTGCTGCGATCCCTGGCGGTCATGCCGCCGGGCTGGCGGGCATCCAGAACGCGTCCACCGCGGTTTACCTCATCACCGGGATCAGCACCGGGACCGTGCTGGCGTTCGGCCTCGCCGCGCTGGCCTGCCTGGTCATCTTCGCCCTGGGCGCAGCCCGCGTGGAGGTGCTGCGGCGACAGCGCTGGATCGGTGAACTGCGCGCTGTCGGCTGTACCAGCCGGCAGGTGCGCGCGGCGCTGATGGCCGCCGCCTTGCCGGCGCCCGCGATCGGCGCGCTGGCCGGCGCGCTGGCCGGCGCGGTCGCCGGGCGCCTGCTCGCGGGTCAGCTTTCACAGATGTACGGTGCGAGGCCGGCCACGCCTGGCCTGGTGCCTGTGATGGCGGGGACCTGGCTGTTCGCCATGGTGATCACGTCCGCGGCCACTTGGGCGGCGACCCGCGACATCTCCGCGCTCAGGCCCGCCGGCTTGCTGGCAGGGCTGCCGGAGACCGGCCGGCGTACTCCCGCCGGCCGAGGCGGAGGCCGCCGCGGCGGTGCCGCGGCGCGGGTATCGCTCGCGTTCGCGACCGCGCGGCGCGGTCGCACGTTCGTCACCGTGTGCATGGTGACCGCGGCGACCGCTACTGCCGTCTTCGCGGGGGTCGTCTCCGCGACCGCGACGCACCTCACCACCGACCCCGCGGAATGGGGCTTCGGTTACAGCCTCCGGGTGGACCTGCCATCCGGGGTTCCGGCGGTCGCCGCGAGCCAGCGGCTGACCCGGCTGTCCGGTGTCGCCGCGGCGGTCCCCGCGGTCGAAGGCAACGCGAAGTTCTCCGGAACGCCGGGGACCATTCCCTTCGTCTTGCTGCCCGCCACGCAGACGGTGGAAACGCCGAGCCTGATCAGCGGGACCATGCCGCGCGCCGCCAGCGAGATCGCCCTGGGGTCGGGAGCCGCGAGCATCCTGGGCGCCCGTACCGGGACCGTGCTCCGGTTCACGCCCGGCGGCACTCCGGTCACCGTCACCGGCATCACGCGGGAACTGAACAACTCCGGCGACCTGATGCGCGGCACGCTTGGCCTGACGGCAGCCCTGGCCGGTCAGGTGAGCGACCAGGCGGTCCTGGTCCGGCTCGCCAGCGGCACGAGCGCGGCCGCCGTGACGGCCAGGATCGAGCAGGCTTCCGGCAACCGCTGGGCGGTGACCAGCGTACTGTCGGACATCAGCCTGCCGTTCCAGACCACGCTGCGGATCGGCCTCGGCCTGCTCGCTCTCGCGCTGCTCGTGCTGGCAGCCGCTATGGCGGCGCGCACCGCACTGGTCACCAGCGAGGAATGCGTGCCGAGCTACGGCCTGCTGAAGGCGATCGGGGCCGGCCGGCGGACCCTGGCGCAGATCGCGCTGCGTTACACGGTGCTGCTCGTGGTGCCGGGAGTCGTCGTCGGCGCTGTTCTCGGCGTCCTGGCCGCGCGCGCGGGCATAGCGGCCATCGGGACGTCCTTCGGCGGGCTGACCGCAGACGTCTCGCCCGTTCTCGTCGTCATCGCGGTAGTGCTCGGGGCGCTCGCGCCCGCGCTGGGAATCGCGGCTCCGGTGCTGAGGGCCGGACGCAGCGCCCCGGTCTCGAGCCTGGTCGTGCGGATCTAAGGGGGTACGGTCGTGACCTCGGTTCCGCAGCGGGACAAGACAGCGCAGGCGCCTGGCGAAGCCCGGCAGGACAGCGCAGGCCGTCTGGGCCGCCTCGGCCGCCGGCCGTGGATCGCCGTCGCCGTCGCCGTCCTGCTCCCGCTTTGCGTCGGCGGCGTGCTCATGGCGGGCACGCAGGCGGCCAAGGCGTCCTCCGACATGGTGAACGACGCCCAGTATCTGGGCGCACTCGCCGCGTGCCTGTGGCTCGTGTCACGCCGGGCCGGCGATCGCGCCCTGCTGCGACTGCCGGTGACGGCGGCGGTGGCCGGCCTGGCGGCGGGCGCGCTCAGGTGCGCCGTGTGGCTGCTCATCCTTCCCGTGCAGCAGCCTGGGCGGGCGCTTCCCGTGCTCGCCGCCGTCGCGGGGCAGGCGCTCCTCGTCGCCCCTGCCGAGGAGATCCAGTTCCGCGGCATCGTGCTGTCCCGGCTGCTCGACACGACCAGGCCATGGGTGGCCGTGGCGCTCTCGGCGGTGGCCTTCACCGCACTGCACGCGTACTCCGACGCGCTGCTCGTGCTGCCCGCTGTCGCCGCGGACGCGGTGCTGTTCACCGCGCTGCGCGCCCGCTACCGCTGCCTGGGCGGGGCTGTCATGGCGCACGCCCTGTTCAACGCCCTCACCGTTATCCTGCCGGCCGACGCGGGAGTCAGCACAGGCACGGTGGCGGTCTACGTCGCGGCGGTCGTGGCGGTCGACGCGGTGGCGGCGACGGTGCTGCTGCGCGGGGCGAAAGCGGGCATGTGGTGAAGGTCGTCGCGTGCGCGTTCGGGAGCGCGGGATTCCTGCACCCGATGATCTGCGCGGCGCGGGCCGTCAGGTCGGCCGGCCACGAGGTGCTCGTCGTCTCCGGCCCGCAATCCGCGCCTGCCCTCGCGGCCGCCGGGCTTGCCCGGTTCCCCCGGCCAGGCACCGACGGCCCCAGCTTCACCGTGTCCGACTGGGGCAATCCAGCCTCGGTCGCGATCCAGCTCAAACACGCCTGCGCCGCGTGCGACGAACTGCGCCCGGATCTGGTGCTCACCAGCATCCTTGCCATCGGCCCACTGCTCGCCGCCGAACGGCGGGACATCCCTGTCGCGGTACTCGGCCAGTTCTGCCATCTGTGGCCGGCCGACGACGATGATCTCGCCCGGCGGCAGGCCGGGTACGACCCATTCGAGCATGCCTGGCGGTACCGGGACATGGGGCGGCTATACGCGGCCGCACGGGATGCCTGCGGGCTGCCGCCACGCGCGTGGACGCTCGCCAGCTTCCCGATGGCGGGGGACCGCCTGCTGCTGCGTTCCGCGCCCGGCCTCGAGCCGGCCGCCGCCAGGCTGGAACCGGCTGGCCGGGTGGGCTTCGCCGGCGCCTGCATGTGGGAGCCGGACGGTGACATCGCGCCCGACATCGGGTGGGCGCGATCCCGGCCGGGCATCCCCCTGATCTACGCCTATCTCGGCCGCGTCTTCGGCGCCAGGCGGCTATGGCCGTGGCTGCTTGAAGCCCTGGCCGGCGGCCGGTGCCGCGCGTTCGCGGTACCCAGCCGATCCGACGAGGAACTGCCGGTGATACCCCCGTCCGCGCGGATCGCGCCGGGGCACAGCCAGTCGGCGCTGGTCCGCGAGTGCGCGCTGGTGACCGGCAGCGCGACAAGCACCGCGGCACTGGCCGCCGTGCGGACGGGACTGCCGCTGCTTGGCGCCGACTCCGGCGGCGAACAAGGCGCGGTCGCGGCGGCCCTGACCGCCCTCGGCATGTTCCGGGCGATCGGCGACGCGGATGCGGCCGGCCAGGTGGCCTCGGTTCTGGCCGACGACGCCATGGCCAAGGCGGCCCGCGTCGCCCGGGACATGCTGCAGACGATCGACAGCCGTCAGGCGGTCATCGCCGAATTGCGCCGGCTGATCACGGGTGCCGCCGGTACCGCAGCGGACCCGCGGTGACAGCGCAGCGGCTGAGCCCGCCCGACGCGACACTCGACCTGGACGGGGCTGTCCCCTACGACGGGCGCGACGCGCCCGGCAGCTATGTGGTGAGCACGGCGGACGGGCGGCACCTGCGGGTGAGCGCGACCGGGCTCTACCTGCTGTGCGCCGCCAGGGACGGCACCTCGCTCGGCCAGATCACCTCGCGGCTCGCGGCGGCCGACGGCCAGGCCCTCTCCGCGGCCGACGTCGAGGACGCGTACCTGCGGCTGCGGCAGCAGATCGACCGCACGCTGGCGGTGAAGGCGGGCACCAGGGTCGGCATGTGGGGAAAGATACCGCTGATACCAGAGCGGGCGGTCGGATGGGGGGCCAGGCGCCTGTCCGGGGCCTTTGCCCCGGTCCCGGCCCTTGTCTTGATCGCGCTGGCCATGTCCGGGCTGGCTGTCGGCCTGGTTACCCCTGCCCGCGGCGCCCTGCCCGGCATGGCGCTGGCGTACGGGTACCTCCTGTTCGTCGTGACCCTGATCGCGCACGAGTTCGGGCATGCCGCCGCGGCGGCTCGCAGCGGCGCCACGCCACGCCGCATCGGATTCGTGATCTATCTCGTCTGGCCCGCGTTCTACAGCGACGTCTCGGATTCGTGGCGGCTGTCCAGGCGGGCCAGGGTGGTGGTCGACCTCGGCGGGGTCTACTTCCAGCTCGTCGCGACCGGCGCCGCGGCCGCGGGGTACGCGGCCACCGGCTGGCGCCCGCTGTGGATAGCGGTCCTGTTCTCGCTGGCTGGCTGCCTGGCAAATCTCAACCCGTTCTTCAGGTTCGACGGGTACTGGCTGCTTGGCGACGCACTGGGAGTGGAGAGCATGCACGCCCAGGGCCGCCTCGCGCTGGCCGGGCTGCTGCGCCGCCGCGGCGGCGGCGGGGGCGGGGTAACCGACTACGTGCTGGCCGTCTATATCGCCCTCGCGTGGAGCATATGGACGGTGTTCGCCGCGTGGATCGTCACCGGCGCCTACCGGCGTCTGCTGTCGCTCCCCGCCCAGCTTCATGGCCTGATGTCTGGCCATGAGGCGACGACGGGCGACCTGCGGAACACGGCGCTCTCCGTAGCGGTGCTCCTCATGATCGCGGTGCTGGCAGTGCGCGCGGGCCGGATCGCGGTGGCCGCCATAGCGCGTGCCGTCACGCGGTGCCGGCGCGTCGTAAGCGAGGTACGGCAGTCATGACTACCGCAGATGACATCCTCAGGGAGCTGTCCGCGCCGCATGAATGGCTGGCCGCTGAGCTGCGCCGCACGCACACGGAACGCTGGGTCAGCGCCAGCCCGCTGGACAGCATCTGCGAGCAAGCGGTCTGGCCGGCCGGAAAGCTGCTCAGGCCGGCGCTGCTGCTCGAGTCGTGCGCGGCGGTGGGCGGCAACCCGCGCGATGTCCTGGCCGCCGCACTCAGCGTGGAGTATCTTCATGCGGCCAGCCTGGTCCACGACGACATCGTGGACGGCGGCACGATGCGGCGCGGGCGGCCGTCGGTCGCGGTCCGGTACGGCGCCGAGGTCGCCCTGCTGGCCGGTGACGAGCTGGTCTTCCAGGTCTTCGCGGCCTGCGCGGCCTGCACGGGTCCTGCCGTGCCCGCGCAGCGTGTCCTGGCCGCCATCGGCGTGCTCGCGGCGGCGGGCGCGGACCTGTGCCGCGGGCAGCACGCCGAGCAAGCGCTGCGGGCCGACCTGGACGCAGGGCTCGACACATACTGTGCCGTCGCGGCCCAGAAGACGTCCACGCTCCTGGCGGCGAGCTGCCAGGCCGGCGCGATCCTCGGCGGCGGCACGGCAGAGCACGCCGCCGCGCTCTGCCGCTTTGCCCGCTGCCTTGGCGTCGCCTTCCAGATGGCCGACGACATGCGCCCGTACCTGGCTGGCCGGCCCGACCACGGCAAGGACGTGCTGACCGACATCTCCTGCCGGGCGATGACCTTCCCGCTGGTCGTCGCGCGCCGTGAACTCGGCGGCGCAGGCCGTTCGGTCATCGCCAGGGCGTTCAGCGCTGACACGCCAGCGCCGGCCTCCTTCCGGCTGCTGGCCGACATGGTGCGCAGCGCCCAGGTGATCGACGCGGCGATCGCCATCGTGGGCGACTGGGTCGCTGAGGCCACGGGGGCGCTGGAGGCGCTGCCCAGCAGCCCGTCGCGCGACCGGCTCGCCCGGATCGCCGTGACGCTAGGGGAGAGCATGCTCGCCGCGAGAACTTGACCGGCTGTCCGATTCGAGCAGCGCGTGGAGAGGAGGTTACGATGTGGTGCGCGATTAGCGTTGGGGTGTGCTGGCCTGGCGGGTTGGCTGGGGTGGGTTACCGCTCGGCGGCGCGGTCTGAGACCAGCCCGCCGATCGCCAGGAAGGTCTCCTCGAATTCGTCGCGCCGTCCGGTGAA
>DAHVAN010000441.1 GCA_027314595.1 Actinomycetota bacterium | reverse complement strand
AGCCGCCGTCGTCGCTGGCTTCGCGGCTAGACAGCCACTTCCACCTTGGTGACCTGGCCGATGTCCGCGGACACCGTGTACTCGGCGCGAACCCCGCCCGGGGCGAGCACGCGCAGCGTCCACTCGCCGGGCGCGGCGAAGAACCGGAAGCCGCCGTCCTCGCCGAGCGGCACCTCGGCGACGAACTCGTCACCGCTGCCGAGCAGCCGTGCGTAGCCCGAGCCGACCGGCACGCCGTCGCGGAGCACGCGCCCTTCGACGATCGCCTCCTTGCCGGCCGCGTCTTTGGTGATGGACACGCCGCCGGCCGGCGCGCCGCATCCGCTCTGATCCGTGCTCATCGCGCGTCCCCCAGTTCGATCGGCACGCCGACGAGCGAGCCGTACTCGGTCCATGATCCGTCGTAGTTCTTGACGTTCGGCAAGCCGAGGATCTCGTGCAGCACGAACCAGGTGTGCGCCGAGCGCTCACCGATCCGGCAGTACGCGATCGTGTCCTTGCCGAAGTCGACACCCGCCTCGTCCTTGTAGAGCGTCGCGAGCTCCGCGTCGGACTTGAACGTGCCGTCCTCGTTCGCCGCCTTGGACCACGGGACGTTGCGCGCGGTCGGGATGTGCCCGGCGCGCTGCGCCTGCTCCTGCGGCAGGTGCGCAGGGGCGAGCAGCCGCCCGGCGAACTCGTCGGGAGAGCGGACGTCGACCAGGTTCCGCTTGCCGATCGCGGCGATCACCTCCTCGCGCAGCGCGCGCAGCGAGGAATCCTGCTCGGAGGCGGTGTAGCTGGTCCGCCCGCGGGACGGAACGTCGGTGCTCAGCTCACGCGAGTCGAGCTCCCACTTCTTCCTGCCGCCGTCGAGCAGCAGCACGTTCTGGTGCCCGTACAGCCTGAAGTACCAGTACGCGTACGCGGCGAACCAGTTGTTGTTGCCGCCGTAGAGCACCACGGTGTCGTCGTTCGAGATGCCGCGCTCGGACAGCAGCGCCTCGAAGCCGGCCTTGTCCACGAAGTCGCGGCGGACCGGGTCCTGCAGGTCCTTCTTCCAGTCGATCTTGATGGCGCTCGGGATGTGCCCCTTGTCGTAGGCGCTGGTGTCCTCGTCGACCTCGACGAGGACGACCCCGGGCTCACCGATGTGGGCCTCGGCCCAATCGGCGTCCACCAGGACGTCGGAACGGCTCATGACGTGAACCTCTTTTCCTGTTGGCACGAGATTTCTGTTGCTGCGAACTCCCTGTCCGCGCGAACCAGCCGGCTTGTGCGGCCCGCCTCAGGCGCCGGCCCGGTTCGCTGAATGACTCAGGTGCATCTGGCAGCCCAGGCAGCGGCCGAAGACCGCGAGCAACGCCGCGGCCAGCGCGAACGCGGCGAAGACCAGACGGCCGCGAGCACCACGGCGGTGATCGCCGCGGCGGAACGCGGACACCGTGGACCAATGTTCATGGCCGTGCTCCCAGATGCGGACAGATGCGTACGGTTCCCCGCCTGCCCTCGGCTTAACGCCGAGCGCATCAGGCGACTGAAGGCGACGAAGGCCTACAGATCGCGGTCGCCACCAGGCAGAAGTCAACAGCACGCCGCTTGGTCAGCATCTGCGCTGTTCCGGAAGGCACGTACCAGATGCTATGCACCAGCGGCCCCGCTGTCACTGTCCGCCCTCGGTGCAGCGTCAATGTGCCGGCCCCATTGCCGCGCTCAGGACTCCGCTGTGATCGACCGGTTCTTGCCGACGGTGATGACGAACTTGTCGACACTCGAGGCCGCGATCGCGGCCGATCCCTGGTACCAGACGCTGCCCTCGTCGCCGTCGACGATCCAGCTGCCGGCCAGGAGGCGGGTCCTGCCAGGTCCGACAACCCAGATCTGGCACGTGGTGCCTTCCGGGATGCCAGTCACCGTGGCCGTGAGCTGCGTACCCCAGCCCACCTGCCGGTACATCACCGTCGCGGTCATGCCGTGCGACTGCCCGGCCACGCTCTGCCACGTACCGCCCGGACCGGTGCGCAGGTAAGCCGGCTGCGGCTGCGCGACGGTGCGGACGATCACCTGCGGAGCGGCGGTCATCCGCAGCCCGCCGAACACTCCGGCCGCGACGACGAGCGCGGCCGCCACGCCGAGGACGGCCTGGCGCCGCATCCGCCGCCTGCGCCGGGCCGCCGTCAGGTCCATGACCGTGCCGGCGAGCTGAGGTGGCGGCGGGAGTTCGGTTTCCTCCGGCAGTGCCGGCGTGCCGTCCGTCGCGAGGGCGACGGCTTCCCCGGCGCTTACCCGGGCCAGCAGCGCTGGCAGCCCGGCGAGCCCGGCCAGTTCGTCCCTGCAGTCGCGGCAGCCGGCCAGGTGGCCGTCCACCATGGCGCGCTCCGCGGGGTCGATGGCGCCGAGCACGTAGACGCCGAGCGACAGCTTCGCCTCCGAGCAGTCCATCGTCGCTGTCATGGCGCGAGTCCCCGTTCCTGAAGTGCCAGCTTGAGCGCCTTCAGCGCGTAGAACGTGCGCGATTTCACGGTTCCTGCCGGTATCCCGAGTGTGGCTGCCGCCTCGGCCACGGAACGTCCTCGATAGTACGTCTCCACGAGCACCTTGCGGTGGTCCGGTCGCAGCGACGCAAGCGCCTCGGCCACCGCCCACGACTCGAGCGTGCGGTCCGCGTCGTCATCGGCGGGCAGCATATCGAGCGCGGCCTGCCCGACCTCAGGCGGCCGCGACTGCCGCGCCCGGTACGCGTCGACCGCCAGGTTGCGCGCCACCGCGAACAGCCATGGCCGGGCCGGCCGGCCGGCCAGCGCCTCCGGATGGCGCCACGCCCGCACGATCGTCTCTTGTACCAGGTCCTCCGCCCGCTGCCTGTCGCCTCCGGTCAGGTGCATGGCATACCGCAGCAGGGCGCCGCCATGTTCGGCGTAGAGCGCCCTGATGAAGGCTTCGTCGGCCGCCCGTTCCCTGCTGGCCGCTGTTCCAGCGCTCGGCACATCAGGTAGAACGTGGCCGGCTCCAGACCGGTTCATCCCGCCGGGAGGTTGTTCCTGCCCGGGGCGACCGGGCTCGTTGCTCACGGTCACTGACCGGCTCCTCGGTAACGGTCGCCGGGGCGGCCACCGTGCGGGGGTATCGGGACAAGGACTGGGTCCGTGGCTTCGGACGGCTCCTCTATACAGCCCGGACCGCCGCCAGGCAACTGAGTCGCGATGTTTCGTTACAGCGCGTCGCCACTGTGTCCGGTGTTCCAGGTCATCCGCCCGCGAACGGAGGCAGCACCTCGATCACCGCGTCATCGTCGAGAATGAGAGCCTCCTTCGCGGCGCGGCCAGCTGGAGAGGCGTTCACCAGGAACGACGACCTCGTGAAGATCTCGCCCAGGCGATCGCCGGGCGCCCTGCGGGCGATGGCCGCGCTAAGCGCGTCCGCGAGCGAGACGGCCTCGACGGACTCCTCCGGCATGCCCGCCGCGTCCTTGGCAGCGGCCCAGTACCTGATCGTGACCTTGGCCATGTGGGTTATCCTTGTCCCAACGGGACCCGGGCGATGTTGCCCCCGGGTTCCGTTTGTGTTTAAACAGATGCTATGGCGTTCATGCGCCGTAAGACTGGAGGTGGCATCGGGTGAGCGACCTGCTACTGGTGACCGGTGTTCTCGAGCCTTCGGCGCAGGTCCTGCCAGCGCTCGGCTTGCTGCTGCACTCCGTTCGCGTGCTGCCCGCGGACGCCTCCGCGCTGGTAGAGGCGCCGCCCGCGGACGTCGTCCTGGTCGATGCGCGACGTGACCTCGCGCACGCCAAGGGTATCTGCCGGCTGCTTCACACGACAGGCCTTGACTGTCCCATGCTCGCCATCGTCACCGAGGGCGGCCTCGCCGCGGTGAGCGCCGAATGGAACGCTGACGATGTGATCCTGAACACTGCCGGTCCCGCGGAGGTCGAGGCCCGGCTACGGCTGGCAACCGGGCGGCGAGCCATGCGTGCCGCCGCGGACGCGCCAGACGAGATCCGGTCGGGCGACCTCGCGATCGACGAAGGCACCTACTCCGCGCGCCTGCGCGGCCGGGTGCTCGACCTGACGTTCAAGGAGTTCGAGCTCCTGAAGTTCCTCGCCCAGCACCCGGGCCGCGTCTTCACCCGCGCGCATCTGCTGCAGGAGGTGTGGGGCTACGACTACTTCGGCGGTACCAGAACGGTGGACGTGCACGTCAGGCGACTGCGCGCCAAGCTCGGGCCGGAGCATGAGGCGCTGATCGGCACGGTCCGCAACGTCGGCTACCGGTTCGTTCCCGTCAAGGGGGCGCCCGAGGACCGTGACGGCGCGGGGATGGTCACGACGGACGCGCCGGCCGCCATCACGGCGGAGCGGTGATCGAGCCGTCAGTTGCTGTCCGCGAAGGACCGCTGTCCCCCGCCCGGGCCACTGCGGTCCTCGAACTCACCGCCGCCGCCCGGCGGGCCGATGGTGTCGCGCCGCTGTCCGAGCATGTCCTCCTGCACGTCCGGCACGGTGGCGCGGCAGGATCGCGTGACCTGCTGCTGGTCGTGGACGACCGCGTGGCCGGCTACGCGCACCTCGACGCCCCCGACTCCGGCACGGCGGAGGCCGGTGACATGAGCGGCGAACTTGTCGTGCATCCGGCGAGTCGGCGCAGGGGATACGGAACCGCGCTGGTCTCGGCGCTGACCGCCGGGGCGGACGGCCACGGCGTCACGCTGTGGGCGCATGGCGACCTCCCCGGTGCCGCGGGACTGGCCAGGTCGGCCGGTTTCACCCGTTTCCGCGCGCTCTGGCAGATGCGCATGTCCCTGCGGGGGCCGACGATCCCGCCGGTCCCGAGCCCGGTTCTGCCTGAGGGGGTCACGCTCCGCACGTTCCGGCCCGGTCAGGACGAGAGCCCCTGGCTGGCGGTGAACAGGCGGGCCTTCGCGGGCCATCCCGACCAGGGCTCGTGGACCATGGCGGACCTGAAGCTTCGCGAAGCCGAGCCCTGGTTCGACCCGGCCGGGTTCTTCCTCGCCGAGCGTGAGGGCAAGCTCGCCGGCTTCCATTGGACGAAGGTGCACGAGGCGGAACCCGGCGGCTCACCCGTTGGCGAGGTCTACGTGGTGGGCGTCGATCCTCCCCAGCAGGGGACTGGCCTCGGGCGCGCTCTTACGCTCGCGGGCCTGGCGCACTTGCGGGGCCTGGGTCTAGCGCAGGTGATGCTCTACGTCGACGAGGCGAACACGGCCGCTGTCACGATGTACACGACCTTGGGGTTCGCCCGGTCGAGCACCGACGTGATGTACCGGTGCCCGTGACCGCTCAGGAAGCGCAGCCGCACACCGGCCGTCGGACACCGAGCACCGCGTCCAGTTCTGCTGGCGAGAGCGGCCCGTCGCTGGCCGCCACCGCGCTGAGGACCTCGGCGTAGAGCTCGATCTCGTCCAGGGCCACGTCGTCGTGAACACGAAGATCGACCTGCCTGGAAATCGTGCTCACCTCCGTTGACCGGGGACTTTCTCGCCCGTTCTCCAGGTTACGTCGTGACACTATTCCTCCGCATGACCCATCGGGGTCATTCGCACACCACCCTTGCGTACGGTCTTACCCGTCCTCGGCGCAACGATCCCGCGAGCGTGCCGCGGAACGCGTTCCACCCCGGTACCGGGCATCTGAGCTTCCGAACTGCCATCGCCGTAGCGGCCCCAAGGGCCCGTAGCGACACATGTCCGGTTTCGACACATATCGTGCCAGATACCCAGATTTCGCAAGGTAATCACCCGGCTACAGGCTACGGCAGGCGGGGGCGCCCGCGCCATGCCAAACGGCATGATGTCGCGACGCTAACTGAGCGCGCACGCAACGTTACGATTCGGATCCGGATCGTCGGGGTACGGTTAAGGTCGCATGACTCTCAGCAGTAGGGATACGACACAGAACTTATTTTTAGCAACTTCCGTTATCCGACAAGTATGGATATAACAGGACACTCGGCCGTTCCGGTTGCGGGCTGTGCTCTCACGGGAGAAGAGTCAGACGGGTACTGTTCCCAGACATGACGCTCGTGCCGTACCTCCACGACGTTCCGGTGGGCGCACGGCCGGACGCGTCCGGCTGCCCGTGAGGCGGGCGACGGCACGCGGCGGCCGACGGCGGCCCGCCAGTCCGTCTCGCTTCCTCCGGCCCGTTACCGGTCGATCCCCGTTAGACTCCGGACACCGTTCCTGCAAACCACCTGGACCCAAGATTCTCGTGATGCCATGAATGAAAATAGCGATCTTCTGCCGAACCTCCTGCATGAGGAATTTGAGATGCAGATGCGCGGCTATAGCCGTCGCCAGGTCGACGACTTCGTTGCGCGCCGCAACAACGAGATCCGCGAACTTGAGCAGCGCCTTGCCCGGTCGCTCGACGAGTCCGAGCACTTGCGCCGTGAGCTTTCCACCGTTCGCCAGCAGGCGCTGTCCGGCAGGCCTGCCCACGAGGAGGTCAGCGAGCGGATCTCGCAGATCCTCAAGCTGGCGGACGACGAGGCGAGGGCGCAGAAGAACAAGGCCGACGACGACATCGCCAAGTTCAGAGCCGAGGCGCAGCAGGAAACCGAGCGCGTCCGCACGGATGCGCGCGAGCAGGCCGAACGGATGCTGACGGCCGCCCAGGAGCAGGCGGAGCGGACCATCTCCGCGGCGCGCACCGAGGCGGACAAGACCCGTACCGCGGCGCGCACCGAGGCGGACCGGCTCACCAGCGACACCAGGAAGAAGGCCGACACCGCTCTCGCGAACGCCAAGTCACAGGCCAAGAAGGTGCTTGACGAGGCAACCGCGCGGGCCACGGCCATTCACGACGGCGCCGAGCGCAGGCTCAACCTGCTGAGCACCAGGCACGCGGAGACAGTCAGGCGACTCACCGACATCCTGGACGGCGTCCAGGGCCTTGTCGCGGCCGAGGCAGCCCGCATGTCGCTGGAGGAAGAGGTGGCCCAGTCGGTCACCAAGGCGATCAGCATGGCGGAGGCCGCCGACTCCGGTGAGGCCGACGGCAGCGGCGGCGCTGACTCCGACCTGGACCTGGCGCTGCTCGCGCCGCCCGCGCCCGAGACCGTCGCCGCCGGCGCGGCAGCCCCGCCGCGCAACAGCGCCGACCGCAGGCCGGTGCCGCCGCCCGGGCCTGTGCAGCCCGGAC
>DAHVAN010000436.1 GCA_027314595.1 Actinomycetota bacterium | reverse complement strand
CGCCGCCTTCTCGACCTTGAGGCTCATGTGGGCCGATGCCTGCTACAACGGGAAGCCGCTGAGCGAGCACATGCGGAAAACAGCCGGCATCACCATCGAAATCGTCAAGCGGAACAGCCCGCACACGTTCCAGGTCATCCGTCGCCGCTGGGTCGTGGAACGCACGTTCGGATGGCTCATGCGGCGCGGCAGTTCGGTTCCTCCAGGGTTCCCGGACTTGCCCGCGCGTGGTCTCGTCTACGGGCGAGGTTCGTGCTCTTGCCAGGAGCCTCTATCAGCGGCCGTGCGGCTGTTCATGCGGGAAGGCGGGGCGGGTGACTGGGATGACGCGCATGAGGGCGTCCAGGCCAGCGTAGTCGGCAGGGTTGGCGGTGAACAGGGGCAGCTCCTCGGCGATGGCGGTAGCTGCGATCATCAAGTCTGCGATCCTCCTGCGCGGCTTGCGGCCAGCGGCAATGACCGCCGCCGATACCCGGCCGTAAATGCGAGCCGCCTCGGCATCGAACGGCACCGGGTCGAACTCGCTCTCGGCGCGCTGCAAGTTCTCCAGGCGCCGCGCCCGCTCAGCGTGCTCGTCATACAGGTCCTGCTCGTCGTTGCTGCGCACCTCATGCGGGCCGGCGGATAGCTCGGCGAGGGTGATGGCGCTGATCGCCATCTCATCGGGCAGCTCGGCGGGATCGATCCACCGGCGCAGAATGAGGACGTTGGTATCCAGCAGGCCCTGCCGAGGAAGGTCACCGCTCATATGGGCTTGCCGCCTCATGTTCAGCGGCGAGATCCTGATCAGCGCGGAACGCGTCCAGGTCGACGCCGGGGGCGTTCCGCGACATCGCGGTGAACTCCTCGCGGGAGACGAACCGGCGGCGGCGCAGTGGGATCAGTTCCCCGATACGGTGGCCGTCTCGGGTAACGGTGAAGGAGTGCCCGTGCTCGACCGCGTCCATGATCTCGCGTGACCGCGATCGGAGGTCGCGCTGGGTAATCTCCGGATTGCTCATGCTCCCAATGTAGCACCCGGTGGCACGTAGTGACACGTCCCGCTAAAGCGGATCCCTGCCGAATCGGCGGCTTCATGAGCGCCTCGGCATGGACAGCGGCCCCCTCCTATCCGGCAGGGTAGGAGGGGGCGGGCCCAGCAACCCCTAAATCAGGCGGCCACTGCCTCCGGGCTCAGCGTGGCCGCAATGGGCCAGCTCGGTTCCCTTGACCTCGAAGTGGCGGCCGAAGTACGCTAGGTGCTCACCGTGCTCATGGAAGTGATGCGGGGTGAGGACAGCTGAGAACACCGGGACGTCAGTGTCGAGTTGCACGCGCATGAGCGCGTCCACCACGTCGATGCCGGTGAAACCCTGCTCCGCAAGCCGTGCGCGACAGGGCGATACGGCCCGGGCGACGAGGCCGGCGTGCCAGCGTTCGGCAACGAGGGCGATGCGATTCGAATCGGGCGACATGGTGCTCCTCCTGTTCGCGATGTCACCCAGGGCAACTTAGCCGGTCAGCACGGGCAGGACGTGCCGCTCTTTGCGTGCCGTATCGCGTGCCTGGTCGGCGGCCTGCTGATATTCGTCGCGGCGTTCGGGGACGCGGGCGGCCAGCTGTTCATTGACCCTGGCGATTTCATCCTGCGCGGCGGCGAAGGCCTCGACCGCGTTCCGGGCACGCGTGCGGACTTCCCTGGCCCGCTCGACGGCTTTGCTGGGGTCAGGCAGGCCGGACACCAGACGCCGTTCGGCCTCCGCCGACTGCCGGTTGATCTCTGCCTGCTGCCGGTCGCGGTCGTTTGCCGCCCGCGCGAGCCCGGCTTCCTGCCGGTCCAGGCGCTCGGCGCTGCGAGCCAGCAGGGCGCGGGACCGCTCGATGCTCGCCAGCACGCGCTGCTGCAGGTCCTCGACCGAGACACCCAGCTTTTGCGCTCGATCACCGAGACTGCGTTCGCGCGTTTCGAGCACACGCTCCCGCTCGCCCAGTCCGGCCTCACGCTCGTCGGCGCTGCGCTCCCGCGCATTAGATTAGAGAGTGTTGCGTAAGTAAATGATCATCCTGTGTTAGATCACGCTGGGTGTCGGCTCCATATCACGTCGTCGGTCCGCTTGACCACGACGACCTCGATCCCGGTGCTCTCCATCGCCCAGGCGATGATCGAGTCGTCGACCACGTTCGCGTACCCGCCGTCTGCCCAGGCCAGGACCAGGTCAGGGTGCCTGCGCTTCGCCTCGGCCAGCACGTCGCGCCCGGCGGCCCGGTCGCTGGCCCCCGCCCCGGTCACCTTCCGCGCGCACAGGAAGCCGAGCGTGTCCGCGGCCAGGTGCCGCTTGCGCCCGCGGCAGTGCTTGAACTTGTCGAAGCTTATCGACTCCCCTCCCTCGGCGGACTGCGCGGACTGGGAGTCCAGCGCGCACGCGGTCGGCTCCGCATGCCTGCCCTCCTCGTTGCGGACCCGCGCGTGCAGTCCGTCGTGGATCCGCTGCCAGGTCCCGTCTTTCGCCAGCGTCCGGAACCAGCGGTAGGCAGCCCACCATTTCACCAGGTCGTGCGGCATCTGCCGCCACTGGCAGCCGGTCCGCAGCACGAAGAAGACCGAGTCGACGATGTCGCGCCCGCGTATTCCATGGGCCGGCCCGACTTCGCCTTCGGCCGGGACTCCAGGAACGGCTCGATGGCCGCGAAGCCCTCGTCGGTGATGTCGCTGTCGTAGCATTGGCGCAGGTCATCCCTGTTGCAGTACTTGCATTTGGTCACGCAAAGTCACGTACGGGCAGGGATGGCCCCTTTCCACGCAGGCGCGCCGGGTACTTCCGACTTGTTGCCGACCTGAGACCATCCTGAAACAACACCAGAAGTCACCAGTTACTTACGCAACACTCTCTTAGCGGACTGCTCTCGCACGTCGGCCACGGTCTCACGCTGGTCGGCGCTGCGCTCCCGCTCGTTGGCCGTACGCTCGCGTTCGCTGGCCAGCTTGTCGAGGTCGGCCTGGCGCTGGCGCTCATTGGCCGCATGGTCGCGCTCAGCCTGAGCTTCCGGCGTGACCCGCGCTGGCCCTGAGGAAGCTTCCATGCTCCCAGCATGCATCAACATGGCCAGGATTGCCCAAGGGCGGCCGTCCCGAGGGCGCCGCCAGCCGCTCCCGCGGCTATTTGCACAGGTTCGGAAGGTCGCGATGCAGGACCCGGCCCGCGGAGATGGTCACGTCGAGGTAGGTCGTGACGTCGCCACGGCTGTCGCGGCCCACCAGGACGTACCGGCCTGGGGGGAGATCGAGATAGAACTTCTGGTTCTGGCCGACGCGCTGGCGGGCGGCGACGGTGGCCGGAAGCTGGAGGCGGTAGGTCTGGTAGGTCCCGTTGTCACCGGCCAGCTTCCAGGTCTGGCTGCCACGAAGGGCCGTCACCGTTCCTGCCGCGAAGGGCAGCCTGACGGGGAGTCCTTCGCACGGGTCGATGTAACCCGTCACCGCGCCGTTGTGCGCGGTCAGCGGGGCGGGACGGCTGGGGACGCCGCGTGCCCGCGGCCCGCTGCCGGACAGGGCCCCTGCCCAGGCGAGCCCGCCGCCGATGGTCACGGCGGCGATGATCACCGCCAGCGCGGTCTTCCGGCGCCGCCGCCGGGCGTGAGCGCGTGCCTGCTCTATCAGTGCCCGTTCTGTCGGTGCCTGTTCTGTCGGTGCCTGCGCCTGCGCCGCAGTGCCCGCGCGGGGCGCGGCCGCGAGTGGTGCGCCTGTCATGGTGCTAGTCTTGCTAGCACCATGCCTGGTGTCAAGGCGGCGGTGGCCGTGAGGAGCCCATCGGAGGCTGCGACACCAGATGCCTGGGCCGAAGCCAGGATTCCCGGCGAGCGTGAGGTGTATTAGGCGCGAGCCTGACGGCCTCATAAGATCGGCACGACCGGGGACGCCTTGCGGGGTTCGAGGCCGGGCGCGGATCGCTCCGGCTGCTGCTCGCCACAGCGGGCCGCCCGCGACACCGCGCGAACGGCAAGGTCCGCGACCGGGATGTCGCCAGGCGATGCCAGGGAGGAGCGGCAGGTAGATGAATCCGAGGACACTGGCCCGCGAAGCAGCGCCCATTCTGCGCGAGTTCGCCGCCAGTCCGGTACGAGTGGTCAGGGCCCTGCCGGACGAGTGGAGGCAGCGGCGCGGAAAGTCGCCGTGGACGGAATCGGACTTCAGCGACGACTGGTATGAGCATCTGCACCGCCTGGTCGGCGCGCCCTGGCCGTGCCCTGACGCCGAGCAGGTCCGTGGCCTGCTCGCCGACATCGGCGCGCTGCTGGCCGCGAAAGGACTCGGCACCGGCCGTCACACATATGGCTGGTACAGCGACGCTGAAATAGAACTGTGCGGGGCGATCTGGTGCGCCGTGCTTCATGTCCGCCCTGACGTCGTGATCGAAACCGGCGTGGCCCACGGGGTCAGCAGCAGGGTCGTCCTGGAGGCGCTCGCCCGGAACGATCGCGGGCACTTGTGGAGCATCGACCTGCCGCATCCGCTCAACCACAAGCTGCACGGGACGACAGGGGCAGCCGTCACCGACGCCTGCCGTCCCCGGTGGACGTACCTGGAAGGTGAAAGCAAGCGAATGCTCCCGCCGCTAATCGCGGAGGCCGGCGAGGTCGGATTGTTCGTCCACGACAGCCTCCACACGGCCCGGAACACGCTGTTCGAGATGGAGCAGGCAGCGTCGGTCATGCGGCCGGGCGGTGTCATGCTGATAGACGACATCAGGGGTCACGACGGGTTCGCGACCTTCGCCAAGCGCCACCCCGAGTACACGACAGTCCTGTGTTCCACGGCGGACCGCATGGCAGGGTTCGGCATCGCCGTTCACGCGGCGGCCGCCTGAAGCCCGCCCTCTCCCGCTGGGTTCCCCACGGCCGTGCCGCGCCGCGCCGGGCCGGCCCGCCGGGGCCGCATGCCCGGCGCGAGGGTGGCCGACGACGCTTGGCGCGCGAAACCGGACCAGAAGGGCGTTCGCTAGCCACTCACCCACCAGGGATACGGCAAAGTCGTGAAGTGAGGCTGTGACCTGCGGTGTCGTGGCAACGGGCGACTAGCCGGCCTAGCAGCTATCGGCGCTTTGGCTTGCGACGTGGATTCGCGGGCTCTTGTTCGATGTGGAGTGGGGGCGGATACACGACCGAGCCGTAGGCCTCGCGCCCGGCATCCGCGCGGGCGGTGAACAGCTTGCGCAGGAACCGCCGGAATCCACTTTCCCGCCTGTATGACATCACGCCTCGTTTCAAGTAGACCCGCTGGCCACTTTACGCCCGCGCTGCGCCTGCCGAATTGAGCCGTTCTCAGACACGGCGACGGCTCACGTGGGCGTATACCCGGAGGGTGATGGCCGGGTCAGCGGGCCCGAGCCGGGCCGCGACGACGTGGACGTGCACGCCCGAGAGCAGCAAGGCCCGGAAAGGGGCCTTGACGTGGGAGCCGCCTATCGGAATCGAACCGATGACCTACGCATTACGAGTGCGTTGCTCTGGCCGACTGAGCTAAGGCGGCGTGCTGCCCTCGCGGACCGCGTCGTTAGTGTACCGGTTCCGTGGCGTGCGTCGAAGCGCCGGACGGACCACAATCGGAGGGTGAGGCTCGCCGAGGAAGAGGCGCGGGCGCGGCTTGCGGGCGCTCGGGTGGCCAGGCTCGCGACGGCCGGGAGTGACGGGCAGCCGCACCTGGTTCCCGTCACGTTCGCGGTCGAGGGGGACCGGATCTACACCGCGGTGGACCACAAGCCGAAGACGACGCGCAACCTGCGGCGGCTGCGGAACATCATGGAGAACCCGCGGGTGGCGGTGCTCGCCGACCACTACGAGGAAGACTGGCAGACTCTGTGGTGGGTCCGGGTCGACGGGCGGGCGAGCATCCTCCAGGACCACGACGCCATGCGGCGCCCGCTGGACCTGATCGCCGGGCGGTATGCGCAGTACAGGCTGGCGCGGCCGGCCGGGCCGGTCATCGTGGTCGAGGCCGGGCGGTGGACCGGCTGGGCCAGCGCGGCTGGTTAGCCCGCGCGGGCGGTGGGTGGTCCGTGGCTGCGCAGGACTTCGCCGTGCGGCGAGATGGCCTCGAAGGTGCCGTCGGGGCGCAGGGCGACGGTCCAGCCCTCGCGGTGGATGCAGACCAGGTGATGGTAGTCGCAGAACAGGCCGAGGTTGTCCAGCCTGGTCCTGCCGCCCTTGGATCGGGGGATGAGGTGGTGCACCTGGCAGCCGCCGGGGGGCCGATGGCAGCCGCCGGGCCAGGCACAATGCCGGTCGCGCAGGATGACGGCGCGGCGAATGTGGTCCGGGATGTCCTTGGAGTAGGAAACGTCGAGCGGCAGGCTCTTGGCGGCGTAGGGAGCCTCGAGAAGCCGGGTGCGCAGGTAGCTGGCCAGGCCGCCGGGGCCGGACATGGCGTCGGCGGCCATCGCCAGCAGGGTGCCGCGCAGCCGGGCCGTCGCCTCGGCGTCCATCGGGGCAGGCGGGGCGCAGGTGCAGCCGCCGCAAGTGCAGCCGCAGGGCTTGCCGCGGTCAAGGCCGTGGGCGTTGATCCACACTTCGGTCATGGCGTCGGCGGCCTGCCAGTCGACGGCGCCGGTGACCACGGTGGCGATCCTGGCGTCGCAGGAGGCGGCCCCGGCGCCGGTCCCGTTGATCCAGCCGGGCTGGCCGGCCTGGGCGGCGATCCACGCCTGCTCCGCTTCGGAGGCGCGGGGATCGCGCCGCAGGGCTGACAAAGGGATGAGGACCTGCGCCAGCGTCGCCTGCCCGGCGGACTCGGGCAGCAGCCCGGCCTTGATCAGCCGGGCCAGGGCGTCGGCGAGCGCGTCGTGCTGACGCTGCTCGACGGTGCGGGTGTCGTCCGGGCCCAGGTGCTTGCCCAGGGAGTCGAAGATCGCCTGCAGGGCGGCGGCGCATTGCGCGGTCAGGTCGCCCTTGACGGCGCCAGCGCCGCCGAACGTGGTCCCCAGCCACAGCCGCCGGTCCTCGAACCCGTCCTCGTCCCCGCTGTCGCCGTTGCCGTCGTCGGGGCCGGGGTGGCGCGCCTTCCAGGTCTCCTCGATGGTGCGGGCAAGCAGCGCCAGCTCATCGGACGGCAGCCCGCCCGCCGCCGCCTCAAGCAAGATCCGGTCGGCCTCGTCCCGCTCCGGGTCCGGCAGCGGGTCGGTCCACGTGGCGATATCCTTGCCCCAGGACTCCGAGATCGCCCCGGCGGCCATCGCGGCGCCGACCCTGACATGCCGGCGCAGCCGCCGCTCCCAGCCGACCGCGCCGCGCGCGGCGCCCCTGGTGATCCTGGTGCGATGGATCATCCACTGCATAGCCGACCCGTGCCCGTCCGGCTCGTACCCGCCCGCCGCGGTGAACGCGGCAAGCACCTGAGCCTGAGCGGCGGTCAGCCCGGCCTGCGCGCCCTGCAGCCCGGCCAGGACCTCACCCTGCGCCTGGGACCCAAGCAGCGTCCAGTCGGCCGCGGACAGGTGACCGAGCGCGGCATGCAGCATCGCCATCGCATCGGCGGGGCTGACTGGGACGCGTGCTGGCTGCACCGGGATCACCTCCCTCACGGGCGCGGTGCGGATCGCTGGACTGTGCGCGCGCTAGCTGCGGTGATCCCCTGGCTGGCCTGCCCGGCCACTAACTCGATTCTACCAGCCCAGATGGTGATATCTCAACATACATGACAAGATTTTTTGTTCGATTAATGATGTGGAAGTGAACTGTAAGGCAGGGACGGACGATCGCTAGCCCTCGTTTCGCCAGCGACGGTACAGGCGGATCAGGTCGTCGCGCATCTGCGGGTTGAGGTCCTCGGGCGTTACCCGCCCGGCCAGCCGGATGGCCTGCCTGATCTGGGCGAGATACTCGGTGCAGTGCGGGCAGACCGCGAGGTGCCTGTCGAAACGACGGCGGGCCGGACCGCGGAGCGCGCCCTCCAGGTAATCGGTGACCAGTTCCACTGCCTGCTGGCAGACCAGGTCATGACGGGAGGTCAGCCTCATCGCGACCTCCCCGAACCTAGTTCCGACTCGAGCGCCTGCCGCAGCTTGCCGCGGCCGCGGTGCAGCAGCACCCGCTGGTTCGCCTCGCTGATCGCGAGGACCGCGCAGACGTCAACGCTGCTCATGCCCTCCACGTCGCGCAGCAGCACGACTTCTCGCTGCCTGCCGGGGAGTCCGTCGACCGCCGTGCGGAGCAGGCCGGCGAGCTTGCCCGCCTCGATCCGGTCCTCTGCCTCCTCGATCCAGTGCTCTGGCGGCGCGGACCACGCACCGCCGCGGCCGAAGCGCGACGCGTCCACCACCGGGCCCGCGTCGGCGACGGGGATCGACCGCTGCTCACGGGCCCTGGTCGATCGCGCCCGGTTGACGAGGATGGTGAACATCCAGGTCCGCAGCGACGACCTGCCCTCGAAGCTCGCGAGGCCGCGCAGCACGGCGAGCCAGGTGTCCTGGACGACTTCCTCGGCCACGGCGCGGCCTGGCACGAACGAGGCGGCCAGCCTGAGCATGGAACCGTTGTATCGCTCGACGAGGGCGACGAAGGCCTGTTCGTCGCCCGCGCGCAACCCGCGCAGCAACTCCGCGTCTGGTTCCATCGCTGGCAGCGTATCGCCAAACTCCGGGACCGGGCCGCGAAGCGCGCGGAAATGGCGCTCCGCAGCCGGCCCGCCCGTCTGCACCTGCAGGAACCGGCCGTGCCCCGCCGCGGCCGCGTCCACGGTCCGGCGCCGGTCGCGGTGTCGCCGAGCGCGGGCAGGTGATCGCGAACGGGACGGTCGAGCGCGAGCCACCTCCGGGAGGGAAGAGCGTTACGGGCAGATGGTGCCCGACCGCGGCGTCCGGAGGGAGATCAGGTACGCGTCCACGATGTCGTTCACGCACGTGCTCCCTTCCAGGTAGGAGGTGTGCCCCTCGCCGTTCCAGCCCAGCAGCACCCCGGAGGCCAGCTCGCGGGCCAGGCTGACGGCCCACTCGTACGGTGTGGCCGGGTCGTGGAGGTCGCCGACGACGAGTATCGGCGGCGCCCCCGCCGCGCGGACCCGCGTCACCGGCTCCGCGCCCCCGGGGGGACGACCCCCCGCGCCCCCCGATACAACCGGCCAGTAGGCGCACGGCAGCGACCCCCACCCGAGGGGCGCGCCGAACAGGGGGGCCGTCTTCGAGGCCGCGGAGGCCGCCGCGCGCCACGCGGTCAGGGTTCGCGGCCACGGCCGGTCGATGCAGTCCACGGACAGCTCGGCGTCGGACAGGTTGCTGTAGGTCCCGTTGGGGTTGCGTTCCATCAGGAAGTTGGCCAGCTCGACGAGGATGGTGCCGTCACCGGAGAACGCGCTGGACAGCGCGCTCTTCAGCACCGGCCATTCGGCCCGCAGGTACAGCGCGGTGGCGATGCCGGTGAGCAGCATCGCGCCGTCGGCGGGCTGGCCGCCGGCGAGCAGGTTGGCGAGCGGATGCTGGTTGGCCGCGGCCAGCAGGCCCGCGACCTTCGAGACCGCGCCGGGCACGGCCGCCGCCGCGGGCTGGCCGGAAGGAGCGGCGAACGGGCACCAGGACTGGGTCGCGCACCACGCCGCGAACTGGCCGAACGCGGACTCGAACCCCTGCGCCTGCGCGACGTCGAGCTGGATCCCCGTCAGCGTGGGGTCGACGGCGCCGTCGAGCACCATGGCGCGCACCCGGGACGGGAACTGTTGCGCGTACGAGGCGCCAAGGACCGTTCCGTATGACTTGCCGAGGTACGTGAGGGAGGATTCGCCCACTGCGGCGCGCAGCACATCCATGTCCTTTGCCGCGTTGACGGTGCCGACGTACGGCAGCAGGCTCGCGGCGTTGCGGGCGCACTGCGACGCGTAGAGCTTGCTCTCCGAGATGACGGTCGCGAGCTGTGCCGCGGTGGCGGGCGCGTCGTTGGTCGCGAAGTACCTGTCGAGCTGCGGGCCGCTCATGCAGCGCACGGCGGGCTCGCTGCCGCCGACGCCGCGCGGGTCGAAGCCGACGATGTCGAAGCGGGCGAGGATGGCGGAGGTGAACTCGCCGCTGCGGGCGGCCAGCGCGTACTGCACCCCCGAGCCCCCGGGACCGCCGGGATTGATCACCAGCGCCCCGATCCGCGCGGCGGGATCGGCGGCGGGCAGCTTGATCACGGGGAGCGAGAACCGGCGCCAGGCCGGGCGGCTGTAGTCGAACGGCACGAGCAGCCGCGCGCACTCGAAGTACTTCTCACACGGCCGCCAGTGCAGGCGCTGCGCGTAGTACTGGGCCAGCGTCACGGGCGCGGGACCGGACGCGGCGGGCGCCGGGGCGGGCGTGCCGCTGGCGCGGGCGCTGGCGCTGGGCGTGGTGCGGACGGGACTGGGCGCGGCGCTCGTGCAGCCGACGGCGAACACGGCCACCGCGAGCAGTGTCAGGACCGTCAGCGGTGCTGTCGTTCGGTGAAAGCCCGTCATTCCGCCAATCTAGTCAGCGGCCTCAACGGCGGCGGACTTGGCCGTGCCGTGCGCCGACTCGTAAGCCTTGCGGGAGCCGCACACGCTCGCCCTCGAGCAGGCGCAGGTGCGCCCGTCCGCGGTCAGCTTGACGACGACGGTGTCTGACGGCACGTTGTGCCCGACGACGGTCCCGGCGCCCTCCGGTGTCTCGACCCGCGCGCCGGCGCGCGGCGCGTCCTTCCTGAAGTCCTGGTAGAGCGGGTGCTCGTACTTCAGGCAGCACATCAGGCGCCCGCAGGCACCGGCGATGCGCAGCGGGTTCACCGGAAGGTCCTGGTCCTTCGCCATCCGGACCGAGACGGGCTCGAAGTCCTTGAGGAACGTCGCGCAGCAAAGATCCCTGCCGCAGGGGCCGATGCCGCCCTGCAGCCGGGCCTCGTCGCGCGGCCCGATCTGGCGCAGTTCCACCCGCGCCCGCAACCGCGCGGCGAGGTCGCGGACGAGCGCGCGGAAGTCGACCCGGTGCGGCGCGCTGAAGTAGACGGTGAACACGTTGCCCGATGACACGTAGTCGACCGCCGTGACCTTCATCGGCAGTTCGTGCTCGCGGATGAGGCGCTTGGCCGTGAGCCGGCCTTCGGCCCGGCGGCGGCGGTTCTCCTCGTCGCGCAGGAGGTCCTCCTCGCCGGCCAGGCCGGCGCAGACCGGGAGCCCGTCGACGTCTTCGGGCATCCACTGCGGCGCCCAGACGCACTCGGCGACCTCGGGGCCGCCGTCGGTGGGCACCAGCACCTTGTCGCCGATCTTCGGCTGGTGCTCGCCTGGATCCAGGTAGTAGAGACGGCCGTACCGCTCGAAGCTCACCGCCATCAGCATGCCCACCCGTGCAGCCTAAGCCGCCCGCGCCGCCGCTGGCCAGCGTTAGCCTCTGGGCCATCGGCGCATCTGGCCCAAATTAGTCTGGGTGGGGCGCGGGCCTTAGCCCTGGAACAGGGCGATGGTCATTTCCTCGACCGCGAGGAGGGGGGCGACGTTGAGCGTGAGGCGCTCGCGGCAGCGCATGATGGCCTGGATCCGCCGCAGCGTGGCCTCGGGCGCCGCCGGCAGAGCCGGCAGAGCCGGCGAAAACGCCAGCCGCCGCAGGTCGTCCGCGTGGTCGGCGTTGGCGAGTTCCACGTCGGCGCCCAACTGCAGCATGAGCACGTCGCGGTAGAAGGCCGCCAGCTCGAGCAGCGCGCCGTCCAGGGTGTCGCGCTTGACCCGGGTGGCACGCGACTTCTGCCTGTCCTCGAGATCCTTCAGGGCGCCGGCCATGCCGCGCATCGCCTTCGCCACGCCCTTGCCGGTCGAGCCCTCGCCGAACGCCTGGCGCAGCGCCTCCCTTTCCGGCTCGTCCAGTTGCCCGGTCACCGACTTGGCCTCGTCCTCGGCCGTCTTCACGAGCGCGGCCGCCGCGGCCAGAGCCGGGCCGAGCGAGGTCGCCTGGACCGGCACCGTGAGCACCGCGGCACGGCGCGCGGCGGCGTCCGGGTCGGTGGCGAGCCGCCGCGCCCGCCCGATGTGCCCCTGCGCGGCGCGCGCGGCCGCCAGCGCGCGGGCAGGATCGACGCCGTCGCGTTCGGTGAGCGCCGCGGCCACCGCCGCCGACGGCGGGACCCTGAGCGTGATCAGGCGGCACCGGGACCGGATCGTGGTCACCAGGTCCTCTGCGCTCGGCGTGCAGAGCAGCCACACCGTCCGGGGCGCGGGTTCCTCGATGGCCTTGAGCAGCGCGTTGGCGGCCTGCTCCGTGCACCGGTCGGCGTCCTCGAAGAGGACCACGCGCCAGCGCCCGCCCGACGGCGCCCCTGCCGCGCGCAGCACCAGGTCCCTGGTCTGCCGCACGCCGTAGGAGAGCCCTTCCGGGCGGACGAGCAGCAGGTCGGCGTGCGTCCCCGCGCGCACCTGGCGACAGTTCGGGCATTCCCCGCAGCCGCCCTGAGGGCACAGCAGCGCCGCCGCGAACGCGCGGGCGGCGACCGAGCGGCCCGAGCCGGGCGGACCCGTGAACAGCCACGCGTGCGTCATCCCGCCCGCCAGCGCGTCAGTCAGCTGCGCCACGACGCGCTCCTGGCCGGTGAGCTCGCCGAACACGCTCACTTGAGGTCCTTGACGGCGGGGAACGAGCCCGTGTTGGCCTCGGCCACGCGGGGCACCGGGTCAGGCAGGATCTCCCGGATGCGGTCCTTGATCTCCCGGCTTATCTCCTCGACCGGGCGGGTGGCGTCCAGGACGAGGTACCTGGACGGTTCGGCGCGGGCCAGCGAGAGGAAGCCGGCGCGCACCCGCCGGTGGAACTCAAGCGGCTCCGCCTCCAGCCGGTCGGCCGACCTGGCCCGCCGGCCGAGGCCGGCCTCTGGCGGCATGTCGAGCAGGACGGTCAGGTCGGGGAGTCGGCCGCCGGTGGCCCAGCTGTTCAGCTGCGCTATCTCCAGGGAGCGCAGCCCGCGCCCGGTGCCCTGGTAGGCGAGCGAGGAGTCGACGAAGCGGTCGGTGACAACCACGCTGCCGCGGGCGAGCGCCGGCTCGATGACCGAGGCCACGTGCTCGGCGCGGTCGGCCGCGTACATCAGCGCTTCCGCGTGCGGCGACATGCCGGTGTGCGCGGTGTCGAGCAGCAGGGCGCGCAGCCGCATCCCGACCTTCGTCGCGCCTGGCTCATGGGTGGTCACCACGTCGTAGCCCTGCTCGCGCAGCCAGATCGCGATCAGCCGGGCCTGGGTGGTCTTGCCCGCGCCCTCGCCGCCCTCGAAGGCGATGAACAGCCCGGGCGGCGGCGGCGGCGCGTGGCCGTTGACGGCGGCCGTCGCCGGCACCGCCCTGAACTCCTCGCCGCGGATCGCGGACAGCAGGTCCTCCCGCAGCGGCACGCCCTTGCGGTCGTCCATCCGCCGGTAGGAGCTGATGCCGACCAGGGCGGCGACCACCGCGGCCAGCAGGATCACCACGTTCTGTCCCGCCGAGTAGTACGTGACATGCCCGATCTGCACGTCCTGCGACCCGGTGAGGGCCCTGATCAGCGCGGTGAAGATGCTGGAAAGGAACGGCACGATCGCGATGACGGCGAGCAGGATCACCTGGATCGTCGACTGGAAGAACGCGAACACCCGGCCCCGGGTGTCGTCGTCGACCTCGAGCCCGACGATCGTGAAACCGGTGGGGTAGGCGATCCCGGACAGCACGCCAAGCAGGATGACGGCGAACGTCACGAAGATCAGGTTCGGCACCAGCCCGATCAGCGCCAGCGGCACCGCCGCCGCGGTCAGCGACAGGCCGAAGAGCCTGCGGCGGCTGAAGTCGCCGAGCAGCCGGGTGCCGAAGGCCATGCCGACCGCCATCCCGACGAAGATCGCGGCGAATACCAGGCCCCAGCCGGCGCTGCCGCCGTGCAGCGTCTGGGTGATGTAGGAGGGGCCGAGCCCGACCACCACGCCCGCCGCGCAGAAAGCGCCGAGCATCCCGATGACCAGGCCGAAGATGACGGGCGTCTTCCTGATGAAGCGCCAGCCCTCCCAGATCGCACGGGCGGTGGACGGCACGGAGATCTTCCCGCTGGTGTTCCGCTTGCCGATCTGGCGGAGGAAGTACACGGTGACGGCGGAGACCAAGTAGCTCGCCGCGTTGAAGTACAGCGCCAGGGTCACCTTGCTGGCATGACCGCCGAAGAGCGGCACGACCTTGCTCAGCGCCTCGCTGACCAGGGTCAGCACGCTGAACACGCCGGCGGCCAGCGGCGCGGTGCCCCACGTGGTGAGCTGGGTGAGCTGGTTGGCGCGCTCCAGCTTCTCCTTCGGCACCAGGTTGGGCGTGGTGGCCGCGGCCGCCGGGTTCCAGAACTGCGAGGTCACCCCGGCCAGGAACTTGGCGGCGTAGATCCAGGTGAGGTTGGGGAACAGCGGGATGGACAGGAACAGGACCCCGCGGATCACGTCGCCGGTGATCATCGTCACCCGCCGGTCAAGCCGGTCCGCCAGGGCGCCCGCGATCGGCCCGAGCAGCAGCGCGGGCAGCAGCGTGGCGACCCACACGCCGCCTATCGCCGCGTTCTGCGCGACGCCGCCGTGCGTCAGGCTCTGCGCCAGCACGGTCAGGGCGAGAATGCTCAGCCAGTCACCCAGGCTGGACAGGGACAAGGCGATCCACAGCGCGCGGAACGCCTTGATGGACAGCACTCCGTCGCCGGAGCGGGTTCGCCTGGCCCGGCGGCCCGGCGGTCCGTCCCGGTGGCTATCGCGGGGCGCGGCGCGGAAGTTCACGGCGTTAGGCTATCGACTTCAGGCTGTATCGCTGATCAGGAGTGCGTGATCGTAATTTTACTTGCCTGAAGTTTCGGCTTTCTTTCGCGAGGCGGGCGACTTTTTCGCCGTCGATTTGGCGGAAGGAGCCCGCTTCGGACGCGGCGCGGCGGCACGCCGCTCGGCGAGCAGTTCGGCCGCCCGCTGCGCGGTCAGCGTCGCCACGTCGTCGCCCTTGCGCAGCGTGGCATTCGTCTCGCCGTCGGTCACGTACGGGCCGAACCGGCCGTCCTTTACCAGCATCGGCTTGCCGGTCGCCGGGTCCTCGCCGAACTCGCGCAGCGGCGGCGCGGCGGAGCGCGCGCCCCTGCCGCGCGTCTTCGGCTGTGCGAGCAGGTCCTTTGCCTCGGCGAGCGTGACGGTGAACATTTCCTCCTCGTTCTGCAGCGACCGGCTTTCCGAGCCGCGCTTGACGTACGGGCCGTAGCGGCCGTTCTGCACGGTGACCTCCTCGCCGTCGAGCTCGCCCAGAACCCTGGGCAGGCTGAGCAGCTTCAGCGCGTCGTCGAGCGTGACGGTGTCCAGCGTCATGGACTTGAGCAGCGACGCCGTCCTCGGCTTGTCCGCGGAACCGGCGGGAAGCTGCTCGGTCACATACGGGCCGAACCGCCCGGCCTTCGCCACCACCGTGTGACCGGTGACGGGATCGGTGCCGAGTAGCGACTCCCCGTTCGGCTGACTGAAAAGCTCTTCCGCCCGCTCCGGAGTCAGCTCATCGGGCGCCATGTCCTCGGGCACGTTGGCACGCTGGCTGTCCCGCTCCAGGTACGGGCCGTACCGGCCGACCCGGACGACGATGTCGGTGCCCGCAAGCGGGAAGGAGCTGACGTCCCGCGCGTCGATGTCCCCGATGTTGCTGACCAGTGCCTTCAGGCCACGAGCATTTTCTCCCGAACGAGGGGGGGCGCCTGTCCCGGCCTCCGTGCTCCCCTCGCCGAAGTAGAACCGGCGCAGCCAGGGCACGCGCTCGGCCTCGCCGCGGGCGATCTCGTCGAGCGCGTCCTCCATCCGGGCGGTGAACTCGTAGTCCACGAGCTGCCCGAAGTGCCGCTCGAGCAGCGTGACCACGGCGAACGCGAGGAACGCGGGGACCAGGGCGGTGCCCTTCTTGAAGACGTAGCCGCGGTCCAGGATGGTGCCGATGATCGAGGCGTAGGTCGAGGGGCGGCCGATCTCCCTGTCCTCGAGTTCCTTGACCAGGCTCGCCTCGGTGTACCTGGCGGGCGGCCTGGTGGCGTGCTCGGCATCGTGGAGGTCAAGGACGGTCAGCGGGTCGTTCGCGGCGAGCGGCGGCAGGCGGCGCTCGGTGTCGTCGCGGTCGCCGTTCTGCTCGTCCGTGCTCTCCACGTAGGCCTTGAGGAACCCGTAGAAGGTGATGACCTTGCCGGACGCGCCGAACTCGGCGCGCTCGCCCTGGGTGCTCGTCCCGGCGGCCTTCACCGAGACGGACTCGCCGGTGGCGTCCTTCATCTGGCAGGCGACGGTGCGCTTCCAGACCAGGTCGTACAGGCGCAGTTCGTCCCCCTTGAGGCCGGAGCGCTGCGCCTCCTGCGGGGTGCGGAACCGGTCGCCGGCCGGGCGGATCGCCTCGTGCGCCTCCTGGGCGTTCTTCACCTTGCTCGCGTACGTGCGCGGCGCGTCAGGGACGTACTCCCTGCCGTACAGTTCGCGGGCCTGGTGGCGCGCGGCGCCGATCGCGGTCTGCGACAGCGTGATCGAGTCGGTCCGCATGTAGGTGATGTAGCCGTTCTCGTACAGCCGCTGCGCCACCGACATCGTGTACTTGGCCGAGAAGCCGAGCTTGCGCGAGGCCTCCTGCTGCAGCGTCGTGGTGCGGAACGGCGGGTACGGCGAGCGCCGGTACGGCTTGCGCTCGACGCTGGAGACGGTGAAGTCCGCGTCCTGCAGCCGGCCCGCGAGGGCGGCGGCGGCCGCTCCGTCCAGGTGCAGGATCGCCTCGCGGGTCTGCCGCAGCTGGCCCTGCGGGGTGAAGTCGCGGCCCTGGGCCACTCGCCTGCCGTCGACGGCCTGCAGGGTGGCGGTGAAGCTCGTCGGCGTGTCGGGCAGCCGCTCCCTGCCGTGCCCGGCGGTGGCGAACTCCGCCTCCAGGTCCCAGTAGCCCGCCGGGCGGAACGCGATCCGCTCCCGCTCGCGGTCCACGATGAGCCTGGTGGCCACGGACTGCACCCGGCCCGCGGAAAGCCGCGGCATGACCTTCTTCCACAGCACGGGCGAGACCTCGTACCCGTACAGCCGGTCGAGGACCCGCCTGGTCTGGTAGGCGTCCACCTTGCCGTGGTTGAGCTCGGTCGGGTTGGCGACGGCCCGCGCGATCGCCTCCGGGGTGATCTCGTGGAAGACCATCCGCCGGGCCGGCACCTTCGGCTTCAGTTCCTCGAGCAGGTGCCACGCGATGGCCTCGCCCTCGCGGTCCTCGTCGGTGGCGAGCAGCAGCTCGTCGGCGTCCTTCAGCAGCGACTTGAGCTTGGAGACCTGCTGCTTCTTGTCGCTGGGGACGACATAGAGCGCGGCGAAGTCGTTGTCCACGTCGACCCCGAGCCTGGCCCACGGTTCCGACCGGTACTTCTGCGGGATTTCTGCCGCTTTATCCGGCATGTCACGGATGTGGCCGATGCTTGATTCGACGACGTATCCGCGGCCGAGATAGCCGGCGATGGTACGCGCCTTCGCCGGCGACTCCACGATCACCAGCCTGGTGCCGTGGCCGTTCCCGGTTCCCGTCGAGTTGTCCGGGGCCGCGCTGTTACCCGCGGCCTTGCTTCGTGCTGGCACGCTCTTTCCAACCTCACATCCGCGCCAAGGCCCGTCCCGCATGGCGACTGTCCGTCACGCAACTAACGCGACGCTCGCCGCAAGTACCATACGCGGCGCGACCACCATATGCCGCCCCTGCCGCTATCCCTGAAACCCTCGATGCCGTCCAGACTGTTCCCGGCTGTTCCCGGCCACAGAGCCGGCCCGGCCAGTTCGGTTGCCCGGCACCGCTTGCGCATCGCCTCCGCTTGAGCACAATAAGAGGCAATGGCCGAGTATGACTACCTCGTCTTGTACCTTCCACGCGGAACGTCGCGCGACGCCGCGCGGCGCATACTCACTGACCACGCGGAGTACGGCGAGTGGGAACTTGCAAGGCTCCGGCTCTTCGCCGACGGCAGCAGGAAGGCTACCCTTCGCCGCCGCATAATACGCGCTGTACGGACATTCTGACGAGCATTCGCCAGGAGCGGCGCCGGCCGGGCCGTCGCCGACCGCGACCGCGGGCGCGATCGCGGCGGCGGTCGCGTTGCGGTCGCGGCGGCGGTCGCTGCGGCGGTCGCGTTGCGGTCGCGCCCGGGCGCGATCGAGGGCTAGCCCGCGTCGCGGGT
>DAHVAN010000434.1 GCA_027314595.1 Actinomycetota bacterium | reverse complement strand
CGATCCGGGACACTCGCACGGCCGGCAGGGCCGTATTCGAGGGCCGCGCGAAAAGTGTCCGGAACCAGCGGAAAGAATCCGGCTCGATCCTGTCAAACCGGCACGCACCCTGCGACAACTCAGGATGAATGAAGCTCAATGGAAACGGTGCTCACGGCCGACGCCGGGCACGACACCCCATCAGCAGTCCATCCTCCCCGGTGAGCCGGCAGGGGCCACGGTCTAACCCTGGGACTCCACGTCCGGGCGAAGATTCAGTGCTCACCTGCCAGCTGCTACCAGTAACAAGTCTCCCGCACCAGGAATCTCTCCTCACACAGGTGACCCGCTAGCTCCCATTAGGCGACGCGCTGCCAGGAGTCGCCGAAGTCGGCGATGACCTTCAGTTCGCCGCCTAGGGCGCGGATGTAGTCGGCGAGGGTGGCGAGCTCGGCGACGGAGCCGTTCTCGATCGCCGAGACGCGCTGCTGAGAGACGCCCATGGCCTCGGCGACCTCAGCCTGGGTGAGGCCTGCCTTCTTGCGCATGTCCGTCAGGTACTGGGCGGCGACGTGCAGTGCCCGCTTCTGGCGTGCTTCGTCCACGGCGGGGCGGTCGTCGGGGTGGACGAACTCGTCGAGGAACTCCTCGCGGGTGTAGCTGAAGAACTGGGGCTGTTCGCTCATCGCTGTCCCTCCAGGTATGCCTTGTACGTCGCCTCGGCCGCCGGGATGGCCTCGGCGTACCACTCCTTCCACCGGCCGGACTTGTCGCCTGGTGATCACCGGGGAGGACAGGCCCGCGCTGCTGCCGAGGAACTGGCCCAGCGCCGGGACGAAGTCGCCGGTGGACAGGCCGTGCAGGTACAGCAGCGGCAGCACGTCGCTGACCTGCGGTGTCTTCCGCGCCCGCGGCGGCAGGATCGCCGAGGAGAACCGCTGCCGCGCACCCGTGTCCGGGCCGGTGCGCTTGTCGTTGACCCGCGGCGCGGTCACCTCGACCGCCCCGGCGCTGGTCAGCACGGTGCGGGTCTCCGCGGTGCCGTTAGGCACCACCAGCCGGCGACCGTTCCCGTCGCGCTCGCCAGTGAACCGCTCGATATAAGCATCGACTTCGGCCCGCAACGCGGAGGCCAGCATCCGCCGGGCGCCCTCGCGGACGATCCGGTCGATCAGCGACGACTCCGCCTCGCCGGCGGGCAGGACGGACGACAGACCGGGGACTATCGCTGGCATCTGGGTGTGCCTTGCCGGCCGGCGTTGGCGCGTCGGCCTGTGCTTGAGACCCCTAAAGATGATCCGGGAAGGTACACCCTCTTCCCGGCAGATCCACAGGTTTCAAGCATTCCTCCCAGAAACCTGGTCAGCACCTCAATCAACGACTTGGTCGCAGTGTCATCCAGGTCGGCAAGACCGAAAGCCCTGTCCGCCAGCTCGCGCATGACAGCGTCGGCCCGTTTCGCGCCGACCTTGGTGACAGTCGCGAAAACACGACTGGTACCGCCACGGCTTCACCGGGTTCTCCGCCAGGATCCGCAGCACCGGCGACGCCGGCACCGGCCCGCTGACCAGGCCCTGCGCGACAAGCTCGGCCGCGAGCTCCGGCCCGGTCCACCGCGACAGCGGCACCCCGGTGTCCGCGGGCAGCTGGCAGGCCAGCGCCGCCACCGCCGCCCGGTCCGCCTCGGGAATCAGCCGGGGCCGCCCTGACCTGGAAAGGTCCTTCAGCCCGGCCATGCGCAGCTCCGCGAACCGGCCCCGCCACTTGCGCACCGTACCCTCATCCACCCGCAGGTCAGCGGCGATCCGGGCATTCGGGCGGCCCCGGGCGGCGGCCAGCACGACCTGTGCCCGCAGCCGGTCCCGCCAGGGCGTCTTCGCGCCCCGCACCCTCTTCTTCAGCGCCCCGCGCTCCGACGCGGTCAGCGTGACCGCCACCACGGAAAGCGGCATCATGCCTCCCGGCAGGCAAATTACAGTAATGTAATCCAGTTCCGGGCACCTGATCCTAACGGGGTTGCACCCCAGCCCGCCAGGTCATGCTCGTTGTGGCTGAGGTGAGCGTTTGGGCTCCGGCCGGTGCCTGACGGTGGCGCTGTGTGTCCCGTTATGTGGCCGCTCGCTGGCGGCAGGTGGCCTTGCGGGGCCGTGGACCGACCGTCCCCCGGGTCGATTTTGCCCGGGGCCAGCGCAAGGACGACGTGATGCACGAGCACCTGGCCGCGTTCGAGGCGGCCGGGCGCAGGGAGGGGGTGCTGTTCATCGGGCGGGCGCAGGAGAAGAACACGGTGTTCCGGACGGAGAAGCGCCGGGCCGCCGACGGCCGGGCCTGCCCGTGGATCGTGCGGACGACCTCGGTGGTGAACCAGTTCTATGTGTATTGCGTGGATGAGGACTTCGGCGCGTTCTTCCTGAAGTTCTCCTCTTACTTCCCTTACGGCGCCCGGCTGCTGGTCAACGGGCATCACTATGCCCAGGCCCAGGCTGCCCGGGCCAGGATCGGGTTTAGACCATTGGTCTAGTGGAGCCTGGCCGGAGGCAGGGCGGAGGCGGTGCGGCGCCGGCCGGGCGATGCGGCGCGGATCCGGTGGCGCCTGCCCCTGTATCCGGTGCCAGATGGGCCGTTTTTGACAAGACCCGGATTGCTGGGTCCGTGCGCGCGAGCAACCACGGAGCAACCAAGGGGACAAAACGGACACATAAAAAAGGACCTGGAGTCGTGAAACCCCAGGTCAGACCGGGTGCGCCGGCAGGGACTTGAACCCCGAACCCGCGGATTAAGAGAGGGTATAGGTGCCCGGGACGACGCGATGTGGTAGCTGCGGCCGGGTCCGGCAAGAGGTGCCGACACGCTTCGTAGTTCCTGCTGGCAGTGAGCCTGGTCATATTGTGTGGCCGCGCATTCAGCATTCCGGGCTTCGGACTAAGCGCGGTCACTAGGGCGTCCTGCAGCCGCGGGCTGGCTCCTGTGTGCCTCTCGGTAAGGAAACCGGAACCGCTGGGTACCTGGCCGACTGCAGCGCCGGGGGACCGCTCGCTGTCCGGCTTGCATTTCCTCCCGCAGGTCGTTGAGTGGTCACCTCGACCAGCTTCGACCACGGGTCCTCGCGGTAAGGCCCGTTCTCCAGCTCTGCGACTGCGGCCTTAAGGCCGTCCGGATCGAGCAGCCCGGCCTCGATCAGCGGCGATCCCTGGTCGAGGATGCGGCGCAGCCGGGGCAGCCCGTTGGCGAGCAGCGATTGTTCGGCGAGTTCGCGGGGCGCGGCATGGAGGACCGGGTCGGGGTAGCGGATGAGCAGAAATGGCGCTGGACCGGGACCGGCCGGAGATCCTCCAGCCCCCGGAGCACCATGTGCGTCGCATCGGCCGGCGGCGCGACGGCGGTGGCGTGAGGCAGGGGGCGGTACGCTCGCAAGGTGGAGCGGTCGGAGGGGTTCGGTGAGCGGCTGCTGGGTGCTTTGCTGGACCGGGCTCAGCAGGTGCCGCCTCAGTTGGTCGCTGCTCTGATCGCGGAGGAGGCGGCCAGGCTCGGGGGCCGGGACGTGTGCATCTTGTTGCAGGACTACGGCCAGCGGTATCTCCGGCCGCTGCCGGGCAGGGGGCTTGCGGCGGGGGAACCCGAGCCGGTGGACGGTTCCGCGGCTGGCCGGGCCTTCCTGCGCATGACCGTGGTCGAGGAACAGCGGGACGACGGCGTGCGGATGTACCTGCCGCTGATGGACGGTGGCAACGAGGCGGGGGTGCTGGCCCTCACCCTCGACACCGTCGATGCGGATGACCGGCGGCTGCTGCGGCAGCTCGCGAGCCTGGCCGCGAGCATGCTGGGCGCCAAGAACGCCTACACTGACCAGTTCCTCCAGGCCCGGCGCAGCGCGCCGATGAGCCTGTCTGCCGAGATCCAGTGGGCGCTGCTTCCCCCGATGACCATGATCACCCCGCAGGTCGCGCTGGCCGGGATCCTCGAGCCCGCCTACGACGTCGCTGGTGACAGCTTCGACTACGCGGTCAACGGCAACGTCCTGCACCTTGCTGTCATCGACGCGATGGGCCATGGCCTGAACGCTGCCATGCTCGCGACGCTCGCCATCGGCGCCTACCGGCATGCCAGGCGGGCCAATGTCGGGCTCGCCGACCTGTACGGGCTGATGGACGCGGCCATTGAGAAGCAGTTCGGACCCGACCAGTTCGTCACGGCGCAGATGATGCGCCTGGACATCGCGACAGGGCACCTGCAATGGGTCAACGCGGGCCATCCGGCGCCGCTGCTGATCCGCGACCACAGGGTTGTCCAGGCGCTGGAGAGCCCGGGGACCCTCCCGGTCGGCTTCGGCGGAGCCACGCCAGTCATCAGCGAGCGCGAACTCCGGTGCGAAGACCGGGTGCTGTTCTTCACCGACGGCGCCGTCGAGGAGCACAAACCGGGTGGTGAGCAATTCGGCATGGAGCACTTGATCGACCTCGTGGAACGTGCCGGGCAGGTAGGTGAGGGCGTCCAGCAGATGGTGCGCGGTCTGTCCCACTCCCTGGCGCGGGCACGAGGCGGCGTGACCACCGATGACACAACCTTGTTCCTGGTGGAGTGGCGAGGCGGCTCCGTCGGCCAGTTCGCCGCTGTGGCGTTGTGATCAGTCGCCTTACCGCGGACGCGCCAGGTGGGAGGACCGGATCCGCTGCGCCGAGGACACCGGGCCGCGGAGGGCGAGATCGCCGCCCTGGCCTGCGTGCTTCCAGCTTGCCCGCCTCGGAAATTCCCGGCCGCAAGGCCTGCGTAGGCGCGGAGGACCGTGCCCGGCCTGTGCCCGGGAGCGAGCTGGTCAGGATTCGCCGCTGGCTCCGGGCGGGCGCATATCCGCCTGCAGTCCGCGTAGCAGGGTTTCCAGGCTGGCGGTGAAGCGCTGGTCGCGGTTGCCGTCCCAGGCGTGAAGGCCGCACGCGGACAGGGCCGGGAAGCGGCCGGCGGGCAGGGTGCCGAAGAACGCGTGCAGTTGCTCCCTGGTCGCGGTGTCGCGCAGGCGCTGCTCGGCGGGCGAGGTGGGGTCGGCGAGGGCGAAGCCGAGGGTGTAGTCGTAGACGAGGCGGAAGGCCAGGGCGGCTTCGCGGCCGGGCAGCCCGGCCGCGAGCAGCGGCGCGAGGAATGCCTCGGCCAGGGCCAGTGACGTGGGGCTGAGGGGGTCGCGGGTCTTGAGCAGGGCGGCGACGCCGGGATGGTTCTCCAGGACCGCCCGCAGCCGGCGCGCGAGGGCGGCGACCCGCTCGGCCCAGGGCGCGGCGGGATCGGCCCGGCAGTCTACCTCGCCGAGCACGGCGTCGAGGATGAGGTCGTAGAGCTGTTCCTTGCCGCGGACGTGGCGGTACAGCGCGCCGGGTACCACGCCGAGGCGGGCGGCGAGGGCGCGCATGCTGAGAGACTGCGCGCCGTCGGCGGCGATGACCGAGAGGGCCTCCGCGACGACACGCTCGCGGGTGAGCGCGCGGCGGCCGCTTTCCCCGTGGCTGGGCGGGTTGAACCACAGCGCGGTCGCGTCCGCGTCTGATGGCCGCTGACCTGCCATGCCTGCCTCCGTACTGGGTGGGCTGCAGTTGACGGTGAACGATGTTCACTGTAGTGTTAACAGTGTAGCTCGGAAATGAATGGTGTTCACCTGAGCGGTGTTCTTCCGGGGCGCCGGGCCGGTGGCCCGGCCAGATGCAAGGGAGAACGACATGACTGCGACGACAAGCCGCAAGCTGCCCGGGAACTCGCGCACCGGGCGGGACGAAGTTCCGCGAGTGACCGGAGGGCGCGGCTGGCAGGCCGGCGATAAGCGGGAGGGCACGGCCTGGCGGCCGGCGGCCGACATATCCGAGCGCAGCGACGCGTACCGGGTGACGGGCGAGATTCCCGGCATCACGGCCGGCGAGGTGGAGATCACCGTGGCGGACGGCCTGCTGACGATCCGGGGCGAGCGGCACGCCGCCCGTGAGGCGGCCGGGGAGAAGATACACCGGTCCGAACGCGGCTACGGCGTCTTTCGCCGGTCACTCGCGCTGCCCAGCAGCCATGTGGACGCGGACAAGACCGAAGCCTCAGTGCGGGACGCAGTGCTGGAAATCCTGGTCCCCAAGGCGGCGGACGCACAGGACACCCGCATCCGGGTACGCGCCAGCCAGGTTACCGCCGTCCCGGCGCCCCGGCTCATCCCCGAGGAGTGGTAGACGATGCTGAGTACCACCGAACGCGGCGCGGCGATCAGCCCGGCGCCGCCCGCCAGGCCGCGGCTGCTCCTGCAGCCGGATCACTCCGGCGCTACCCTGCTCGACGGCGGCTGGTGGCCCAGGTCGGCTGACCCGGCCGCGGAGCTGCCCGGGCTGATCCTCGCCCTGGATGGACGGCACGGCCGCATCACCCGGGTCATGCTGGGCACGGCAGGCTGGGATGCCAGCAGGCCCCGTCGGCTGCGGGTCGACGGCCCTGCGGGCAGCCGCGTCGTACGGCTCGGCTGGTTCGTCACCATGCCCGACGGCCTGCTCACCGCCATCTCCGCCAGCGGGCAGCGAACCGACGTGGTCACCATCCCCCCGCACGCCAGCGAACATGATGCCCGGGCGGCCATGGCACAGGCCGCCCAGGCCGGCAACCGAGAACACGCCCCCGCTATCCTGGCCGTGCTCCGTGCAGCGGCCAGCCCCCTGTCAGCAGCTGGGCCGGGATCGTCATGATGAGCGCCGACGGCACCTTCCGCCACCCGCGAGCAGCTCAGCCCAGCGGCCGCACCATCGTCAGACTGCGCGGTGCCCTCGACATTGACGCCGCCCCTGCGCTGCGAGAACACCTGATCGACGTGCTGCGTCGCGGCCCGGGCCTGCTGGTTCTCGACCTGTCACGCGTTTCGCCGTGCGACGCGGCCGGGCTGGCCGTGCTGATCGGCACGCAACGCCGCGCCAGACTGCTCGGCAGCGTCATGCGCCTGGCCGCCCCCAGCCTCCCGGTCACGAAGGTCCTGCGCTCGACCGGCCTGGAACGCAGCTTCACCATCTACCCGGACCTCTCCGGCGCACTCGCCTCGGAATGGCGCGAGCCCGCAAGCCCAGCCCCGGCCCCGCGGGTCTCTGCCGCGGCTGGGTGGCGCCGTCCCTTCGCCCTGAGGCTCGCTGCCGGCTAACAAGTTCCGGCAGCAGGATTTCCCGTGACGCAGTGTTCCCTCCATTTCTTTCTCGTCCTGCCGGTAACGCGCCGGCGTAAGTGCAGGCTGATAGTCTAATTCCGGTACCCTAGGATCCGGGGATTTCACTTCAACGTTTTGTTATGCGCTTTTTCGGTTACTGGCCGCACTTAGGGGTAAATCATGATTTTGCACACCGAGCCAGCTGCCTTCGTTTTGCTTAATTCGGGCGATGTGCAATAATTGACAATGGGCCTGAGGGCTTTCCGGACGCCGGCGGTCTGGCTGGCGCCGTCTTCGGTCCTGGCGACCAGGCACGCCACGTGCCGGGGTTGGGATGGCCGGCATGTTCGGCTTCAAGATCATTACTCGGTTCGAGAAGGGCATTGTCTTCCGCTGAGGCAGCACTGCCCAGCGTCCGCGAGCCGGATGGCGTTACCCGGGGGTTCTGCGGAACCAGCGGGCCGGCGACTGCAGGAACGGCGCCACGTGCGGGCGGTATGTGGCGGGCCGGGCGCGCAGCATCCGGTCGCCGCGTTCGGGAAAACCCTTTATCCCGAACGACGGTGGTTCCTCTGCAGTCCGTCTCCGCTCGGCGACACGGCCGGCGTACGCAGATTTGCGTCGTCCGGCACGTCAGGTCCATGAATTCGTTTGACCGCAGGATGCGCTGGCACGACGCGGCTCGCGTCGCGGCCGGCGCCAACAGGAAGGACCGTTATGGCCAAGGCGTACGCGCTACTTAGTACCTACCCGCCCACCCAGTGCGGGCTCGCGACCTTCAGCGCCGCTCTGTTCGCCCACCTTCGCGGGCCAGGCGATCACGTGGGCATAGTGCGCGTCCTCGACGAGCCCGTGCCCGGGGAACCCCTGCCGCCGCGTGCGCCTGAGGTCGTGCATGACCTGGTGAACGGCTCTGACCGGAGCGCGGCAGCCGCTGTCGACGTGATTAACCGCTTCGATGTCGTGATCGTGCAGCACGAGTACGGCATCTACGGCGGGCCCGACGGGCGGGACCTCGTTCCGCTGCTTTGCGCGCTGCGCGTTCCGAGCGTCGTGGTCCTGCATACCGTCCTGGCGCAGCCCACGGCACGACAGCGCTCGATTCTTGACGACATCATCGACGCCGCCAGCGCGGTCGTCACGATGACGCAGACGGCCTGGACGCGGCTGCTGGACATCTACGGCGCCAGCCCGGAGAAGGTCTTCGTGATACCTCACGGCTCCGCGGACAACAGGGTCGCCATGGCGCCGCGTGCGGAAAGCCATCCGCCCATGGCGCTGACCTGGGGACTGCTTGGGCCAGGCAAGGGGATCGAGCATGCGATCGCCGCGGTGGCGCTGCTGCGGGACCGGGGGCGGCCAGTTGCCTACACGGTCGCCGGCCAGACGCACCCGCGCGTGCGGGCGCGCGACGGCGAGGCCTATCGCAGTTTCCTCGGCGCGCGGGTGAGGGCGCTCGGTGTGGCGGATCTCGTGCACTTCGACGCGCAGTTCCTGCCCGCCGGCGTCCTGGGCGAGCTCATCGGCGCCGCGGACGTCGTGCTGCTGCCCTACGACTCGCTGGAGCAGGTGACCTCCGGGGTCCTGATCGAGGCAGTCACCGCGGGGAAGCCGGTCATCTCGACCGCTTTCCCGCATGCCGTCGAGGTGCTCGCCGGCGGCGCGGGGCTGCTGGTCGGTCGGCAGGACCCGGCTGCCATCGCCAGCGCGCTGGACCGGGTGTTCACCGAGCCGGGGCTGTCCGCGCGGATGAGCCGCCATGCGGCGGATCTCGCGCCGCAGTTGCTGTGGCCGGCGGTCGCGCTTTCGTACCGGGACCTCGCGGCCGCGGTCGCCCGCCCCCGCGACGGAGCCGTGGCGTGAACCGGCCGGATCCGCCGTTCCGGCACCTGCTCCGGCTCACCGATAGCGTTGGCCTGCTGGAGCACGCCGAGGGCGTGGTGCCGCGGCATGAGCACGGTTACTGCGCCGACGACGTTGCCCGTGGCCTGGTGGTGGCGTGCCGGGAGCCGTCACCGCGCGATGAGCTCGTCGTGCTGGCGCGGCGCTACCTCTACTTCCTCACGCAGGCGCAGGCGCCCGACGGCAGGTTCCGCAACCGTCTGGGCTACGACCGCCGCTGGCGTGACGAGCCGGGCACCCACGACTGCTGGGGCCGGGCCCTGTGGGGGCTGGGCACCGCCGCGGCCCGGGGCCCCACCGCGGCGATCCGCGCGGAGTCGCTCACCCGGTTCGAGGCCGCCGCCCGGGTCCGCTCCGAGTGGCCGCATGCCATGGCGTTCGCGGCTCTCGGTGCCGCCGAGGTGCTCGGCATCCTGCCTGGCCATCCCGCCGCGCTCAGCCTCCTCGCCGACGCCGTCGGCGTCATCGGCGAGCCGCCCGCCAGCGCCGCGTGGCCCTGGCCCGCGCCGAGGCTCAGCTACGCCAACGCCGCGATCGCGGAGGCCGTCATCGTCGCCGGTTGGAAACTCGGCAGTGATCCGGTTCTCCGCAACGGCCTGCGCATGCTGGAGTGGCTGCTGGCGGGCGAGACCCGCGGCGGTCACCTGTCGGTGGTCCCGGTGGGAGGCTGGGGCCCGGGCGAGCAGCGCCCCGGCTTCGATCAGCAGCCGATCGAGGCTGCCGCGCTGGCGGACGCGTGCATGCGCGCGGCGGCGGTGACCGGCGACGCGGGCTGGCTGGACGGCGCCGGTATGTGCGTGGCGTGGTTCCTCGGCGACAACGACGCCGAGATTCCCCTGCTTGACGAGCGGACCGGCGGCTGCTGCGACGGCCTGAGCAGGACCAGCCGTAATCGCAACCAGGGCGCGGAATCGACACTGGCGATGATCTCGGTGCTGCAGCAGGCCCGCCGCGTCAGCACCGCGCAGCGGTGACCGCCGCCGAGCGGCCGATGCTGGCCAGGACGCGTCACCGGCTGCTGCCCGACAAGTCCCGTACGGTCAGTCGGCTGTTCGTTCCCGGCCAGGAAACCCTGACCCCGGGCGACTCGCGGGCCAAGGCGGTCATTGATCGCGTCCTGGCGATGACCGAGGACGAGGTGCACCGGACGCTTGCCCGCACGAGAGCCAGATTCGCCGGCCGGCATCGTGACCTGGACCGCACTCTGGAGCGCAACTTCGGGCTTGTCGCGCACCGGCTCGGCGGCCAGACCGGGGTAAGCGCCGCCCGGCAGCGCCTGATCGGCGCGTATTTCACCCAGCAGTACGCGCTGGAGGGCGCGGCGCTGTTCAACCCGTCGATCGTGCCGCATCCCGACCAGGCCGGCTGCGGCCCCGGGGAACTCCGGTTCGTCATGAGCCTGCGCGCGGTCGGCGAAGGGCATCTGTCCAGCATCGAGTTCAGGACCGGCACCATCAGCGCCGGATCCGCGATCAGCGTCGAGGAGCCGGGACCGTTCCCCGGCACCGGGCACTACCGCCCAGGCACCTGCGATCGCGGCGTCTTCCAGGCTAAGCTTGCCGAACTCGGCCATGAAGGCGAGGACGCGCAGTTCCTCTGGAGCCTGCTGCCAGAGCGCTTCGGCATGGCGGAGCTGGATGCCGCCGTCGGCGCGCTGTCCCGGCAGCGGGCGACGCGCGCAGACGCCGCGGCGCTCGTCGACCGGGTTCGCTGGGCGGCTGCCGCCAGCTACGAGGTCGAGTTCGACGCGCGGCACGCGCTCTCCGAGCGGGTGCTGTGGCCCGGCGGGCCGGCCGAGAGCCACGGCATGGAGGACGCGCGGTTCGTGCGCTTCACCGACGGCGCGGAGCCGGCCTACTGCGCGACATACACGGCGTTCGACGGCGGCGCCGTCGCAT
>DAHVAN010000423.1 GCA_027314595.1 Actinomycetota bacterium | reverse complement strand
CAACGCCGAGATCGCCGCCGACCTCGTCATCAGCGAGGCAACCGTGAAATCACACGTGGGGAACCTGCTCGCCAAGCTCGGCCTGCGCGACCGGGTCCAGGCCGTCATCCTGGCCTACGAGACCGGCATCGTCCAGCCAGGCCAACCTGGCGCGGCCAGCTAGCATGCCCAGGCTCATTCCGGCACCAGCTTGACCGTGAAGCCCAACCATGACTCTGCTGGCCGTTCCCAGGTAGCCAGTCCACGGCGATCCCGACAACACAGACCCGCGGCGGACGCAACATGACCTCGGGCAACACGGCGTCTTTCCGGGGAACGGCAGCGACCGCAGCCTGCGCCCGTAGTAGGCGCAGGCCAGGTCCGCCCCGTTCGGGTCCCGGGGATGATCGTTGAACGTGTCGAACGCCTCGTCGGCGGTCTCCTCCGCCGGCCGCCCGGGGCTGGCCTGGTAGGCGAAGACGCGGACCATCGGGTCGCCGGGCTGGTAGCCGTCCAGCATGGCGGTATGCCGCCCCTGGCCATCGAAGGCGACGTTGTGCCAGATCGTGACCGAGATCCCCGCCGCCCCCGGCTGGTCCGCCCCGCCCGCCGGGGCTGGCAGCCCAGGGGCGGGCGTGTCGCCGGCGTCGCCGGCCGGGTTGCCGTGCGGCGTTTCCGGGCCGCGTGACGGCCCGTGCGGGCGGGGCTGGTTCCCGGGCGCGGTGCCGGGTTCCGGCCTGGTGCCTGGCGGTACATCGTTGCCGGGGGTGGTGAGGTTGAACCTGTAGGCGCGGCTGCCGGGCGCGTAGTGGATCAGCAGGTGTGCGTCGCCGCCGGGGACGGGATAGTCGGCGAGCGCGCCCGGCCCGCCCTCGGCCTGCGCGGTGCGCGCCGCCTGCAGCAGTTCCCGGGCGTCGGGGTCGGTCATGCCGAGGGTGGCGGTGAGGTGGTCCAGGACGGGCTGGGCGCTTCCGCCGGGCCACGGCTCGGCGTCTTCTTGCGGGGTGCTGGTTCTCGTGGTGATTCCAGTCAGCATCGGGGGTCGCCTCCATCGGGGTGGTGCGGGTGCGGTGCGGTGCCCGGAGGCTGCTGCGGCGGGCTTGCGTGCCGGGCGCGTGCCGGGCGGGGCGGGCCGAGGACCGCGTCGCTGCGGATCAGCAGGGTCTCGGCGGCGGTGAGCACGAAGGCGGGGATTTCCGCCCGGCCGGTCACGGCCGCCTTGTACAGGCGGTGGCAGCCGTCGATCAGCAGCGGCCCCGGCGGCTCGCCGTCGGGGCCGGCCAGGACGGCGAGGATGACCGGCTCGTCGGGGTTGGTGGTCATGGCGTACTCGGGGCTGAAGTCCGGGCCGGGGCCGATCAGGGAGATGGCGTGCCGCCCGCTGCCGGGGTCGCGGGCTAGCCCGTAGGCGCGTGCCCAGGCTTCGACCGAGATCATCCGGGGCGGGCGCGGCGCGGCGCGCAGCAGCACGCCCGCCAAGGTGACGTCGAACACCCAGGGCCGCAGCACGTACCACTGCTGCGGCTTGCCGGCCGGGGGCCGGGGCGGCACGCTGCCGCCCCGGCCGTCGTCGGAGGTTGTCACGCGGCACCCGCCAGGTCGGTGCCGTCCTGCTCGGCACCGTCCGCGCCGGGCGCTCCGTCCGCGTTGTCCGTCTCGGGGGCGGCTTCGGCCGGCTGGGCGGCCCGGCGGAACTTGCGCGGCTTCTCGGTGGCCACCTCGGCTTCGCCGTGCTTGACCTGTGGGGTTCCAGAACTCGGCCACCAGCCCTGAAATGGACTTTTAGGCGGCTCGCTCGTATTCGCTGATGAGGCCGCCGAGGACCGGCCGACGCTTGATCCGCTCCTGAGAAAGGTCCGCGGCCGGGTGGTCGGGCCGGGGCGGGCGGAGCTGGCGGCTGCGATGGGGGCGCCGCCCGTTGTTATGGGTCTCGTACTCGGCCAGGACCGTCAGGTGCCGTCCGCCGAAGATGAGCATCCGGTCGGTGAGCTCTGTCCTGGCGGTGAGCACGAACCTTTCCGCGTAAGCGTTACCCCCCATCGTCAACTACACCCGATCCGCGTGATCGGTACCGACGCGTCCGGGTGACGCACCCGTTCCATCCGCTGTGCGGCCGGGACTTCGAGTTCGTCGCCTACCGCCAGAACTGGGGCGAGGACCGGGTCCACCTGCACGATGAGAACGGGCAGCTGTTCTCGCTGCCGGCTGCGTGGACCGATGCGGCTGCGGCGGACCCGTTCGTGGTGGTCGCGGCTGGCAGGGCGCCGTTCAGCACGGCTGGCCTGCTGGCACTCGCTGACCTGGCGGACCGGCTCCGTGCGCAGCGGGACGGTGCCGAGGCCGTAAAGAAGATTACGCCGTGAATGTCAAGAAGATTATGCCGTCCTTCCTGACAGTACTCATCGCCCTCCAGGTCGTTATCCGATCTGAATATCTTGCTTTCCTGCGGATTATCGCGACACGCTGGCAGCGGAGCGTGCTTCCGATGGCAAGCTGCGGCAAAATCATCCTGACAGTGGTCAGGATGAGGAGGTGGCATGGCCGGCCAGCAGGGCAGGCAAGACCCCAAGGAGGCGGCCCTGGCCGCCGCACGGTGCCTGAACCCGCACCCGGAGCAGGTGACCGACCCGGAGTTCCTGGGCAGCGACTTCTTCGACGCCCGCGACGCGGTGCAGGTCAAATACGAGATGGTGCGCAAGGTGAAGGCGAGCGGCGCCCCGGTCACCGAGGCCGCGGCAGCGTTCGGCTACTCCCGGCCGGCCTACTACGCCGCGGCCGCCGCCCTGGAGTCCTCCGGGCTGGAAGGGCTGGTGCCCGCCCGGCCCGGGCCGCGCGGCGGGCACAAGCTCACCGGGGAGCTCCTCGCCTGGGCCGAGGAGCAGCTCGCCGCCGACCCCGCCCTGCGCCCGGCGCAGCTGCCCGGCCTGATCGAAGAGGCCTTCGGCGTGCGCGTGCACCCCCGCTCGGTCGAGCGAGCACTGGCCCGCCGCCGCGAGCGCCACTCCAAAAGCCGCGGAACTGCCCGCCCGCGAGACGCGGAAGGAGGATAACCCGTCCCTGCCCCTGCTCCCATCACCTGGCCACGCGGCTGCTGAACCAGGCGCCCGCCTGGATGCCGGCCAGGACACCGCTCCCGGCGGCGGGCTCGACGCCCGCTACGAGCAACTCCGCCATGCCGCCCTGCACGCGCGCGGCGAGGCGTTCCCGCTCGGCTTCGGCGTGCTGGCCTGCAAGGGCGTCATCGCCTGGCAGCGCGCCCTGGCCAGCCTCGCCCCAGCCGCCCGCGCCACCCCCGCCGGGCCGCCGGCACCAGGCAACGGGCCGGCCCCGCTGCCCGCCGGCCTGGCCACCGACCTCATCCGCGTCCTGGCGGCCGTCGCGCTCGCCGGGACAGTCCCCGCCCTTAACCGCTGCTCTTGCTGAAGGAGACCCGATGCTCCCCGATACCGTGGCGTCGAAGGTGACCGCCGCCCACTTGTCCCGCCGGGCCGTGCTCTACGTCCGGCAGTCCAGCCTCAAGCAGGTCATCCACAACACCGAGTCCGCGATCCGCCAGTATGACCTGCGCGGCAAGGCGATCGCGCTGGGCTGGGCAGCGGACCAGGTCACCGTGATCGACATCGACCAGGGCCACTCCGGCGCCTCCGCCGGCGGCCGGGAAGGGTTCCAGCAGATGGTCGCCGAGGTGTCGCTGGGCCGGGCCGGGATCGTGCTCGGCCTGGAATGCTCCCGGCTGGCCCGCAACAACGCCGACTGGCATCAGCTACTCGAAATCTGCGCCATGACCGGCACCCTGATCTGCGACGAAGACGGGCTCTACGACCCGAGGAACTTCAACGACCGCCTAGTGCTCGGGATGAAAGGGCAAATCTCAGAAGCTTTATGCCGATATCGGCATAAAGCTTCTTATGCGGACTTCTCCGTTATGCCGACCAGGAGCTGTCAGCACGCTGCGGGCTTGGCCGGCGTTGCCGGGATGTCGGCATAATCCCAGCCCGGCCCCTGGCTGCTTCCTGCTTCTTCCCAGGTCAGAGGCTGATTCTTCTCTCCGGACGCGCTGGACGTCCGGATGAGGAGTTCATGATGGCGAAGACGAAACCGTGCTGGGCGAAGGTGACCGGGCCGCTCGCGGAGTACGCGGACGGGTTCCGGGCTGAGCTGTTCCGGCTCGGCTA
>DAHVAN010000419.1 GCA_027314595.1 Actinomycetota bacterium | reverse complement strand
CTCGGCCGCCCCGGCCAGCCCGCGCACCCGCACGGGCACCGGGTCGCCGTGCCCGGCCGCCATGCGCAGCGTCGTCCAGGCGTGCTCGCCGGCCCGCCAGCCGTCCCGGATGTCCCAGGCGCTCCGTGCCCCCGGCCCGGTCGCCTCGCGCGCGAGCAGTTCCGCGAGCGCGGCGGCCGCGAGGACGTCATCCGGCACCGTCGCGGCGGGCAGGCCGGCCGCGATCCGCTCGGCCAGCGCGGTGTCCAGCCGGCCCGCGGCCACGTCGGGATCGCTCAGCAGCGTCCGCAGGAACGCGATGTTGGTGGTCACCCCGAGCACGGTCGTGCCCGCCAGCGCGGCGTCGAGCCGGCGCAGCGCGGTGGCCCGGTCCGGGCCGTGCGCGATGACCTTGGCCAGCATCGGGTCGTAGGCGCTGGCGACCGTCACGCCTGCGGCGAGGCCGGAGTCGACCCGCACGCCCGCCGCGCGCGGCTCGCGCAGCGCGAGCACGGTGCCGCCGGTGGGCAGGAAGCCGCGGGCCGGGTCCTCCGCGGACACCCGGGCTTCCACGGCGTGCCCGGTCAGCCGCACCTGGTCCTGGCGGACCGGCAGCGGCTCGCCCGCGGCCACCCGAAGCTGCAGCTCGACGAGATCGAGCCCGGTCACGAACTCGGTGACCGGGTGCTCGACCTGCAGCCGGGTGTGCATCTCCAGGAAGTAGAACCCGGGGGAGTCGTCCCCCTCCGCACCGGGCACGATGAACTCCACCGTGCCCGCGCCTTGGTAGCCCACGCTGCGCGCGGCCTGCACCGCGGCCTTGCCCATCGCGGCCCGCGTCCGGTCGCCGATCAGCGGCGACGGCACCTCCTCGATGATCTTCTGGTGCCTGCGCTGCAGGCTGCATTCGCGTTCGCCGAGGTGGATGACGGTGCCGTGGCCGTCGGCGAGCACCTGGATCTCGATGTGCCTGGGCCGCTCGAGGTACCGCTCCACGAGCAGCGTGTCGTCGCCGAACGCGGCGAGCGCCTCCCGCCGCGCCGCCGCGAGCGCCGCGGGAAGCTCGGCCGCGGAACGGGCCACCCGCATGCCCTTCCCCCCGCCGCCCGCGGAGGGCTTGACCAGCAGCGGGAACCTCGCTCCGTTCAGTGCGACGATAAGGTCTTCATCGGAAAGTCCCGGACGGCCCTCGCCCGGCAGCACCGGAACCCCCGCCGCGGCCACCGTCTCCTTGGCGCGGATCTTGTCGCCCATCGCCTCGATCGCGGCCGGCGGCGGCCCGACGAAGACCAAGCCGGCGGCCGCGCAGGCGCGGGCGAACCCGGCGTTCTCCGACAAGAACCCGTAGCCGGGGTGGATCGCGTCCACGCCGGCCTGCCGCGCCGCCGCGAGGACCCGGTCTATGTTGAGGTAGCTGTCGGCGGCAAGCGGCGGCCCTATCCGGATCGCCAGGCCGGCGTCGCGCACGTGGGGGGCGCCGGCGTCGGCGTCGCTGTAGATGGCCACCGCGCCGATGCCGAGCGCGCGCAGGGTGCGGATGACCCGGACCGCGATCTCGCCGCGGTTGGCCACCAGTACCGAGCTGAACATCGTCACATCCGGAAGACGCCGTAGCGGACGGGGCCGAGCGGCGCGTTCGCCGCCGCGGACAGCGCAAGCCCCAGGACCCGCCTGGTGTCCGCCGGGTCGATGATCCCGTCGTCCCAGATCCGGGCCGTGGAGTAGTACGGGCTGCCCTGGTGGTCGTAGCGTTCCCTGATCGGGCGCCTGAACTCCTCTTCCGCCTCGGCGGGCCACTGCTCGCCGCCGCCCTCGATCTGGTCGCGGCGCACCGTGGCCAGCACCGTCGCCGCCTGGTCCGCGCCCATCACCGAGATCCGCGCGCTCGGCCACATCCACAGGAAGCGGGGGGAGTACGCGCGGCCGCACATCGCGTAGTTGCCCGCGCCGAACGAGCCGCCGATGATCACCGTCAGCTTGGGGACCCGGGCGCAGGCGACCGCGGTGACCATCTTGGCGCCGTGCTTGGCGATGCCCCCGGCCTCGTACTGGCGGCCGACCATGAACCCGGTGATGTTCTGCAGGAAGACCAGCGGCACCCGGCGCTGGTCGCACAGCTCGATGAAGTGCGCGCCCTTGAGCGCGGACTCGCTGAACAGGACCCCGTTGTTCGCGACGATCCCGACCGGGTGCCCGTGGATGCGCGCGAAGCCGGTGACCAGGGTGGTGCCGTAGCCGGGCTTGAACTCGGCCAGGCGGCTGCCGTCCACCACGCGCATGATGACCTCGCGCACGTCGTAGGGGGTGCGCCAGTCGGCGGGGACGACTCCGTACAGGTCCGCGGGGTCGACGGCGGGCTCTTCGGGCTCGGTCACGTCCCACGGCGCGGCCTGCCGCGGGGCGAGGGTCGCCACGATCGAGCGGACGATCGCCAGCGCCTCCTTGTCGTCTTCGGCCAGGTGGTCGGCGACACCGGACACGCGGGCGTGCAGTTCGCCGCCGCCGAGTTCCTCGGCGGTCACCACCTCGCCGGTGGCGGCCTTGACCAGCGGCGGCCCGCCGAGGAAGATCGTGCCCTGCCCGCGCACGATCACGGTCTCGTCGCTCATCGCGGGCACGTACGCGCCGCCTGCGGTGCAGGAGCCGAGCACCGCGGCGATCTGCGCGATGCCGCGCGCGGACATGGTCGCCTGGTTGTAGAAGATCCGGCCGAAGTGCTCGCGGTCGGGGAACACCTCGTCCTGCAGCGGGAGGTAGGCGCCTCCCGAGTCCACGAGGTAGACGCACGGCAGGTTGTTGTGCAGCGCGACCTCCTGGGCACGCAGGTGCTTGCGGACGGTGACGGGGTAGTAGGTGCCGCCCTTCACGGTCGCGTCGTTGGCGACGATCACGCATTCCCTGCCGCTGATCCTGGCGATCCCGGTGATGATGCCCGCGCCGGGCGCCTCGTCGTCGTACATCCCGCTGGCGGCAAGCGGGGACAGCTCGAGGAACGGCGAGCCCGCGTCGAGCAGCGCGTCCACCCGGTCGCGGGGGAGCAGCTTGCCGCGTCCGGCGTGCCGCCGGCGCGCCCGCTCAGGCCCGCCGAGCGCGGCCTTGGCCAGCCGCGCCCGCAGGTCGGCGACCAGCGCGGCGTGCTCCGCGTGGTTGCGCTTGAAGGCGTCGCTTGACGGCTGCGCGGCGCTGCGCGGAACGAGCGTCTCCATCTCTCGCGGCCCCGTTTGTTAGTGATCCCTAGCTGAGAGTCCCAAAAACCCGGTACCTAACGTTAACGATTATTAACCGCCTCCGTCTAGTATGGAAGGCGTGGCAAGCTCCGACGGCGGCTCGCGGCGCGCGCAGATCCTCGACGCCGCCGCGGCGCTGTTCGCGCGGCACGGCTTCCACGGCGTCTCGATGGACGACATCGGCGCGGCCGTCGGCATGTCCGGGCCGGGCCTGTACCGGCACTTCACCGGCAAGACCGCCGTGCTGACCGAGATGCTGCTGCGGATCAGCGAGCAGCTCGCGGCCGAAGGCGGCAGCCGGGCGGCGGGGGCGCCCGACGCCCCCGCCGCGCTCGACGCGCTGCTGCGCGGCCACATCGACTTCGCGCTCGGCCAGCCCGCGCTGATCACCGTGCACGACCGTGAACTGGGCAACGTCCCGGATCCGGCCAGGCGGCGCATCCGCCGGCTGCAGCGGCTGTACGTGGAGGAGTGGGTGACCGTGCTGACCGAACTGGTCCCGCACGCCGCCCAGCCCACCCTGCGCGCGGCCGTGCACGCGGTGTTCGGCCTGCTCAACTCCACGCCGCACAGCGCGGGCGAGATCGCGGACGCCGAACTGGCCGGCCTGCTGCACGCGATGGCGCACGCCAGCCTGATGTCGGCGGCGGACGCCGGCGCGGCGCCTGCCGCGTCGCAGCGCAGCCCTCACGCGTTCAGGTAGGCGAGGCCCGGCAGGCCGGGGGCGGGCCCGCCGGGCCTGCAGGGCGACCCGCACCTGCTCCCCTGTCACGACCGGGCCGCTGGCACGTCCACTTCCTCGATGAAATGACCACTCTCGCGTCCGTTTTGCCGCTATTTGGGTGCAGGGAAGCCGTCCGCTGCTGCCCGAAGATGGCGCTGTCCCTCCAGGAGTAGCAGGCGCCGCCCGCGCCTGGCCCTTTCCCGTCGCGTCGCTAGCTAGGAGTCGGCCTGGCTGTCGGCGCGGGCATGCCGGTTCGCGTCCGACGCGGCCTGGCCGGCGGCGTCGTCCCCGAAGCCGACGCCGATCGCCTGGTCGTCGCGGCGCTGTTCGGCGTGCACGAGGGCGGCGAGCACCCGCCGGTCCGCGTCCGTCGGCTCGCCGCCCAGGGGCAGGGACCGGGGGTAGAGGCGGCGGGCCAGGACGGGGTTCAGTTCGGCGGCGTACAGGCTCAGCTTGGCGAGCAGCAGCAGGAAGGCGACGATGCCGATGACCGTGCCGAACGCGCCGTAGGTCGCCGAGGCGTGCTTGAGCTGGTGGGTGACCAGCCCGGTGCCGATGGTGATCAGCGCGGTGAAGGCGACCGCGCCGGCGACGGCGCCCGGGATCAGTCCGCGCGGGCCTATCACCTTGGCGGTCAGCAGCGCGAAGCTGGCGAAGTACAGCCCGGCGTTGATGACGAGCAGGCCGGCCAGGACCGGAATCCTGATCGCGTAGCTGGTCGGGCCGGCGGTGGCGTAGCCGGTGACGAGGGCGTTGATGACGAACGCGCCGCCGATGGTGACCAGCCCGGCCAGGCTGCGGCCGAGCCGGGGCAGGAAACCGGTGCGCTGGCTGCGCGGGATGTTCCACACCGTGGCCATTGCCTGCTGCGCGGTCTGTGTCACGCCCTGGGCCCCGTACAGCAGTCCGATCAGGCCGATGACCAGCCCGAGCGTGCTGCCGTGCAGCGCGTCGGGGCTGGCCGGGTTGAAGCTGGAGCCGATGACGGGGAACTCGTGCAGCGTCCGGATGATGCCGGTGCCGACCGACTGCGCGCCGACGAACCCGAACAGCGTCACCACCACGAGCAGCAGCGGGAAGATCGCGGTGAACCCGTACCAGGCCAGCGCGACGACCAGCAGGTTGGCGTTGTCGTCGCCGAACTTCTTCACCACCGCGTAGGGCACGCCCGCCCACCGGGCCCGCCGCTGCCACCTGTCCGCCGCCCCCATCGCCGTGCGCAGCGGCCCGGCCGGGCTCACCGGGCGCTCCCGGCGGCTGTCGCGGTCTTGATGTCCACTGCTGGCTGCTACCCCGTGCCCAGCAGAGCTAACCCGAGGCGTCAGGCGGCATTCAGGCAGTTCGGGAGCGAGGTGTTCAGGAACTTCGACCGCCCGTCGCTGGTCCAGACCTGGTCGCTTGTCGCGGCGCTGGTGACGCAGTTCTTGAACGCCTCCTGCTGGGCGGGCGGGACGATGCTCTTCAGGCAGTCGACGAGCGCGCTGCGGCCCGAGGAGGTGAGCAGTCCGCCGAGCCCCGTCCCGTGCAGGCACGCCGTCGCCTCGTCCTTGGCCTTGGCGACGGCCGGCGAGGACGCGATCGGCGTCGTCGACGTGCCGCCGGAGTTGGCGGTGCCGCCGGTGCTGCCGCTGGCGCCGCTGCTGCAGGCGGCGGCCGTGAAGATCGCCAGTGCGGCGATACCAGGCGCGATGTGCCATCTACGGGACATACCGTTTCCCCCCATGCCGGATGCAAGGCCGAAAGCAGTGTAGCGGCCGAGCAGGTGCCCCCCTTGCGGCAATCCGGCACTCACGTCATGATCTTTCCCAGATATCTTCGGAACCAGCGTTCCGCCCAGAGCCTGCCGTGTCAAAGGGGTCAGTGGTGCCTGCGAGCAAGCCAGCAACGCCCGAAGGCGGCCCGCGGCGCCGCACGGTCATCACCGCCATGCCCGTGGCGGCGGTCCTGGGGGCGGCTGGCTGCACGGCATCGCCCGCCCGCCCGGCGACCCTGGAGTTCTTCGCCGGCCATGAGGCCGCGGTCGTGCGGGCCGCGACCGCCCGGATCGCGCCCGGCCCGCGGGACGACCCGGCCGAGGCCGGCCACCCCGGCGCGCGCGAGGCCGGAGTGACCGGCTACATCGACAAGATGCTCGGGGCGCTGGACGCGCTCACCGGGCCCGCGCCGGCGATTTTCGCGGGCGGACCGTGGAGCAACCGGCACACCGCCGGCCCCGACCTCATGGCGCGTTTCATCCCGCTCGATCAGGTGACGATCATCGCCTGGCGGATGCGCCTGCAGGGCTGGCGCACGCAGTACCGGGAGGGCGTCGCGACCCTGGACAGGCTGGCAGGCGGGGACTTCGCGGCGGCAGCGCCGCAGGACCAGGACAAGATCCTGGCCAGGCAGGAGGCGAGCGCGTTCACGTCGCTGTTGTTCGAGCACACGCTCGAAGGCATGTACGCCAACCCGGAGTACGGCGGCAACCGCGGACTGGCGGGCTGGAGAGATATCGGCTTCCCGGGGGACATCCAGCCGCTCGGCTACCCGCCGGCCGAGGTCGAGCGCTCCGACGGCCGCGACCCGGTGGCCGACACCGGCATCGTGGCCGATGTCCTGAAGCTCCTGCGCGCGCTGTGACCGCGGGCGTGGTTCGGCCGTGAGCAGGGCGGTCGTGATCGGCAGCGGCGCCGGCGGGTCCGTGGCCGCCATGGAGCTCGCGCTGGCCGGGTGGGAGGTCGTCGTCTTCGAGAAGGGGCCTGACTACTTCACCGATATCGGCGGCGAGGGGCCGATCGGGACGCTGTTCTCCAACGACGACCTCAAGATGGGCGTGCGCTACTTCGCCGGGCCGGATCCGCTGGTGTTCCCGCGCACCTGGCGGCCGGACGCGACGGCAGCTGTCCAGCACACCGGCAGCGTGAACGACCTTCCCCAGCTCGTCGGCGGGGGGACCGTGCACTGGGACGCGAAGGTGCCCAGGTTCTGGGACATCGACTTCACGCAGCTTTCCGCGCTCGGGCCGGTGCCGGGCGCGGACCTGGCCGACTGGCCGTTCGGGTACTCCGACATGGCGCCCTACTACGACGAGGTGGAGAAGCTGATCGGCGTGCAGGGCGACCTGCGGGCGATGCCCGCCCTGGTGCTCGGGCACGCGCCGCGCGGCGGTCAGTTCCCGATGCCGCCAGGCCCGCAGCAGCGCTCGTCGGTCGCGGTGGCCGCGGGCGCCGCCGAGATCGGCCTGCACCCGTACCCGTTCCCGATGGCGATCAATTCAGTGCCGTACAACGGCCAGCGGGCGTGCGACGACTGCGGGTTCTGCAGCGGCTACGGCTGCCCGCTCGTGGCCAGGCCGTCGGCTCTGGTGCCGCTGCGGCTCGCGCTGCGCACCGGGCGGGTGCGGCTGGTTCCCGAGACGATGGTCACCAGGGTCGCGCTGGCCGGCTCGGGAGCGGCGGCCAGGGCCACCGGGGTCAGCTGGGTGCGGATGACCTCCGGCGGGCCCGTGACCGGCGCGGAGGGCGCCGACCTGGTCGTGATGGCGGCTTCGGCCATCGAGACGGTGCGGCTCGCGCTGCTCTCGTCGTTTCCCGACGCCAGCGGCAAGCTCGGCCGCCGGCTGATGATGCACGCGTTCGTCGACGGCACCGCGATCTTCCCCGACGAGCGGATGCACGCCTACCGCGGCAGGTCGACCACGCAGTGCGCCGAAGACGCCGCCGATCCGGACTTCCCCGGCGCCCGCGCCTTCGCGAAGGCCAACGGGCTGCCGTACATCCGCGGCGGCATCATGGAACTCGGCGGCAGCCAGAGCGTGCTCAGCGAGGCGCAGGCGTACCAGAGCCTGCTCAGCTTCACCCGCCCGGCCAAACCGTTCGGCACGGACTTCAAGCAGCTCATGCGGTCCTCCATCCTGCGCGACCGGCTGGCGGGCTGCTCGATGGTCGGCAACGACCTGCCCTACCTCGGCCACACGGTGACGCTGGATCCCGCCGTCAGGGACGTCTTCGGGCTTCCCGTCGCGCGGATCACGTGGAGCTACGGAAAGTACGAGCAGGTGTCCCAGCAGTTCTGGATCCCGCGGATCAAGGAGATGATGACCAAGGCCGGGGCGGGCGTGGCCCTCGCCGTGCCGGACACGGTCAACACGGGCGGGCTGCCGGGCGGCAGCCACATCATGGGCGGCATGATGATGGGCGCCGACCCGGCCGCCAGCGTGACCGACAGCTACGGTCGCGTGCACGGTCTGGACAACGTCTACGTCGCCGACGGCTCCGTCTTCGTCACCTCAGGCGCGCACAACCCGACGAACACGATCATGGCGGTCGCCTTGCGCAACATGCGCCACCTGGCCGCGAGCTGAGGCCCCGCCCGCCCGCGAACTGCTAGGCTGTCGCCACACTTGTACCTTTTCGCCCACTATGCACGATATAGATGTCGAAGGGTTTACCGGATGAAGCACCCGCGCCGGCTGCCGACCACCCTCGCCTGCGAAGGCACCGAGGAGTCACCGCACGAGGCGGTTACCTGGCTGGGCACCTGGGTGCCAGGGGACGAGTCCACCAACAAGCCGGCCTGCTGGGTCTGCGGCGGCCAGCCGTACAGCACCCCCCCGAGGTACCCCTACATGAGGCAGCGGTAGGCGGCGGGCGGCCGGCGCCGGTTTCGCGTGACGGCAGAGTCCCTTGTTCGCGTCTTCATCTCTTGTTCGCATCCTCTAGATGTGTTACGGCTGAAGTGATCAGTGCCGGAGGATGCTCATTGCGGAGAGGAACTCCAGCCGAATCCGCCGCTTTCCGCGGCGGCTGCCGGTCAGCGACGCGTCCTCCGGCCAGTCAGGAGGACACATGATCGCAGGCAACTGGACTCACCGTCACAAGGCATGGACCCGCATCGGGGTGTTCGGGGCCGCCGTCCCGCTGGCCGTGGCGGCCGGCACGGCCGCGACCGCCAGCTCGTCCCCCGGCGCCCCGGGCGCCCATGCCGCCCCGGCCGCCCGGTCCTCGCACTTCTCCGGCCGCCGCCCCGCCTGGGTGACCAGCTGGGCGGCGAGCCCGCAGGTCGCGGTGCCGGGAACGCTGTCCGCCACGGGCTTCGACGATCAGACCGTCCGCAACATCGTCTTCACCAGCGTCGGCGGCGACTGGGTCCGGGTGGAGCTGACCAACGTCTTCGGCACCGCCCCGCTGCGGATCGGCGACACGACGGTGGCCGTGGCCGGTTCCGGCGCGGCGGTCGTGCCGGGCACGGTTCACCAGGTCACGTTCGGCGGCAGCCGGTCGTTCGAGATCCCGCCGGGCGCGCAGGTCCTGAGCGACCCCGTGCGCATGCGGGTGCCGGCCCTGCGGGACCTGGCGGTCAGCGTGTACCTGCCGGACAAGACCGGGGCGGCCACCATCCACTCGGACGCGCAGCAGGTCAACTGGGTGTCGGGCAAGGGCAACCAGGCCGGCGACACCGGCGGGCGCGCGTACGCCACGCAGACCCAGTCCTGGTACTACGTCAGCGACGTCATCGTGCAGTCGCCCCGGGCGTTCGGCACCGTGGTGGCGTTCGGCGACTCGATCACCGACGGGTTCCATTCCACCGTCGGCGCCAATGCCCGCTGGCCCAACGACCTGGCCCGGCGGCTGGACGCGCTGCGCGGCCCCACGCTCTCGGTCGCTGACGAGGGCATCAGCGGGAACAGGGTGCTGAACAGCGACCTGTGCTGCGGCGTCAACGCGCTGGCCCGGTTCGAGCGGGACGCCCTGGACCAGCCGGGTGTGCGGGACATCATCGTGCTGGAGGGCATCAACGACTTCGGGTTCAGCGCGGTGCCGCCGAACCCGCTCATCAACCCCGTCACCAACGTGAGCGCGGCCGAGGTCATCGCCGCGTACAAGCAGCTCATCGCGCAGGCGCACGCCCGCGGCCTGAAGATCTTCGGCGCCACCCTGCTGCCGTTCAAGGGCGCGGCCTACTACACCGCGGCCGGAGAGGCCAAGCGCGAGGCGGTGAACAAGTGGATCCGCACCAGCGGAGCCTTCGACGGCGTCATCGACTTCGACAAGCTGATGCGCGATCCATCGAACCCGCTGATCATGAACCCGATCTACGACTCAGGCGACCACCTGCACCCCAACGACCTCGGGTACCGGGTGATGGCCAACGCGATCAGCCTGGCCATGCTGCTGCACGGCTGACACAGGCCGCATTCAGTTTGCGTGTGCAGTTTGACCCCTTCGAAGGGGTCAAACTGCACACATAAACCCGGCTCCGCCCGCCAGCACACCAGGCCGGCAGGCTGCCGCGCCCGCCCGCTCCGCCATCGCGCGCGATGAACCTGGGCCGGGCGCAGATCCCGAGCGGGACAATGTGTGCATGACGGGAGAGCCACGCGAGACAGCGGTTCTCGAAGGGGTGCTTGAGCGCGTCACGTTCGCCAACCCGGAGACCGGCTACACGATCGCCCGCATCGCCCCCGACCGCGGCACGGGCCGCGGCCCTGTCAGCGCGAGCACCGAACTGGTCACCGCGGTCGGCCCGCTGCCAGGCGCGCAGATAGGAGAGTCCCTGCGGCTGCGGGGCCGGTGGACGTCGCACCCCAGGTTCGGCCGCCAGTTCGAGGTGTACTCCTGCACCACCGTGCTCCCGGCCACCGAGCAGGGCATCCGCCGCTACCTGGGCTCGGGCCTGATCAAGGGCATCGGCCCCGTCATGGCCGAACGCATGGTGAGCCACTTCGGCGTCGACATCATGCACGTCATCGACGAGACCCCGCAGCGGCTGATCGAGGTGGCGGGCCTCGGCCCCAAGCGCACCGAGCGCATCACGAAGGCCTGGGCCGAGCAGAAGGCGATCAAGGAGGTGATGATCTTCCTCCAGGGCGTCGGCGTCTCCACGTCGCTGGCGGTGCGGATCTTCAAGAAGTACGGCGACGATTCCATCGAGACCGTCAAGCAGGACCCCTACCGCCTCGCCGCGGACGTCTGGGGCATCGGGTTCAAGACCGCCGACACGATCGCCGCCTCGGTCGGCATCGCGCGCGACAGCCCCGAGCGCATCAAGGCCGGCCTGGCCTACACGCTGTCCGAGGCCGCCGACGACGACGGCCACTGCTACCTGCCCGAGCCGTCGCTGATCGCCCAGGCGGCGAAGATCCTCGGCGTTCCCGCCGACCTGATCGCCCCGTGCCTGGCCGAGCTCGCGGCCGGCTCGGCGGTGGTGCGGGAGGAGGTCCCGGCTCCGGCTGGGGCCGCGCCGCCGCCGCCGGCCGTCTACCTTCCTCCCTTCTATCAGTCCGAACGGTCCCTCGCGACTGCCCTCCGCCGCCTGCTGTGCTGCGCCGCCGACCGCCTGGGCGCCTTCGCCTCCGTCGACTGGGACAGGGCCTTCGGCTGGCTGCGCGGGCGCACCGGCAGCGACCTCGCGCCGGAACAGGCGGACGCGGTGAAGCTCGCGCTGACCGGCAAGGTCGCGGTGCTGACCGGCGGCCCGGGCTGCGGCAAGAGCTTCACGGTGCGCTCGGTGATCGAGCTCGCGCGCGCCAGGAACGCGAAGGTCGTGCTTGCCGCCCCGACCGGCCGCGCCGCGAAACGGCTCACCGAGCTGACCGGCCACGAGGCCGCGACGATCCACCGGCTGCTCCAGCTGCGCCCGGGCGGGGAGCCCGCCTACGACGCCGGCAACCCGCTCGACGCCGACCTCGTCGTGGTCGACGAGACGTCGATGGTGGACGTGATCCTCGCGAACAAGCTGGTCAAGGCGGTGCCGCCGGGCGCGCACCTGCTGCTGGTCGGCGACGTGGACCAGCTGCCTTCGGTCGGCGCCGGGGAGGTGCTGCGCGACCTGATCGCCGCCGGGACGCTCCCCGTGATCCGGCTGACGAAGATCTTCCGGCAGGCCCAGCAGTCCGGCATCGTCGTCAACGCGCACAAGATCAACGCCGGACAGCCGCCCGCACTGCGCGGGTTCGCGGATTTCTACTGGTTCGGCTGCGACGAGACCGAAGCCACCGCCCAGCTCGTGTGCGACGTCGTCGCCCGCCGCATCCCGGCGAGGTTCGGCCTGGACCCGCGCCGCGACGTCCAGGTGCTGTGCCCGATGCACCGCGGCCCGGCCGGCGCGGGGAACCTGAACCTGCTGCTGCAGGAGGCGCTGACCCCCTACCGCGAGGGGCAGCCCGAGCGCCGCTACGGCGGCCGCGTGTTCCGCGTCGGGGACAAGGTCACGCAGCTGCGCAACAACTACGACAAGGGCGCCACGGGGGTGTTCAACGGCACCGTCGGCACCGTGACCGGCATGTCGCTGGAAGATCACGCGCTCACGGTGCGCACCGACGAGGACGAGACGGTCAGCTACGACTTCGACGAGCTCGACGAGCTCGCGCACGCCTACGCCGTGACCATCCACCGCTCCCAGGGCAGCGAGTACCCCGCCGTGGTCATCCCGCTGACCACGAGCTCGTGGATGATGCTCCAGCGCAACCTGCTCTACACCGGCGTAACCCGCGCGAAAAAGCTCGTCGTCCTGGCCGGCTCCCGCCGCGCCCTCGCCGCGGCGATCCGCACCGAAGGCTCAGGCCGCCGCCACACCGGCCTGGCCCACCGCCTGGCCCAGGGCGCGGTAATCGGCTCGCCCATGGGTGCTCACTCAACGTGGCCTCTTGACGCGCGTGCGCAACGGCGAGAAGGTCGGCATTGAGCGTGATCCCCCCGTCCGCCACAGTCATGACGATGGAGTCGTAGCTATGTCACGTGGACGTCTGCTCGGCATCTCGGTCACCGGCGCGGCGCTGGTCGCCGGCCTGGCGGTCGCCGCTCCCGCGGGCGCGGCGCCGCAAGCCCCGCAAGCCCCCTCGGTCAGCACAGCGCCAGGCGCGCCAGGCGCGCCGTCCTACTTCGACCTGGCAAGGAAGGACTGCGTCGGCACCGCGGCCGACCGGCGGTCCACGGTGTGGTACACGGTGGCCGACGGGGTGCTGTCGGACGTCTACGAACCGACGATCGACAACACCGACGTGAGCACGCTGCAGTACATCGTGACCGACGGCGCCACCTTCACCGACATGCAGGCCCGCGACATGACCTACACGGTCACCGCCGACCGCAGCGGCATGGCCTGCACGGTTACCTCCACCGACGCCGCGCGCGGCTTCCGGCTTGTCACCACCTACATCACCGACCCGGCCAGTGACACGGTGCTGATGCGCACCAGGCTGCAGGACGCGCCGGGTTCGCACGCCAGCCTGGCCGGCCTGCGCGTGTACGCGCGGCTCGACGCCCACGTCAACGGCAACGGCGGAGGCGGGACCGGCAACGCGGGCGCCAACTCAGGCCTGGTCACCGCCTACCGCCACGAACCGGTCGCCGTCGTCTACAGCACGAACACGGTCACCAGCGCCGTCAACCGCGACTACGCCGTGCCGACCTACATGGCCCTGGCGGCCACGTCCGCCAGCGGCGCCAGCGTCGGCTACGAGGGCACCGCCAGCGACGGCCTCGCGCAGCTCGACGCCGCGCATGCGCTCACCCCCTACGCCGACGCGCCGGACGGCCACATCGTGGCCACCGAGGACGTCACCCCGCGCCTTGGCGGGACGCTGACCCTCGCGCTGGGTTTCGGCAGGTCCCAGCAGCAGTCGGTGAACGCGGCCGAACAGTCCCTGGACCGCCCGTTCGGCCAGATCGCGGCCGCCTACAAGCAGGGCTGGAAGAGATACGACGCCGGCCTGCGGCGCCCGCCCGCCCGCTACCCCGGGCTGACGCGGAGCCAGGCGGCCACCCTGGACAGGCACTACTACCTGTCGGCCAACGTGCTCAAGGCCAGCGAGGACAAGACCTACCCGGGTGCGATCGTGGCGTCCCTGGCCAGCCCGTGGGGCCAGTCGGTCCCGGCCGGCGTGCTGTCCAACGGCGAGCCCTCCTACTTCGGCTCCTACCGTGAAGTGTTCGCCAGGGACCTGTACGAGGCGTTCACCGGGCTGCTCGCCGACGGCGACATCCGGACGGCGCGCGCGGCGACCCTGTTCCTGTTCGACCGCCAGCAGCTGCCCGACGGCGCGATGCCGCGCAACTCCCTGCTGAACGGCAAGGCCGCCCCGGACACCGGCGGCACCCAGCTCGACGAGACCGCCTACCCGATCCTGATGGCGTACCTGTCAGGACTGGGCGGCGACACCGCGCTGTGGCAGGGCCACATCCGCCCGGCCGCGGACTTCCTTGTCGCCAACGGCCCGTCGTTCGGCGTGGAGCGCTGGGAGGAACAGGCCGGCTACTCCCCGTCCACGATCGCGGCCGAGATCGCCGGGCTGACCGCGGCGTCGGCCATCGCCAGGCGCCACGGCGACACGGCCCGGGCGAACCTGTACCAGGCCACCGCCGACGACTTCCAGCGCACCATCAAGGCCTGGACGGTGACGACCACCGGCCGCTACGCGCCGGCCTACTTCATCAGGCTGTCCAAGACCGGCGACCCGAACGCGGCGATCAGCTACGGCCTCGGCAACGGCGGTCCCACGCTCGACCAGCGCGCCGTGCTCGACGGCGGCTTCCAGGAACTGGTCAGGCTCGGCGAGCTGCCCGTGACCGACCCCGACGTGCAGGCCTCGCTCGCGGTCATCGACTCCCACATCGCGGTGAAGACGCCGAGCGGCACCGGCTACTACCGGTACGGCAACGACGCCGCCAACGGGAGCGCGGACGGCTACGGCGACTGCTACCAGCCGAGCCAGACCTCGTGCTCCACCCCCGGCGCGCCATGGGCGCCGACCGGCACGGGCACCGGCCACGTCTGGCCGCTGCTGTCCGGCGAGCGCGCCGAGTCCGACCTCGCCGAAGGGAACACGAGCGGCGCGCGAGCCCTGCTCCAGGCGATGATCGGCTTCTCCTCCGGCGTCGGGCTCGTGCCCGAGCAGGCCTGGGAAGACCCCAGCCTGGCGGCCTCGCCGTACGGCAGCGACCCGGCGACCGCGTCCATCGGGTTCACCGACGGCAAGGCGGCCGGGTCGGCGTCCCCGCTTACCTGGGCCCAGGCGCAGGAACTGCGGCTGATCGCGTCGCTGGGCGCCGGCCGCGTCGTGGACACCCCGGCCATCACCACCAGGCGCTACATCACCAGCGGGCCGCCTGGCGCGCTCCCGGTGACCATCACCGCGCCCGCCGCCGGCAGCACGCTGGCCGTCTCCTCGGCCAGCGTGACCGGGACGACCGCGCCCGGCGCGTCGGTGACGATCGAGTCCGCGGACACCACGACCGGCGGGCCGGCTTCGGTGGCCACCGCGACCGCGGCGGCCGGCGGATCGTTCTCGGCGGCGGTGCCTGTCGGCTTCGGGGCGAACGCGATCACGGTCGCCGCCACCTCGGCCGGGGGCAGGAGCACCGGCTACGCCCAGGCCGTCGTCACGGACGAGGGCGCGGGCAGCACGGTGCTCGACGTCCCCGACGCGGCCGGCGACGGCGTGGGGAACGACCTGGGCCCGGGCACCTACCAGTACCCGACCGCCCCCGACTTCGCGGCCGGGTCGTTCGCCATCACCCGGTTCCAGGTCCTCAGCGACGGCACGTACGCGTACCTGCGGGTCACGCTGAAGACCCTCGTCCCGACGTTCGGCGTGATCGACGGCGCGCAGCTGCTCGACGTGTACGTGCACGTGCCGGGCGCCGCGGCGACCTCCGCGCAGGCGGCGTACGCGTCCCGCAACTACACGATCGCGCCGTCCGGCGCCTGGAGCCAGCGGGTCGAGGTGCAGGGATTCGCCTCCCCGGTGTGGGTGAACGCGGGCGGCGGCACCGTGGGCACCCCGCTCGTGGTGGCCAACGGCGCCGACCGGACGATCACCGTCGCGCTGCCCGAGTCGCAATTCGGCACCCCATCCCACCGATGGGGCTTCACCGTGGTGCTGACCGGCCAGGACGGTTTCAGCCCTGACCAGGCGCGCGCCTTCACCGCCACACCGGGGCCGTTCACGTTCGGCGTGTGCGCCCCGGGCGGCACCGAGCCGGTCTGCTCGTTCAACCCGGCGGACGTGCCCAAGGCGATGGACGTGATCACGCCCCCGGGAGTGTCCCAGGCCACCGAGCTCGACCCCGATCTCGGGCCTGTCGTCATCGCGCCTGTCACCGTGCCGTGACGGTATTGCCGTCTGAGCCCCGGTCCCTCGCCTGCGTCAGCCGCTCCGGGCCGCCGGGAACGGGACCGTCGGCTCGAACGGTATGGCGTCAAGGAAGCCGGACAGCCCCGTGCCCCGGTGCAGCCCGTTCTGGTTGTGCCGGTCGGCCAGCGAGTGGGTGACGAGTACGCGCTCCTGGTCGGAGGTGGCCTCGGTGAAAGGCCGGTCCCACGGCCCGTGAGTTGCCAGGCGCCGGAGCATGGCCAGCGGAAGCCACACGCCGTCAAGTTCGACGCCGTACTCCACTACCATCCGCTTCCCGACTGCCGCTCCGCGCAGTGCCGACGTCTCGTCGCCTCCGCTGGTCATCGTCGCCTCCTCGCATCACCCGGCCGGCAGCTTTTTCCCTCCTTCTACTCTTACCAATAAATGAATGCCGGCGGTGCGGCGGCACTACCGCACAGGGGAGGCGGTAAACGATGGAGTACCGGCAGCTTGGCCGCAGCGGCCTGCGGATCTCGGCGCTGACGCTCGGCACGATGACCTTCGGCGGGCGCGGCGGGTTCAAGGCCGTCGGCGCGACCGACTCCGGCGGCGCGCGCCGCCAGGTGGACATGTGCCTGGACGCCGGCGTGAACCTGATCGACACGGCGGACGTGTACTCGGGCGGCCTGGCGGAGGAGATCACCGGCGCGGCGATCAGCGGGCGCCGGGACTCGCTGCTGCTGTCCACCAAGGTGCGGATGCCGATGGGCGGCGGCCCGAACGACGCCGGGCTGTCCCGCCAGCACATCATCGCCGGCTGCGAGGCGAGCCTGCGCAGGCTCGGCACCGACCACATCGACATCTACCACGTGCACGCGTGGGACGGGCAGACCCGGATCGAGGAGACCCTTTCCGCGCTGTCCGCGCTCGTGACCGCGGGGAAGGTACGCTACCTGGCGGCGTCGAACTACGCGGGCTGGCAGCTCATGAAGGCGCTCGCGGTCGCCGACGCGAATGGCCTGGAGCGGTTCGCGGCGCTGCAGGTCTACTACTCGCTGGAGTCCAGGGACGCCGAGTACGAGCTCGTCCCGCTCTCGGTCGACCAGGGACTGGGCATCCTGGTGTGGTCGCCGCTGGCCGGCGGCCTGCTTTCTGGCAAGTACCGGCGCGGTTCGTCGCCGTCCGGGCAGGCGCGGCAGCTGTCCGGCGAGTGGCACGAGCCGCCGGTCCGCGACCAGGAAAAGCTGTACGACACGATCGAGGCGCTCGTCGACGTGGCAGGGGCGCACCAGGCCTCCCCGGCGCAGGTCGCGCTGGCATGGCTGCTCGGCAGGCCCGCGGTGGCCTCGCTGATCATCGGGGCGCGCACCGACGAGCAGCTGCGCGACAACCTCGGCGCGGCCGCGCTCGCGCTGACCGCCGATGAGCGCGAGGCACTGGACAAGGTCAGCGCACCCGACCTCATCTACCCGCACTGGCATCAGCTCGCCACGGCCGCCGACCACCTCGGCGCCGCCGACCTCGCGCTGCTCGGCCAGCACCTGCGTGACTCACAGCGGTGACGCCGCGGAGGGATGGCTTGAGCCAGACGGACGGGATCGCCGAGGCGTGGTCGCGCCGGCGGACGAGCCGCTGGCAGGACTGGCCCGCCCGGCGGCTGGCCGAGCGCAAGAAGCACCTCGGCCTGACGGTCAGCGTCGTCATCCCGGCCCGCGACGAGGAGCGCACGGTAGCGGGAGTGGTGGCCGCGATCGCCAAGCTCGGCGCGCGGACCGGGCTCGTCGACGAGCTCGTGGTGATGGACTCCGACTCCACCGACCAGACCTCGCAGGCGGCGGCCAGGGCAGGCGCGACGGTGCACCGGACGCGAGAGGTCGCGCGCCACCTCGGGTCCTTCCCCGGCAAGGGCGAGGCGCTGTGGAAGTCGCTCCTGGTGACCCAGGGCGACCTGCTTGTCTTCGTGGACGCGGACCTGACGCACTGGGGGCCGCACTTCGTGACCGGCCTGCTCGGCCCGCTCTTCGACGACCCGGGCGTGCTGCTCGTCAAGGGGTTCTACGAACGGCTGTACCACGGCGATGACGGGTCCGTCACCGCCGACGGCGGCCGTGTGACCGAGCTGGTGGCCCGGCCGCTGCTCAGCCTGTGGTGGCCCGAGCTGACCGGCGTCGTGCAGCCGCTCGCGGGCGAGTGGGCGGCCCGCCGCGACCTCATGGAGCGCCTGCCCATCCCCGTCGGATACGGCATCGAGCTGGCGGTGCTCATCGACACCGCCGCCGGGCACGGCCTGGACGCGGTCGCGCAGGTGGACCTGGGCCGGCGCGGGCACAAGCACCAGGCGAGCCACGACCTGGCGGTGATGGCGGCCGAACTCCTGCTCGTCGCCGACCGCCGCCGCCAGGCGCCGGCGGCTGAGCGGGACCCGGACCCGCGACCGCCCGTTGAACTGCGGCAATTCGTACGCGCCGATGGTCAGATGCGACAGCGCTCCCGCCCCGTCCCCGCATACGAGCGCCCGCCGGCCGGATCGGTGCCCGCCAGGTAAGGGATAACCTTGGCTGGTGAGCCAGGAGAGCGCGGCGTCGCGCCAGCCGGGGCCGCTGCGGCTGCGTGATCGCGAGTTCGCGCCTGGCCGGACGCTCGTGATGGCGATCGTCAACCGGACGCCGGACTCGTTCTACCAGCCCGGCCTCACCTGGGACACCAGGGCCGCGCTCGACCGGGTGCACGAGGTGGTCGCCGAGGGCGCCGACATCCTGGACGTGGGCGGGGTGCCCGCCAAGCCCGGCGACGAGGTCACCGTTTCCGAGGAGATCCGCCGCGTCGTCGCGTTCGTCGGGGCGGTGCGCGCCGCATACCCCGCGCTGGTCATCAGCGTCGATACCTGGCGCCACGAGGTGGGCAGGGCCGCGTGCGAGGCCGGCGCCGACCTGCTCAACGACACCTGGGGCGGCTGGGACCCGCGCCTGGCCGAGGTCGCCGCGGCGTCCGGCGCGGCTCTGGTGTGCTCGCACGCGGGCGGGCTGCCGCCGCGGACCAGGCCGTTTCGCGTGTCGTACCCCGACGTGATGGCGGACGTGCTCGACCGCACGCTGGCGCTGGCCGGGCGCGCGGTGCGGGCCGGGGTGGACCCGGCGCGCATCGTCATCGACGCGGCGCACGACTTCGGCAAGAACACCTGGCACTCACTCGAGCTCACCAGGCGGCTCGGCGAGATGACCGCCACCGGCTGGCCGGTGCTGCTTTCCGCCTCACGCAAGGACTTCGTCGGCGAGACGCTCGGCACGGGCATCGAGGACCGGCTGGCCGGCACGCTGGCGGTGACCGCCGTGGGCGCATGGCTCGGCGCGCGGATCTTCCGCGCGCACGACGTGCTGGCGACCAGGCAGGCGCTCGACATGGTGGCCGCGATCAAGGGCGACCTGGCGCCGGCCCGCACCGTGCGCGGCCTGGCGTGACCGGGTTAGGTGACGGTGCCCGGTGCGGGCGAGTCAGGCGCCGATGGGCAGGCCGGTGTAGTTCTCGGCGAGCCCGGCGGCCGCCGCGGCGCTGCTGGCCACCCACCGCAGCTGCGCTAGCTGCAACTGGGCGTCGTAGGGCTCGCCGGTGGCGTGCAGCATGGTGGTCATCCACCAGGAGAAGTGGGTGGAGCGCCAGACACGCCGCAACGCGGTGTCGGAGTAGGCGTCGGCCAGGCGCGCGTCGTTCTTGCGCAGCAGTGCCGTGAGCGCGGGCGCCAGCACGGCCACGTCGGCGATCGCCAGGTTCAGTCCCTTCGCGCCGGCCGGCGGGACGGTGTGCGCGGCGTCTCCGGCCAGGAACAGCCGGCCGCAGCGCATCGGCGCCGTCACGTAGCCTCGCACCGGCAGCACGCGCTTGTCCGTGACCGGGCCCGGGACCAGCTCCCACCCGTCCTGGCCGTGGCCCAGCCGGGCGGCGAGCGCCTCCCAGATCCGGTCGTCAGGCCAGTCGGCTGCGTCCGTGCCCGGCGCGACCTGAAGGCACAGGCGGCTGACGGTTCGCGAGCGCATCGAGTGCAGGGCGAAGCCGTCCGGATGCCAGGCGTAGATGAGATGGTCGGTCGACGGGGCGGCGTCGGCCAGGACGCAGAGCCAGGAGTAGGGATAGGCGCGTTCCCAGGTCTGCCTCACGGGCCCTGGCACCGCGGCCCGGCTCGGGCCCGACGCGCCGTCGCACCCGGCGATGGCGTCGGCGTCGATGCGCACCTGGCGGCCGTCGCAGGCCCGGAAGGTGACGTACGGGTGCTCGGTGTGCAGATCGTGCACCGCGGTGGCGCTCACGCGGTAGTAGAACCGCTGCCCCGCGACGTCCCTGGCGCGCGCGATGTCCCTGCTGAGCTCGGCCTGCCCGTACAGCCAGACGGTCCGCCCGGCCAGGCCGAGGAAGTCGATGTGCTCGCGTCCGCCAGGCCATTGCAGGTAGATCCCGCAGTGCTCCTCGCCGTCGGTGCGCAGGCGCTCGCCAAGCCCCGCCCCCGCCAGCAGCGCGGCGGCGGGGCTTTCCAGGATGCCGGCGCCGATCCGGGATTCCACGCATTCACGGGAGCGGGTCTCGATGACGACCGACTCGATGCCCTCCCGGGCGAGCAGGTGGGAAAGCAGCAGGCCGGCCGGCCCGGCGCCGATGATGGCGACCTCGGTGCGCATGCCGCACAGTCAACGGGAGCATCGCCCCCCCGGACAAGCGGATGCTTTCACTGAGCGGAAACGACTGCCGATATGCTGCGCCCGGTGCGGTTCTGGCGTGAGCAGTTCAGGCCGCTCGGCCTGCCGTACCCGGAAAAGTGGGGGCGGCGGCGCGGTCAGCTAGCAGCGGAGCCCGGCTTGCCGCAGGCGTAGGCGCGGCCGGTGAGGGTGCAGGGCAGCGCGATATATGAGCCTGGTTTACAACACAATCAACGATTCCATGATCCGGATATACAGCGAAATGGTCGGGAAGGGCTGTTGTCAGACCGGACGAGTCATTGCGCGTAACATGGATCAAGAAACTCAATGCCCGCAACCGGTTCGACGCGGATCGCGTCCGCGGCATTCACGCGCACATCACCGGGACCGGCTCGCCCCGGACAAGCGGATGCTTTCACTGAGCGGAAACGACTCCCGATACGCTGCGCCCGATGCCCTGGGCGGCGACCTGAAGCGCCGGAAGCACGCTGGGACGGTCGCCGGACAGCCGCGCGACGACGATCCCGAGCGCCGCGGCGACCGTGCCGTCCTGGACCCGGACGGGGACGGCGACCGAGCAGGCGCCGAGGCTCATCTCCTCCATCGTCAGGGCGAAGCCGTCGCGGCGTATGGCGCGCAACTGCTCCCGCATGCGTTCGGGCTGGGTGACGGTGTACGGCGTGACGCGGGTCAGGTTCGCGAGCACGTCAGCCTGCACGTCGGCGGGCGCGTAGGCGAGCAGCACCTTGCCCACGCCGGTGGCGTGCAGCGGCAGCCGGGCGCCCACCTGGCTGACGACGGGCACCGACGCGTGCCCGGATATCCGGTCGAGGTAGAGCGCCTTGCCGGCGTCGCGGATGGCCAGGTGCACGGTGGCGAGCGTCGCCCCGTACAGGTCCTGCAGGAACGGCGAGGCGAGCTCGCGCATCCCCGACTGGACCGGGGCCAGCAGGCCCAGGTCCCACAGCCGCCGGCCCACGACGTAGTCTCCCGACGGCAGGCGCACCAGCGCCCCCCAGTCCGCCAGCTCGGCGACGAGCCGGTGAGCCGTGGCGAGCGGCAGGCCCGCGCGCTGGGCAAGCTGGCTGAGCGTCTGGCTGCGGTGCTCGCCGTCGAACGCGCCGAGCAGCGCCAGGACCCGCGACGCGACGGAGACGCCGGGACTGGCGCTGTTACCGGCCACCGCGGACCCCCTTCCGTGCGCTGCGCGCTTACCCGGCCCAGTATGTACGGTGTGAGGTGCTTGAGAAGGAAAGCCCGTGGAGGTGCGCATGCCAGTGGAGCGGATGCTTCCTGACTCCGACGCCGAGGCGCTCCTCGCCCTGGCCCGCCAGATCGCGGCCGATGAGCTGAAGCCGGTCGCGAGCCAGTACGAGGCGGCGAGCCGGTTCCCGCGCGAGCAGTTCAGGCTGCTCGGCCGCAGCGGGCTGCTCGGCCTGCCGTACCCGCAAGAGTGGGGCGGCGGCGCGGTCAGCTACGAGGTGTACCTGCAGGTGCTCGAGGAACTCGCCGCGGCCTGGATGACGGTGGGGGTGGGACTGTCGGTGCACACCATGTCGTGCTATCCGCTGGCCCGGTTCGGCACCGACGGGCAGCGTGATGAGTGGCTGCCCGCGATGCTCGGCGGTGACCTGCTCGGCGCCTACGCCCTGTCCGAGCCGCACGCCGGGTCGGACGCGGCGGCGCTGTCGGCCCGCGCGACGCGAGACGGCGCCGACTACGTGGTGAACGGGACGAAGGCGTGGATCACCCACGCCGGGGTGGCCGACTTCTACACGATCATGGTCCGTACGAGCGACGCGGGCTCCCGCGGCGTGAGCTGCCTGCTCGCCGACGCCGCCACGCGGGGCCTGACCGCTGCCCCGCTCGAGCACAAGATGGGCCTGACCGGATCCCCGACCGCGCAACTGCTGCTCGATGACGCCAGGATCGGCGCCGGCCGCCTGATGGGCGGCGAGGGCGACGGGCTGAAGATCGCGCTCGACGCGCTGAACTCCGGCCGGCTCGGCATCGCCGCGTGCGCCGTCGGCCTGGCGCAGGCCGCGCTCGACGAGGCGGTGGCGTACGCGAGGCAGCGCACCCAGGTCGGCCGGGCGATCATCGAGTTCCAGGGTCTTGAGTTCCTGCTCGCCGACATGGCGGCGGGCGTGGAGTCCGCGCGGGCGACATACCTGGACGCGGCGCGGCGGCGGGACAGGGGGATGCCGTTCCGCCGCCAGGCCTCGATCGCCAAGCTCGTCGCGACCGACATGGCCATGCGGGTGACCACGGACGCGGTGCAAGTGCTCGGCGGGGCCGGGTACACCCGCGACTTCCCCGTCGAGCGGTACATGCGCGAGGCGAAGGTGCCGCAGATCTTCGAGGGCACCAACCAGATCCAGCGGATGGTCATCGCCCGCGAGCTCCGCAAGGCGTAACGTCCCGGCCAAGGCGGCGCACGAGCGTGAGGAGACCAGCATGCAGGCTCAGCGGGCAATAGCCGATCTCGAGGCGGCCGTCGGCGCCGAACTCGGCCCGACGGACTGGCTCACGGTGGACCAGGCCCGCATCAACGGGTTCGCGGACGCCACCGAGGATCACCAGTGGATCCACGTGGACCCGGAGCGGGCCGCGGCGGGACCGTTCGGGACGACCGTGGCGCACGGCTTCCTGACGCTGTCGCTCGTCCCGTACTTCGCGGGCCAGCTGCGCCGGTCCGGCGGCGCGCGGATGGGGATCAACTACGGCCTGAACAGGGTGCGGTTCCCTGCGCCGGTTCCGGCCGGGGCGCGCATCCGCGCCCGCTCGACGCTCATCAGCTGCGACAGGATCGGCGAAGACGCGGCGCAGCTGGTCAACCGGGTCACGATCGAGGTCGAGGGCAGCGACAAGCCGACCTGCGTGGCGGACACGGTGAGCCGGGTCTACTTCTAGGCGCCGCCCCGGCCGCCGTGTCAGTGCCCCTTCGCGATGACGCAGCGCAGGTAGCCGCCGCAGACGGCGAGGCAGGCCAGGACGACCGTCACGATCCGCACGGCCAGCCGGATGTCGCGTGTCCTGCCGGGCGCCGGCTGGCCGGCAGTTCCTCGGTACCGGCGCTCATGGCACACTCCCTGACGGCTCAACCAGATCATCTCTCAGCGGCCCCGGGAACGTAAGTGCGCTCGCGAGGCCCGAATGCGGGTATGTCTTCGGCACGCCCGCGACAGCAGGAAGGAGAGTGCCATGTCAGCCAGGCCTGTCATCGTAGGCGTGGACGGATCCGAGGAATCGCTGCGGGCGCTTGAGTGGGCCGCCCAGGAAGCCGAACGGCGCAAGTCGCCGCTGCGCGTCGTGACGTCGCCGGCCATGCCGCCGCGGATGCGGGCACAGGAAGGGGCCGCGCCGACGGTCGCCACCGAGCTGCGGGAGTCCGCGGCGCGGGTGATCGAGGCGGCTGTCACCAGGTGCCGGGAGGTCGTCCCCGGCCTGGTCGCGGACAGCGAACTGCTGTCAGGGCGGCCGGCGCTGGCGCTTGCCGACGCCGGCGAGGCGGCGCTGATGGTCGTCGTCGGCGCTCGCGGGATCGGCGGGTTCACTGCCCTGCTGCTGGGGTCGGTCAGCAGGTACGTGGCCATGCACGCCACGTGCCCGGTGATCGTCGTCAGGGAGCAGACCGACGCCCAGCGCGAGATCGTGGCCGGCGTCCGCGACCCGCGGGAGCGAACGCAGGCCCTGGCGTTCGCCTTCCAGGAGGCCGCGCTGCGCGGCGCCGAACTGGTCGCCGTGCACTCAGGGCAGGTGTGCGCCGACGCCACCAGCGACCTGTCGGCAACCCTGAGCCGATGGCGGGACGAGTACCCCGGCGTGGCCGCCCGGCCCGACGTGGTGCACGGTCACCCCGCCCAGGTGCTCGCCGAGTACTCGGCGCGCGCGGACCTAGTGGTGCTCGGCAGGCACGGCGGGCCCGGCGCGGCCCCGGCCATCGGGTCGATACAGCACGCGGTGCTCAGCCACGCCCGCGCGCCGGTCGCGGTCATCCCGGAGCCGTGACCCCGGGCCCCAGATCTTCTCCGCCCCGGCTCGCCGGTCCGCGGTCAGATCCCGGCTGCCAGCCGGTGGTAGGCGGCGTTCCAGCGGATCTCGTTCTCGAAGCCGCGCACGGTGGTGTTCTCGTCGATGACCAGCAGCTCCACGTCGGCGATGCGGGCGAAGTCGGTGAACGAGTCCAGGCCGGCCGCGGTCGACAGCACCGTGTGGTGGGCGGCGCCGGCCGCCAGCCACGCCGCGGCGGAAGTGGCGAAGTCCGGCGCGGGCTTCCACACCGCCCGGCCCACCG
>DAHVAN010000418.1 GCA_027314595.1 Actinomycetota bacterium | reverse complement strand
CGGTGGGCCGGGCGGTGTGGAAGCCCGCGCCGGACTTCGCCACTTCCGCCGCGGCGTGGCTGGCGGCCGGCGCCGCCCACCACACGGTGCTGTCGACCGCGGCCGGCCTGGACTCGTTCACCGACTTCGCCCGCATCGCCGGCGTGGAGCTGCTGGTCATCGACGAGAACACCACCGTGCGCGGCTTCGAGAACGAGATCCGCTGGAACGCCGCCTACCACCGGCTGGCAGCCGGTATCTGACCGCGGCCCCGCATCGGGCAGGCAGTGCGCCACCGGCTCGGTCACCGGGTTAGTGTCCTTCGTGCAGCCACACAGCACCGTTAAGGAGCGCCGATGTCACTACAGCAGTTCGTCCCCACGCCGCGCTTGGAGGAGTACAGCGAGCGGTTCAAGGATTTCTACCGCATGACACGCCGCGCGGACGGCGTGCTGCTCGTCGAGGCGCACACGCTCGGCGGCCCGGTCCAGCTGAGCGTGCAGAACCACCGCTCGCTCGGCCAGATGCTGAAGACGGTCGGCGCTGACCCGGACAACGAGATCCTCATCCTCACCGGCTCCGGCGAGGAGTTCATGATGGGCTCCGACCCCGAGGGGTTCGCCCTCGAGGAGGAGGACATGGCGTACTGGGCGTACGAGTACGCCTACAAGGACGGCAGGATCAACGTCAGTGCCCTGGTCAACGACCTGGAGATCCCGACCATCGGCCTGATGAACGGGCCGGGCTTCCACTCCGAGATCGTGCTGATGTGCGACATCACGCTCGCCGCGGCGGGGGCCACGATCTACGACCTGCACTACGACATCGGCTCGGTGCCCGCCGACGGCATCCACAACGCCTTCCAGGAACTGCTCGGGGTCAAGCGCGCCGCCTACGCGCTGCTGACCGGCGAGGCCATCAGTGCCGAGCAGGCCCTGGAGTGGGGGATGGTCAACGAGGTGGTGCCGCGCTCGGAGCTGGTCGCCCGCGCCTACCAGATCGCCGACCACATCATGACCCAGCCAAGGACCGTCAGGCGGCTGACGACGCAGATCGTGCGCCGCCCGTGGAAGCAGCGGATCGTCAACGACCTCGACGGCGGCTTCGGCATCCAGATGTTCGGCCACATCTCCAAGAAGAAGGCGGTGCACGGCGAGGGCCACATCCGCTCGACCGTCGGCTACGTCCGCGAGGGCCGCAAGAACAACTTCGACTAACGCCCGCCGGCCCCCGCCGGGCGCGGCCCCGGGGTGACGGATGGGGTCCGCGATTAGCGGCTGATGTCGAGCCAGCGGGCAATCTCCGTGTGGTCGGCGATGGGGGGCAGGTCGCGCGCGGCGGCCTGCCACGCGGCCAGGACCGCCTCGCTGACCGCCGCGGGCGTCCCGGTCGCGTGCTCGATCCCCAGCGCCAGCTTCATGTCCTTCACCATCAGCTGGATGCTGAACCCGGCGTCGTAACGCTCGGTCAGCACGTAGTTGGGCCACTTGTTCTCGGTCGACCCGCTGCGCCCGCTCGAGCCGTTGACGATGTCGAGCACGACCGCCGGGTCCAGCCCGAAGCGCCGGCCCGCGATGAGCGCCTAGGAGCTGACGATCAGGTGAGCCGCGGACATCAGGTTGTTCAGCGCCTTGACCGCGTGCCCGGCGCCGACGTCGCCGGCCCGGACCACGCGGGACCCGATCGCGGCGAGCATCGGGCGGGCCGCGGTGAAGGCCTGCTCAGGACCGCCGACCATGATGGTGAGCTTGCGGGCCAGCGCGCCGGAGACGCCGCCTGAGACCGGCGCGTCGATCAGCGTGACGCCGCGCTCGGCGGCCCTGGCCGCCAGTTCGCGGGTGCGCGCGGGGTCGGAAGAGCTCATGTCGACGACCATGGTGGCCGGATCCAGGCTGGCCAGCAGTCCGTCGGCGAGCAGCACCTGCTCGACCACGCCGGAGTCGGGCAGCATCAAGACGACCGCCGCCGCGCCGTCGCCAACCGCGGTGAGTGCGGGTGCCGCGCGGATGCGGCCGGTCCCGCCTCCCCCTGCGCCGTCAGCCGGGGCCGGGCCGTCAGCCGGGGCCGGGCCGTCAGCGGGGGCCGGGCCGTCAGCGGCGGCGCCTGCGATCGCCGTCATGACCGCCGCCGAGGCGTCGAAGCCGGTCACCTCGTATCCGGCCGCGACGAGGTGCCTGGCCATCGGCATGCCCATGGCGCCGAGACCGACGAAGCCGACGCGCCCGCTGGTGATCTCCCGGTCCGCCATCGCTCAGCCCGCCGTTCCGGTGCCTTCGGCGGCCCGCTCGTGCAGCCGGACGCCGCCGGCGAGGTCGCCGATCGCGTCCACCACCCGGTTGCTGATCTGGTCGGCGTAGCCGAGGTTGACGGCCGCGCCGAAGCTCGCCAGCGGGCCCGCCGCGTTGAGGCACGGCACGCCGAGTTCCCTGACGTGGTCGACGTACAGCACGACGTCCTTGGTCATCAGCGCGCTGGTAAGGCCGCCCTCCAGGTAGTCGCCCTCGATGATGCGCGGGAAGCGGCTGGTGGACGCGTAGCTGACGCCGCTGCTGCTGTTGATGACGTCGAGCACCGCGGCCAGGTCGAGTCCCGCCTTGCGGTAGGTCCGCCGGCCGAGCGAGCCGAAGTCCCGCGCGTCGGCCCCGCCGGACGGCCGTACCGTGCTCATGATCGCCGCGCCGCCGTCCAAGGAAAACACCTCGCCGGCCAGGTACGCCGACTCCTGCCGGCGGTCCGCCGGTCGCACGCTCGTGCCCTCCGTCGTCAGTCTGTGCGGTTCCTGGCGGACTGGATCCGCTCCCGGCCTGCCGTCTCGTAGTGTTCCTCGGTGACCGCCACGTGCTGGCGCGCGGCGAGCGCGTTGCGCAGGTGCCGCTGCATCGGATTGGACAGCGAGAGCACCCGGCCGCCGCCGTACCTGAACAGGTCGGTGATCACCTCCGCGCAGGTTTCGACGGCGAAGACCGATGCCGCCATCACCGCGGCGATCTGGGCCGGCGACGCTCCGGTCCCCCCGCGCGTCGCCTCCCAGGCTGCCTCGATGGCGTCGCGGTGCACCAGGCTGGCCGCCCGGATCCTGGTCTGCGCCCGGCCAAGCTCCTTGAGGAAGACGCCGCGTTCGCTGAGCGTCGGGCCGCCGGCGAACCGCGCCGTGCGGCTGGCCAGCCCGGTCATGTCGTCGAGCGCGCGCCGTGCCATGCCCGCGCATAGCGGCGGCACCTCGTTGGACACGAACAGCAGCCCGTCCTGGCGGAACAGGTCGCCGCCGCGCGCCGCCGGAGCGGTCCGCTCCCAGGTCATCTCCTCGGGCACGAACACGTCGTTCATGCTGAAGTCCATGCTGCCGGTGCCCACCAGGCCCGCCACGTGCCAGGTGTCGATGACCTCAGCCTCGTCCTTGGGCGCGATGAAGACCAGGACGCGGCCGTCGTCCCCGGTGACCTGCAAGCCCGCGATCACCCAGCTGGCGTGCACGATGCCGCTGGCGAAGCCCCACCGGCCGCTCACCATGTAGCCGCCCCTGACCGGACGGCCTGTGCCCCGGGGCTGCGGCTGGCCCGCGATCAGCGGCGTCGGCCCGTGCGGCGTGAACACCCGCCCTGCCCCGCCGTCCGGCAGCCAGCCGCCGGCCATCCCCGCGCAGCCGACGCCGATCATGGCCGCCCAGGCCGTCGACACGTCCACGTACGCCATCTCCTCGATGACGTCGCAGAACTCCAGCGGCGTCAGCGGCGTCCCGCCCAGCTCCTCCGGCACCTTCAGCCAGAACATGCCGAGATCCTGCAGGGTGCCGACGGTGCCGGCCGGCAGGGTGCGCAGTTCCTCGGCCCGGTCGCCGACGGCCTCGAACTCCTGGCGGTGATCCCCGATGCCGGCGAGCAGCTTGTCCCTGATGCCGCCGCCCGCCAGCCTGCCGTCGCTCATGCCGCTCTCCTCCCAGGCCCTGCGGAGGCGTTCCTGGGCGCCGCTGCGACTGATCGTACGCGCCGGACGTGGTGAAAGGACTGTGCGCGCTGCCCAAATCGGACCAGCGCGGCTTGTGGGGCAGCAGCCCGCCCGCACGCGTCAGGGGGCGACCGGCGCCTCCCGCGCGACGCCCAGCGGGCGGAGCACAGGCATCACCTCGGCGGCGAACAGCTCAGCGCTGCGCATGACCTGCTGGTGCGTGCTCGTGCCGATCGCGAACAGGCCGATGAGCTGACCGTAGCCGCCGAGGTCGTCGTACATCTCGCGCAGCCTGCGCGCCACCGTGCCTGGCGAGCCGACGACCGCGTACCCCTGCGTGACCAGCTCCTCGTAACTGAGCTGGGAGAACGCCCGCATGCCTGCCTTGATCACGCCGCGCAGCGACCCCGCCGACATGTAGCCAGGGGGTGAGGCCAGCTCGCCCGGTATCTTGAGCCCCTTGTGGAACAGCCACTCGACGGCAGGCCGTGCCTGCGCGTGCGCCTGCTCGTCGGTGTCCGCGACGTAGATCGGGATCGACAGCGCGATCCGCTCCGGGTCGGGCACGTAGCCCAGTTCCCCCGCGGCACGACGATACCCGTCGAACCACATGCGCACCACGCGCGTCGGCGCGTACACGGACATGTACGTGTAGCGGCGCTCGGCGCAGAACCTCATCGTCTCGGTGCTGCCCGCGCCCGGTATGAAGATCGGCGGGTGCGGCTGCTGCACCGGCCGCGGCCACAGGTTCACGTACCGGTACTCGTAGTTCTGGCTGACCCACTCGAACATCTCCTCCGAGGTCCACGCCTTGATGATCAGGTCGTGGGCCTCGTTGAAGCGCGCCCGGGACAAGGTCGGGCTGATGCCGTGGGCGAAGTACTCCCAGCCGATCCCGCGCACGAAGCCGGAGTCCACCCTCCCGTTGGAGAGCAGGTCGAGCATCGCGATCTCCTCGGCGACGCGCAGCGGGTTGCCGCGGATGCCGATGGCGTTCCCGAGCACCATGATCCGCGCCCTCTCCGTCCGCCTGGCCAGGGTCGCGGCCATGATGTTGGGCGACGGCATCAGGCCGTAGGCGCTCTGGTGATGCTCGTTGACCGCGATCCCGTCGAAGCCGAGCTTGTCCGCGTACTCCAGCTCGTCCAGGTAGCGGGCGTAGAGCTGGGCGCCGAGCCTGGGATCGAAGTGCTTGTTCGGGAACGTCAGCGACGACGACGTGTAGTTCTCTTCGAAGTCGCCGGGCAGGTACGGGTAGGGCATCAGGTGGAAGAAGCTGAACTTCACCGGCTTACTCCGTTCGCCAGGCTGTGGCCGGCCAGGAAGGCGGCGGTGATGTCCGCGAATTCCGCCGGACGCTCGAAGTACATCGCGTGCCCGCAGTCCGCCACCTCGGTGAACCGCGCGCCGCCGATCAGTTCCGCGTACCGCCGGGCGTGCGCGACCGGGATGAGCCGGTCGTCGGAGGGCGCGACGACCAGCGTCGGCGCCTTGACCCTGTGCAGCCGGCGTTCGAGCTTGGGATCGCACATGTACGGGGACCAGCAGAACCGGGCCAGCGCGCTCGCGTCGCGGTAGGCGGCGAGCATCGCGTCGATGTCCGGCTCGGCGGAGGCGGCGGAGGCGTCGGGCGCAGGCGGGTCGTGGAAGAGCGTGGCGGTGAGCTCGCCCGGCGTCATCCGGAAGATGTCGGGGACCGGATGGCCGGGCAGCCGCAGCCCCGCGGCGCTCAGCAGCACGAGCGAGCCGACCGCGTGCGGCGCGGCGACCGCGAGCTCAGCTGCGATCCAGCCGCCGAACGAGCCGCCCGCGACGTGCACCCGGTCGAGCCCCAGCGCCCCGATCACGTCGAGATAGTGGTAGACGAGGTCGTCGATCGCCTCCACCTCGGGGAACTCGTCTGTCTTCCCGAAGCCCGGGTGATCGGGCGCTATCACGTCGAACCCGGCGCCCGCCAGCAGCCGGTGGAACTCGTGCCACTCGCCGGCGCCGCCGGCGGCGTGCAGGAAGAGCAGTGGCTCACCCACGCCGCCGCGGAATAGGTGGACCCGTCCCCCGGCAAGCTCGAGGTACTCCTCGGCCGGAGCGTCGTCTGGCACCGTGCTGCCTCCTACTCGTGTCTGTGTTAGGAGAATTCTTGTTGCCGCGCGCCACGCCCCGTCAAGGCCGGCGGCCGGGGGCTGTGGACCGCAACTACCGGCCGCGGACGCCTTTGGGGCGAGGTGACCCGTTCCTGTCAGCGGCGGGCGGTCCACGCCTGGATGCGCCGCAGCCCGGCGATCTCGTAGAACTGCTCGCTGACCCCGATGTGCTGGCGGGCGCCGAGCGCGTTGCGCAGATGCCGCTGCATCGGGCTGGACAGCGAGAGCACCCGGCCGCCGCCGTACCTGAACAGGTCGGTGATCACCTCGGCGCAGGTCTCCGCGGCGAAGACCGAGGCCGCGGTCAAGGCGGCGTGCGCCGCGTCGGAGGCGCCGGTTCCCGCGAGCGCCGCCTCCCACGCCGCGCCGACCGCCTCGCGGTGCACCAGCCTGGCCGCGCGGACCTTGGTCTGCGCCCGGCCAAGCTCGGCGTGGAAGACCGCGCGCTCGCTGATCGCGGAACCGCCGGGGAACCGCGCCGTGCCGCCGGCCAGCCCGGTCATGTCGTCAAGCGCGCGGCGGGCCATGCCGACGCACAGCGGGGGAATCTCGTTGGACAAGAACACGTGTTCCTCCTGCCGGAACAGCGCTTCCCGCCGGGTGGCGCCGCCGGCCCGCTCGAAGGTCAGCTCCGCGGGAACGAAGACCTCATCCATCCGGAAATCGGGGCTGCCGGTGCCCCGCAGGCCGGCCACCTGCCAGGTGTCGATCACCTCGGCCTCCGCCTTGGGGACGACGCCGACCATCGCCCGCCCGTCGTCTCCGGTCGCCTGAAAGCCCGCGAGCAGCCAGTCGGCGTGCGCGATGCCGCTGGCGAAGGTCCAGCGCCCGGACACCAGGTAGCCTCCGGCCACCGGCCGCCCCGTTCCGGCCGCCCGCGGCACCCCGACGATGAGCGGCGGCGGCCGGCCGGCCGCGAAGACCCGCCGTGCCCCCTCGTCGGGAAGCCAGCCGGCGGCCGTCCCCGTCCCGCCGTTCCCCACCATGGTCACCCACGCGGTCGTGGTGTCCGCGTACCCCAGTTCCTCCATCACGTCGCAGAACTCAAGCGGTGTCAGCAGCGTCCCGCCGAACTCATCCGGCGTCTTGAGCCAGAAGATGCCCATCTCGCGCAGCGTCCGGACCGCGTCCCCCGGAAGCGCGCGCAGCTTCTCGGCCCGCTCCCCGGCGTCCTCGAACTCCCGCCGGCGCCCGCGGATCCCGTCGAGCAATTCCGCCCGCACCGCCGCGTTCCCCGCGTCACCCCCGTGGCGCGCCAGCCCGTCAGGCCCGTCCTCGCTCACGACTCTCCCCGCCAGCTCACTCGCAGTTCCCGCACATTCAATGATGATTATCCCGAACGGGCCTTCGGTTCCCCGACCGGCCGACACCCCGAGCGCCGGCCCGGCGTGAGCGTTCCGAGCTGGGCTATCCGCGCATCTAGCCCAGACTATCCGGGGCATATGCGCAAACGCCCCAATCCAGGCGGCCGTCGGCGCCCCGCCCCGCGCCCCCCGCCCCCGCCCCCCGCCCCCCGCGCCCCGCTCGCGCCCCGCGCCCCGCGCCCCC
>DAHVAN010000416.1 GCA_027314595.1 Actinomycetota bacterium | reverse complement strand
GCCCGGATCGTTACACCAGCCCGCCGCCGGGTCCCGTACCAGCACACCCCGCCAGGCACCCCGGCCAGCCAGGGGAAAGAACTTCCCTCAATCTGTCAAATCACCGATGAGCTGCGCAGGCGAGGATGAAAGAAGCTCAATGTTCCGGGACTGATGATGGCGCACCGGGCGCTGCCGCAGGCGCTGCGCGGCCGGCAGAACTGCCCGCCACGGCTGCGCGAGCTCGGGGTGCTGCGGCTGGCGCAGCTTGTCGGGTCAGCCTACGAATGGAGTCATCACCGCCCGATGGCCCTGGCCGCGGGTGTCACCGCGGACCAGGCGGCCGCGCTGGCGGCCTGGCGTGAATCGGCTCTTTTCGCCGCCGCGGAGCGGCTTGTCCTGGCCGCGGCCGAGGCGGTCCACGAGATGGCCGTAACAGACGAACTCTTCGGCGGGCTGCAAGCCGAACTAGGGCAGGCCGGAGCCATCGAACTCATCGTGGTCATCAGCCAGTACGAGGCGGTCGCCCGCATCATCCAGGCGCTGGGCGTCGAAGTCGAAGCCGGGCACCGGCATCACCTCACCGACTGGGCCCAGCCTGAGCCAGCCTCCTGCCCCGGCCGGTGACTACCATCCCAGTTCGTCGAGCCGGGCGTCACCGATGCCGAAGTGGTGCCCGACTTCGTGGATGACGGTCCGGCGGACCTGGTCGGCGAGTTCGTCCTCGGTCCGGCAGATCGCGCAGATGGCCTGGCGGTAGATGATGATGTGGTCGGGCAGCACCCCCGCGTATCCCGTGGTCCGGCTGGTGAGGGGGATGCCCTGATAGAGGCCGAGCAGGCCGGGCGGTCCGGGACGGTGCTCGACCGTCACGGCGACGTTGCTCATCAGCCGCCCGAGGTCCTCGGGCAGCCCGTCCAGCGCCTCGGCGACCATCTCCTCGAAACGCTCAGGCTCAACCTCGATCACCAGTTCATTGTCCAGCCCGGCGCGCGGGCCGTCAGCCGCGCTTGGCGCGGCCAAGGCCCAGACGGCGCCGGGCCAGCCGCCAGGCCAGCCGCCGGGCCCGCGAAGTGGGCGGCCCGGCCTGCGCCCCGGGATCCGCCGGGGCGCCCGCGGCGGACCCCGCCGGCGGGCGCGCCTGCCTGGCCGCCTGAGCCTGCCGCCAGCGGCCCGCCATCTCCCCGGAGTCCACCAGCCGCACGTACACCGGCGGCCCTACCGGGATCCGCCGCCAGGCCGCGATGCGCCTGTTGAGGTCCGCGACGGTGTCGCGGACCTCCTGCTCGGACCGCATATCCCCCACGGTCTGGGCCAGCTGCCCGGGGCCCCCGAACACTCCGATGATCAGCACGACGACGAACGACCCGAACTGCGCGATCGCCAGCGCGCCGAGCCGCCTGAGATTAGAGGTCATTCAGGTCCCTTACTCCCACCACGGCTTGCTCCGCGGAGCGGCCTGCTGCTGTCCTGAGGTCGCGGGGCCGGCGCCCGGCGGGGCCGACGGGGTCACCGCGAGGGTCTGCCACCAGCCCCCGCGCGAGCCGGCCGCGGCCGGCTCGGGCTGGCTCGCCGGCACCGGGGGCTGGGCCGTCAGCGGCGTGGTGGCCGGCTCGGGCTGGGCGGCAGCGGCCGC
>DAHVAN010000415.1 GCA_027314595.1 Actinomycetota bacterium | reverse complement strand
CAGCCGCGACTGTTCGCCCACTGGGCATGGATGACCGAATTCCAGAACAGCCTATAGATGGGACGAGCGGAGTGACGGGAGACTGTCACGCTCCGTTCTGTGGGAGCCCGGGGGCGAGATTCCCCCGGGCTACCCGGCGGGTTAGCACGTGAAGGGCTCCTTCCCGTAAGTTCCTGGTTATCTCACGACCAGAACTTCAAAGAAGGAGCCCGGTGCAAGGGTACGCGCCTGCCTGTCCGGATGAGGCTTTCGCGGGGGCAAGGGAGCAGTTCGCGGAGACTGAGGAGTGGCTGGCCACCGAGGCGGCCGGGCTGCAGCACGCTGACCTGGAAGAACAGCTTGAGGCGCGGGGGCGGGAGCTGATGCGGAGGCTGTTCCAGGGGCACCTGGACCTGCTGGCCGTCCGGGAGGAGCGCCGCGGTGACGTGACCGGACAGGACGGCATCGTCCGCACACGGGCGGAAAGGGGCCGGACCCGGCCGCTGGTGACGAGGTTCGGGCAGGTCACGGTGTCGCGGATCGCCTACCGGTCGCTGGGCAGGAGCAACGTGCACGTTCTGGACGCGGCGCTGAACCTGCCGGAGGAGAAGCACTCCCACGGCCTGCGGAAGCTCGCCGCCGTCGAGGCTGCGCGCGGCTCGATGGAATCGGCGCAGGCCGCGGTCGCCCGTGCGACCGGGGTGAGGGTCGGGAAACGGCAGCTCGAGGCCCTGACGCGCCGGGCCGCCGCCGACGTGGAGGCGTTCTACCTGCAAAGAGTCATCGAGCCGGCCCCGGAGGGGCACCCGCTGGTGCTGACCTTCGACGGCAAGGGCATCGTGATGCTGCCGGGCGCGCTGCGCCCGGCCACCGCGAAGGCCGCCGCGGCAGCGGAGGGGAAGCTGGCCACCCGGCTGTCGCCCGGGGAGAAGAACGGCCGCAAGCGGATGGCCGAGCTGGCCTGCGTCTACGACGCCGTCCCGGTCCCGCGCACGCCGGAAGACGTCATCAGCACCCCGGCGCAGAAGCGGCGGAAGAAGAAAGCGCAGGCCGTGAGGCCGAAGGGCAGGGGAAAACCGCGCGAGCCGCAGGCCCGCGGCAAGTGGCTGACCGCGTCGGTCACCGACGACATCCCCGCCGTCATCGCCGCCGCCTTCAGCGAGGCGGAACGCCGCGACTCTTCTCACCAGCGTGAATGGGTCGTCCTGGTCGACGGCAACGCCACCCAGATCGAGGCCGTCACGGCGGAGGCCGCCGCCCGCGGCGTCACGGTCACCATCGTCATCGATCTCATCCACGTTCTTGAATATTTGTGGAAGGCCGCCTGGTCCTTCTTCGACAAAGGCGAGCCCGCCGCCGAGGAATGGGTCGCCGGCCAGGCCCGCAAGATCCTCCGCGGCAAGTCAGCCCAGGTCACGGCCGGGATCCGCCGCCGCGCCACCACCTACGGCTACACCGGGCCCGAGCGCGCCGGCGCCGACGAGTGCGCCCGCTACCTCCTGGGTTCCGCAGAATTAAAGGTGTTCAGGGGTACCCTGGCCGTAGACCCGCAGGTCAGCGCCTTGAAGATAGCGCGAAAACTCATATCTGCCTAGTGACACGGTTCAGTCGAGTACTCAGCGTTAACCTGTACATAT
>DAHVAN010000411.1 GCA_027314595.1 Actinomycetota bacterium | reverse complement strand
GGGGCGAGCAGTGTCGCGAACAGCACGACGAGCGTGTAGGTCATCGCCGCGGCCACGTGCACCACGTCCTGGCCGAGCCCGCGGACCAGTTCGACCAGCGCGTACTGCGGCACCTCTGTCGTGGAGAAGGAGACGTCGGCCAGCCGCCAGCCGCGAAGCAGCGGGTTGCCGTGCAGCATGTCCCACGCCTGGAGCGAGATCGACGCGCCGTCCGAGCCGACCGCCAGCGTGCGCGACTGCATCAGGTAGCAGACGAACAGCGCGACGGCCACCACCACGGTGCCGCCCGCCCACGCCGCCCCGCCGCGCAGCCGGCCGCCCGTCCGGCGCGGCGCGTGGCGGCTGCCCGACGTCGCCGCGCCTGTCAGTCCGGTGCTGCTCACCTGGATCGATCCGCCCTTCCGCGATTGCCTGCCGCGAGGCTACCCGCCCTGGGAACGCCGCGGCTGCCGCTCAGGCTGAAGAAGGAATTCATCCCGAACGAACCGGGGCCTGCCGCCACCCGGCCACCCGGCTGAGCCACGGGGCCGGACGTCTGGAGGTGCCCGCTGGTTCCCGCCGTGATCCGGCGCTGGCTGCCGCCCTCGCCGCCGCCGACCGTTATCAGGTCCCGGGGAACGAGCGGCCGCTCAGCCTGGTCAGCAGGTTGTACCTGTAGACCATGATCACGTACTGCCCGACCGCGTACTGGTGCTGCGGGCGGCCGAAGAACTTGCGCACCGCGGCGGTGCTGAGCGCGCCCGAGCTCGCGGTCGGGTCGCTCATCGCGATGACGAAGTTCGCGCTGCGCTTGCTGGTGTCATACCAGCCGGCGTAGGACTCCCAGTGCCGCGCCGCGTTGGCGTGGGCGGTGACGGGCGCGACGAGGACCTTGCCGTCGCTGGTCACCGTGGTGTCGTTCGCCTGCCAGTAGGTGGCCAGGCCCTCGGTGTACCCGTGGCCGACCAGCCAGTTCGCCAGCGCCTGGTTCTGCGGCGGCAGCGGCCCCCAGCTGGCGGCGAAGCACAGCGCCGCCAGCCCGCAGGCCAGCCAGGCGGCGAGCAGCGGCACCACGACGCGGCCCGGATGCCAGCGGCCGGCGGGCCCGGGCACCAGGGCCGGCAGCGTCCGGCCGGCGAGCACCGCGCCGAACGGCAGCAGGATGGCGACCTCGTGCGCGTGGCTGAGCGCGGGCAGCTCGGTGCCCAGGATGCCAGCGGCCAGCGTGGCCAGCGTGGCCGCGACCAGGATCTGCGTCACGCGGTCCGTCCGCCCGGCGAAGAAGACCGCGATCCCCACCGCCAGGCCGGCGGCCGCCAGCGCCAGCCCGAACACGTGAAACTCCGCGATGAGCGGCAGCCAGTGCGCGCTGCCCTGGTAGTTGGCCCCGAACAGCAGCACGAGGACGTGCCCCATCACGCTGGCGTTCGCGGGAATCTGTGACGACGGGGCGAGCAGCTGCTGCGGCAGCGGGTGAGTCACGAACCCGCCCAGGTGCCGCAGCGCGGCCTCGGCGAACTTGGCGACCTCGGCCGACAGCAGGGCCGCCACCAGCAGCATGGCGTCGTACCGGTACTGCGCCAGGGGACGCCGCCGCACCGCGAGCATGGCCAGCCGGACCGTCGCCACCGCCGCGACCGGCACGGTCGCGGCCACGAGGCTGAGCTGGTCGCCGACCTGGGTCCAGGCGAGCAGCGCGCACACGGCCACGGGAACGTACCAGCGCTCAGCCGCGCGATCCAGGATCAGCAGCACGACGAGGACCGGCACCGCGGTGCCGGCGTGGTCCGGGTTCTCCAGGAACACCTCGGTGCCGCCGATGATCGCGGGCGCGAGCATGATCCCGCCGGCCAGCAGCGCGCGGACGATACCCGCCGGGCCCTTGGTCCGGCCTCGGGCGAGCAGCGCCCCCGCCAGCACGATCAGCGTGTAAGTGAGCGCGCCGCTGATGTGCGCCACGTCGGGCCGCAGCCCGCGCAGCAGCTCCACGAGCATGTACTCGGGCAGTTCGGTCGTGTAGAAGGTGACGTCGGCCACCCACCACCCGTGCAGCAGCAGGTTTCCGTGCAGCATCGACTGAGCCTGAAGCATGACGGAGGCGCCGTCGGAGTTGAACGGCGCGACCAGCGACTGGCGCAGGTACAGGGTGAACAGGCCCGCGCCGGTGAGCAGCAGCCCGCCGCTCCACGCCAGCCAGGACCGCCAGGCGGCGGGCCGGCCTGTCCGGGCCGCTCCTGGCGGCCGGGACGGCGCGGGTCCGGCGCCGGCGCCG
>DAHVAN010000410.1 GCA_027314595.1 Actinomycetota bacterium | reverse complement strand
GCCCGGCCAGCCGCCGCGCGCCCGCCACCGCGACCGCGAGCGGGCCGAGGAACTCGACCGTGACGGCGATCCCCAGGGGAATGCGGTCAAATGCCTGGTAGATCGTGAAATTCATAACCCCCAGAGCGATGCCGAACGAGGCCGTGGCGGCTGCGTCCCGCCACGCTCTGCGCTCACGCAGGCCGGCCACCGCCCGCGCGGCGCCCCGCCAGCCGATGGCCAGCAAGATCAGCGCGGCGGCCCACAGCCGCAGCGTCGTCACCGCCGCCGGCGGGACCCGCCCGAACAGCCGGTTCGCGAACCCCGCACCCACCTGCACCGACACCGCGCCGGCCAGGACGAGGCAGGCGGGCAGCGCGACCGGCGCCCAGCCCGGGCGGCCCCGGGCGGCGCCCGCCAGGGCCCTTACTCCCACCGGAAGTAGCGGGCGGCAAGCGCGATCCCCGCCACCGCCCAGACCGCGAGCGTGACGGCGTCCTTGACGGGGAAGCCGGCGCCGTAGCCGAGCACGTCGCGCAGCCCGGTGGACAGCGCGCCGGCGGGCAGCAGCTCGAGCAGCGGGCGGGCGCCCGCCGGGAACTTGGCCAGCGGGAAGACCACGCCGCCGACCCCGAGCAGCACCACGTAGACCAGGTTCGCGGCCGCCAGGGTCGCCTCGGCGCGCAGCGTGCCGGCCATCAGCAGCGCGAGCCCGCTGAACGCGGCCGTGCCGAGCAGCACCAGGACCGGCACCACGACCACCGCCGCCGGGCTCGCGTCGGGCGACCAGCCGATGGCGGCGGCGACTGCGATGATGAGCACGGCCTGCAGCAGTTCCACCGCGACGACCGTCGCCGTCTTGGCGGCGATCAGCCCGGTGCGGGACAGCGGGGTGGCGCCCAGCCGCTTCAGCACCCCGTACCTGCGCTCGAAGCCGGTGGCGATCGCCTGGCTGGTGAACGCGGTCGACATGACGGCGAGCGCGATGACCCCGGGCGTCAGGAAGTCGATCCTGGTCAGGCCCGTGCCGAAGTTGACAAGCGGCTCCAGGCTGAACGCCGTGAGCAGCAGCAGCGGGATGGCGAGCGTGAGCGTGAGCTGCTCGCCGTTGCGCAGCACCATCCTGGCCTCTGCCGCGGCCTGCGCGGTGATCATCCGGCGCACCGGCGCCGCGCCAGGCGCGGGAGCGAACCGGCGGGTCGCCACGGATTGAGGCGTGCTCATCCTCGCAGCTCCCGTCCGGTCAGCTCGAGGAACACGTCCTCCAGGGTGCGGGACTCGATCCGCAGCGTGCTGGGCAGCACGCCGCGTTCGGCGCACCAGGCGGTGACGGCGGCGAGCAGGGCGGGCTGCACGGCGCCGTGCACCTCGATCAGGTAGTGCCCGGCGGGGGACTCCTTGGCCGCGCTGCCCGCTGGCAGCGCGGTGAGCCGGCTGTCGGGGTCCAGGCCCGGCTCGGCCCTGAACCGGAGCTGCCCCGCGGACCCGGTCAGCTCGGCGGGGGAGCCGTCCGCGACCGCGCGGCCCGCGTCGATGATCACGACGCGGTCCGAGAGCCGTTCGGCCTCCTCCATGAAGTGCGTGGTCAAGATCACGCTCACCCCGTCGGCGCGCAGGCTGGTGATCAGGTCCCAGGTAGCGTGCCTGGCCTGCGGGTCCATCCCGGCGGTGGGCTCGTCGAGGAAGACGAGCTCGGGGCGGCCGACCAGGGCGGCGGCCAGCGACAGCCGCTGCTGCTGCCCGCCGGACAGCCGCTTGTAGGGGGTGCGGGCGGAGGCGGCCAGCCCCATCGTCTCGAGCAGCCAGCCGGGGTCGAGCGGGCTGGCGTGGAACCGGCTGAGCAGCGTCAGGTACTCGCCCGCGGGCACCGACGGCGGGATGCCGCCTGACTGCAGCATGACGCCGACCCGGGGCCGCAGCGCGCCGCCGTCGCGGGCCGGGTCAAGCCCGAGGACCCGCACGGTGCCGGCGTCGGCGCTGCGGTAGCCCTCGCAGACCTCGATCGTGGTGGTCTTGCCCGCGCCGTTCGGGCCGAGGATGGCGGTCACCTCGCCGCGGCGCGCGGTGAGCGTCAGCCCGTCCACGGCGGTCAGCGTGCCGTACCGCTTGACCATTCCGCTGATCTGGACGGCGGGCTCGTTACTCACGCACGCAGTTTACGGTCCGCGCGCCCGTGTCGCGTTACGCGGGTCCGACATCCTGTAGTAATTCAGTCCCGCCGACCGGGCTCCCGCCGACCGGGCTCCTGCTGACCCGGCTGCTGACAGCTGGCCGGCCGTTCGGGCGGGCGCCTGCGCAGGTGCCTGCGGCCGCGCGGGTGCTTGCGGCCGGCCGGCCAGTCGGGTCCGGCCGGCCAGCACGCGACCGCGCGCGGCGCCGTGGAGTGCGGGTTGCGGGCGGCCGACATGAAGCGTTCGAGCCGCGTCGCGCCGGGTAGCTGCACCCGCGCGGACATCAGCATGACGCTGCACGACAGGTCCTCCCCGGCGGTGATCTCCAGCCAGGACAGCTGCTGCGTGCGCAGGTACACCGGCGGCATGCCGCGCATGGTGTCGATCGCCTCGACCACCGAGGTGCACGACCCGGCGTTGGCGTAGAAGCCGTCGCCGTGCGCGTGCAGTTCCGGGTGGTGCGTGTGCCCGGACAGGTAGCCGGCGTAGCCGTCGGCTATGAGGTCGTCGGCGCGCTGCCTGGCCGCGGAGTTCTGGCTGTAACCTCGCCCGGCGAGGGCGAGCGCGCTGATCGAGGTCCACGCGCGCCTGGACACGATCGCAAGGATCAGCGCGATGATCGCGATGTCGATCGCCGCGCCGTAGCCGAGTACCTCGCCGTCGTGCACCAGCGTGGCGGTGTCGGGGAACCGGTTGCGGACCCGGGCCAGCTCGGGGAGCAGCGCGAACAGCGTCAGCGGCAGCAGGATCAGCCACCACAGGTGGCGGACCAGCTTGCGGTACACCAGCCGGGAGGCGACGAACGAGGGGAAGTCCGCCGGGTCGGCCATCTCGTGCGCGCCGTTGAGCCAGTTGCGGCCGAGCCACTCGATCTTCGGCACGACCTCGCGGACGATGTGATGGCCGAGCGGGGTGTCGAGCGGGTTGCGCGCGTCGTGGAAGCAGTTGTACGGGTCCAGCTGGTGGCCGTGCTCCACCCGGACCCGCTCGCCGCCCGGCAGATGCAGGTCGGCGGTGAGGCACAGCGTGGCGCCGGTGATGTCGCGCACCGCGTCCGCCGCCTTCAGGTCCCAGGCCAGGTCCCCGTCGTGGTTGCCGACCGTGTACACGACCTGCCCGCCGCGTTCGGTCACCGCGGCCAGTTCCCGGCACAGGTCGTCGTGGGCCTGGAGGATGTCGGCCGCCGTGGTGCCCGGGAACGCGAGCATCTCCACGATGTCGCCGGCCAGCACGACGGTCAGCGGACCGGTCTCGGCGGCCAGGCTGCGGGACAGCACCTCGCAGCACCTGCCCGACACGGCGGTGCGGTCGGGCGGCAGGTGCAGGTCGCTGACAGCTATCACCTTGCCGCCTGCCGGGACGGGAACGTCCAGCTGGTCGGCGACATCAGGCCGTGGTGAAGCCATGACAGTCCAGTCCTTCCCCCGACTTGGTTTCATGATGCACCAGCCGGGGCGTCGTGAGGGGTGCGGCGAGGCTCACACAGCGTAGCGTCGTTCCGCCGGTAGCCTTAGTCCGATGATCTACCACGTAGCCGCCCGCGCCGACTGGGAGCAGGCCCGGCGCGACGGCCAGTACACGATGTCGACCACCGGCCGGACGCTCGCCGAGGAGGGCTACATCCACGCTGCCCAGGCCTGGCAGCTGACCGGCGTGCTTGACAGGTACTACCGGGGATCCGCCGGTGAGCTGGTCGTGCTGGTCATCGACCCGGAGCGGGTGCGGCCGCCGGTCCGTTACGAGCACGCGCCGGGGGCCCCGCCCGGGGCCGGCGCGCCGTTCCCGCACATCTACGGGCCGCTCAACACCGACGCGGTAGTCGCCGCGCGCCCGCTGCTGGCGGGACCCGACGGGGAGTTCTCCTTCGCCCCCGAACCCTGACCGTGCTGTAGCCATACACCCGCAATCGTCGCAGGCCGCCAGGAATTTCGTGTGTCAGGCGCTCAATTGATACCCCGTGCGCGCCGCACCGGGCCGCGGCGCCGCCATGAAGGCCGGCTACGCGGCGTACTGGTTCCGCGGCGCCAGCAGCGCCCAGACGATGAACACGTCGAGCGCGATCACGATGACTGACCAGACGGGGGTGTACGGGATGTACAGGAAGTTCGTCACCGCGCTCAGGCAGGCCAGGACGACACCGACGACGCGGGCCCACACCTTGTCCATGAAGAGGAAGGCGCCGGCGACGAACACCGCGGTGCCGACGATGAGGTGGATCCATCCCCAGCCGGTGATGGAGATGTTGTAGACGTAGTTCGGCAACACGACGAAGAACTGGCCCTTGATGATGGCGGCGAGTCCTTCGAGGAAGTTCCACAGGCCGGACACCATCATCAGCACCGCTGCCGTGAGGGTGAAGCCGAGCGCGGCGCCGGTCGGCCGGGCTTCGGCGTATCTCGCGTCGTCGAAGCTCTGCGCCGGGCGGGGCACCGAAGGCCCGGTCGCGGCGCCCGTCGCGGCTTGGCTGCCGGCGTCGCGGGCCGACTGGTCCTGTGCGTGGCTCATTGCGTAGCCTCCTTCCGAAGGTGGCGCGCGCCAAAGCCTGGCGCCACCCTGGCGAAGCTACCGACGTCACGACCCCTGATCATCACCCCATCGGGGTGACGCGGTTACTCATCCGTACGCAGGGGGTACAGTCCTGCGTCGGGGGAGAGTTAAGTGACGCATTTGACGCAAGTCGCTCAAGTTTCTGCTGATGCGAAGTTCGGCCATGAGTCATGCCTTCTCGATGACAAGCTACGGGTGCCCCGGCTGGGGGCCGACGTCATCCCCCGCAGTCGCCTGACCGGGCTGATCGAGCGGGCCGCCACGCATACCGTCACCGCCGTCACCGCCCCGGCGGGCACCGGGAAGACCGTCGCCTGCGCCACCTGGGCGGCCGCCGTCGCCCGCTCCCGGCGGGTGGCATGGGTGAACCTGGATGAGGGTGACAGGGAACCAGGCAGGTTCTGGGCCTACATCAGCGCCGCGCTCGCCATCGGCGGCACGGACTTGACCCCGTCGCTGGTCCCGCGCAGCCGCGGCCCCGCGGACGGCCTGCCGGTCAGCCTCGTGGACACGATGCGCGGCCTGGCGGCGCCGGTCGCGCTCGTCCTGGACGACGTGCACGTGCTCGCCGACAGCAGCGTCCTGGCCGGGCTCGGCTTCCTGATCCATCATGCTCCGCCGGTCTTGCGCGTCATCGTGTGCGGCCGCCGCGTTCCCGGGCTGCAGCTGGCGAGGATGCGGGTGGCCGGCGACCTGGCCGAGGTGGACGCCGCGGACCTGGCCTGCACCCCGGACGAGGCGGACGCGTACTTCGCCAAGCTCGGCCTGGCCGCCGCGGCCGCCGAACGCGACGACCTGCTCCGCAAGACCGAGGGCTGGATGACGGGGCTGCGGCTGGCGGCGCTGCGCGCCAGCCGGGACGGAACGGTGAACGTCAGCGGCATCACCGGTGATCCGCTGCTCGCCGACTACATGCGCGATGAGGTGCTCGACCGCCAGCCGGCCCAGGTCCGGCTGTTCCTGCGCCGCACCAGTGTCGCAGGGCGGCTCACCGGGGAGTACGCCGACTGGCTGACCCGCGAGCCGGGCGGGGCCCGGATCCTGGACCAGCTCGACAGGGAGAACAGCTTCGTCGCCCGCGACGGTCGCGGGCAGTACCGCTACCACCCGTGCCTGCGCGATGTGCTGCTCGCCGAGCTGCGCAGGACGCCCGAGGAGGTGCCGGTGCTGTTCGGCCGGGCCGCGCGCTGGCACGCCGCGCGCGGCGACGTCGTCGCCGCCATGCGGTGCGCGGCGCAGGCGGGGGACTGGGAGCAGGCCTCGCACGCGCTGGCGGAGGCGGGGATCGCCGGGGTGGGGCCGGACCGGATGGCCGAACTGGAGGAGGCGCTCCGGATCTTCCCCGCGGAACGCCGCTCCGCAGATCCGGTCGTGGCGGCCGCCCTCGCCGCGGCGCGGCTGTGCCGCGGCGACCCGGAGTCCGCCGCGGCCTACTGGAGCCAGGCCGAGCGGGGCCTCGCCGGCTGCGCGGAGCCGGCCCGGTCGCTCGTCGAGCTGTGGCTGGCGGCGCTGGCGGTGATGCGGGCAGCGGATCAGGATCCGGGCGCGCTCGACGACGGCTGGGCGCTGGCCGAGAAGGCGCAAGCCCGGGCGGGCGCGCTGCCCGCCCACCGCGCGCTCGGCATGCTGTGGCTGGCGCTCGGCACCGCGCTGCTGTGCCGCTGGCAGATCACGGGCGCCCGCCGGGCACTCGGGCACGCCAGCCACCAGCTCGCGGCCGCCGGGCTCGCCGGGCCGCTCGACCGCGCCCGCGGCTGGCAGGCGCTGGCCGAGGCGCTGTACGGCGACCTCGGCGCGGCCGAGGAGATAGCCGCCAGGCTTCGCGCCGGCGAGCCCCGTGACCCGGCCGCCAGGCAGCTGGCGACCCTGACCGCCGCCCTGCTCGCCGTGGAGCGAGACGAGCTTCGGTCGGCCGGCGAGCTGCTCGATTCCCTCGACGGCACCGTCTTCGACTCCCTTCCCGGCGAGCCGGACATGGACCTGCTGCGGATGCTCGCCCGGGCGCAGGCGCTGCTCACCGGCGGGGACTGCGCCGGGGCGCGCAGCATCATGATGCTGGCGCGCGACAGGTGCGGTCCGCTGCCGCCGCCCCTGGACGTGTTCGACGCGCACATCGCGCTGCAGGCCGGGGACCTGGCCGCGGCCGGGAACCTGGCCGCGGCCGGCGCGCCCGTCGCCG
>DAHVAN010000407.1 GCA_027314595.1 Actinomycetota bacterium | reverse complement strand
GGCCGCGGGCCGCGCAAGCGCGAGGCCGGCCCGGCAGCCAGGCGGGCGCGCGCGGCCGGCGGGGCGGCAGCGGGTATCCTGCCAATCCGTGGCACACCGAATGCGCTGGACGCGCCATCTGCCCGCGGCCGCGCTCGCCGTGACGGCGGCGCTGGCAGTGCCGGGCTGCACGCCGGGCCCGGCTCACAGCGCCGGCGGCCGCAGCCGCGCCGCGGCGGCCGCTCCCGCGGTGACCGATGCACAGGCGCTGCAGGCCTTCGGCTCCTACGTCGCCGCGAGCGAGATGGCCGCGCGTACCGGCGACGCGGCGCTGGCGCTCTCCGACGTCACCGGCGTGCAGCGGTCGCAGGTCGCGATCGCCTTCAAGAGTGCCCGCGACGAGCACCTGCGGCCGCCCTACGGCCAGGCCGCCTACGGGACGCCGGACCTGTACCTGCCCGCGCCCGCGGGCTATCCGCGCTGGTTCGCCGCCGGCGTCTCGCGCACGCTCACCACGCCCAGCGGCCAGGGCACGGCCGGGGTGGTGACCTCGCTGGTCAACCCCGGGCAGGCGCTGATGATCTTCGAGCAGGCCAGCGCCAGGGCGCCATGGAAGCTCGCGAGCACCTCGCTGTTCTCCCACGGCGTGTCGCTGCCGCCCGTCGCGGCCAGCCATGACGGGCAGGCCACGGTGCTGGCCATGTCACAGGCCGACGGGCTGCTCGCCAGCCCGGACACCGTCGGCCCGCTGGTCGCCGCCGTCGTGGACGACGGCCCGTCCAGCCCGGCGGCCCGCGTCGTCGCCAGCGGCCCGCTGAGCACCGGCCTGTACCAGGTGGCGCGCGCCGGGATGGGCCTGAAGACACCGCGCGGCGACATCCACCAGTGGGAGCTCGAGGGCTCGGGTTACGCCCAGTTCGCGCTGCGCACCCGTGACGGCGGCGCGCTCGTGTTCTTCACGATGTACCTGGACAGCACGGTCGAGGTCCCCTCCGAGCTGAACCAGTCCGAGCCCGTCAACCCGGGACCGCCGATCTCGGTCCCGGCCGGCCTGAAGGCGGTGCTGCCAGCCGGCACGACGGCGCCCCGGGTGCGCCTGGAACGGCAGGACCTGCTCACCTTCGCCGCGATCGACCCTGCGGCCAGCGACGCGGGCGGCAAGATCCAGGTCATCGCGCTTGGCGACGCGCTGAACTACGCCTCAGCCTCCTGATCGGGCAGCGAGCCTGGCGCGACGAGCGTCCTGATGACCCGGCAGGCCACCGACAGCGTGGTGAACGTGAACCGCTCGCTCTCCCAGATCTCGCCGAGCGTGGACGCCGCCCGCGCGACCGCGTCGGCGTTGCGCCCCTCCCAGGCCGTGACCCGGTCACCGGCCGGGCCGTTGCCGCCGAAGGCGAGCACGTCCCTGGTCAGCGCGGCGTGCGCGCCGTACAGGTCGTCGCGGAGCGCCGCGCGCGCCATGGACGCCCAGCGGTCCTCGCGCGGCAGCGCGACGATCAGGTCGCGCAGCCTGCCAAGCTGCAGCCGGTCCGCGATCGTGAAGTAGACCGCCGCGCTCTCCTCCACGCCGCGCCCGGTCATCGCCGCGCTCGCCGCGATGTCGAAGGCCGAATAGGACGGCACCATGGCCGCCACCTCGTCGGCAAGGCCCGCCGGAACCCCGCGGGAGGCGAAGGAGGCGCGCCGCTCTTCGTAGCTGGCCAGATCCCGCCCCAGCAGCCATTTGGGTATTCCAGAACGGACGGTGCCGACTCCCTGGCTGAGGAATCCGACCGACTCGGCGATGCCGAACCAGGGGCGCCTGTTCAGCAGCAGCCAGCGAGTGGCGCGCTCCATGAGCTTGCGCGCCTCAAGCACCAGGCCGATCCTGACGTCCACGTCGACCTCGCCGATCAGCCCGTCCACCTGGCGCCAGAACATGGACGTGCCGAACACCTCGCTGGCGACCAGCCAGGCCCGGGTGATGTCGGGCACGGGCAGGCCCGTCTCCTCGCCCATCCGGAACAGGAACGTGGTCCCCCCGGAGTCCGCCATCTCGTTAACCACCGAGGTGGTTATGATCTCCCGGCGCAGCCGGTGGGTGGCCATCAGGCCCGCGAACCTGCTCCGCAGCGGCTCGGGGAAGTAGCGCTCGAGGGTGCCCCGCAGATAGGGATCGTCGGGCAGGCTGGAGGCGAGCACCTCCTGGCCGGCCGCGATCTTGGTGTGCGCGAGCAGCAGCGACAGTTCGGGGGTGGTCAGGCCGGTGCCTGCGGACCGGCGCGCCGCGATCTCCTTGTCCACGGGGAGCACGTCGCCCTCCACGGACAGCCGCGTTTCCCTGGCTAGCTTGCGCATATAGCGGGTGTGCACGTGGAGCAGCCGCGGCGCCTGATAGCGGGCGACCGCCAGCGCCAGGTTCTGCCCGTCGTTGTGCCTGAGCACGTGCGCGGCGACCTCGTCGGTCATCGCGTGCAGCAGCGGGCCGCGATCGGCTGGCTTGATCTCGCCCGCGGCGATCGCGTCGGCCAGCAGGATCTTGATGTTGACCTCGTGGTCCGAGGTGTCCACCCCGGCCGAGTTGTCGATGAAGTCGGTGTTGACGAGCCCGCCGCCTAGCGCGTACTCGACCCGCCCGGCCTGGGTGAGCCCCAGGTTGCCGCCCTCGGCGACGACCCGGGCGCGAAGCTGGGCGCCGTCGACCCGCACCGCGTCGTTGGACCGGTCACCCGCGTCGGCATGCGTCTCGGTGCTGGCCTTGACGTATGTGCCGATCCCGCCGTTCCACAGCAGGTCCACCGGCGCCTTCAAGATGGCGGAGATCAGCTCGTCCGGTGACAGCGCGAGCGTCCCCGCGTCGATGCCGAGCGCGGCGCGGGCCTGCGCGGACAGCGGCACCGATTTGACCCCGCGCGGCCAGACACCGCCGCCGGCGGAGATCCGGGCTGGGTTGTAGTCGGCCCAGGAGGACCGCGGCAGCTCGAACAGCCGCTGCCGCTCGGCGAAGCTGGCCTCCGGGTCCGGGTCCGGGTCGAGGAACACGTGCCGGTGGTCGAAGGCCGCCACCAGCTTCATGTGCCGCGACAGCAGCATCCCGTTGCCGAACACATCGCCCGACATGTCGCCGATGCCTACCGCGGTGAACTCGTCGGTGTCGGGATTGAGCCGCAGCGCCGCGAAGTGCCAGCGCACGGACTCCCAGGCGCCGCGCGCGGTGATGCCCATCTTCTTGTGGTCGTAGCCTTCCGAGCCGCCGGAGGCGAACGCGTCACCGAGCCAGAACCCGTAGCCGGCCGCGATCTCGTTGGCGACATCGGAGAACGTCGCGGTGCCCTTGTCGGCCGCGACCACCAGGTACGGGTCGTCGCCGTCGAGGCGCACCACGCCGGACGGCGGCATCACCCGGTCGCCGTCGATGTTGTCGGTGATGTCGAGCATCGCGCTGATGAACATCCGGTAGCAGGCCAGCACCTCGCCCTGGAATGCCTCCCGGTCGGCCGGGCTGGGCAGCCGCTTGCACACGAAGCCGCCCTTGCCGCCGGACGGCACGATGACCGAGTTCTTGACCTCCTGCGCCTTGACCAGGCCGAGCACCTCGGTGCGGAAGTCCTCGGGACGCTCGGACCAGCGCAGCCCGCCGCGCGCGACATGGCCGAAGCGCAGGTGCACCGCCTCCAGGCGCGGTGAGTACACGAACATCTCGAACTTCGGCCGCGGCACGGGTATCGCCGGCACGCTCTCGGGCGTCAGCTTGACCACCAGGTACGGCGCGCGCCCGGAGCCGGCGCCGTGAGGGTGCTGGTAGTAGTTCGTCCGCACCGTCGCCTCGATGAGCGACAGGTAGGAGCGCAGGATACGGTCGTGGTCGAGACTCAGCACCTCGTCGAGAGCGCCGCGCAGTTCCTCGGCGATCGCCTCGCCGCGTTCGGCCGCTCCCGCCTGCATGCCGGGGTCGAACCGTGACTCGAACAGCCGCACGAGGAGCCTGGTGATCGCGGGGTTGGAACGCAGCACCCGCTGCAGGTAGTCCTGGCTGAACCGGACTCCCACCTGTCGCAGGTATCGCGCGTAGGCGCGCAGCAGCACCACCTGGCGCCAGGTCAGTCCCGCGTCGAGGACCAGGGCGTTGAACGCGTCGTCCTCGGTCTGGTCGTGCCACAGCGCGGTCAGGGCCGCCTCGAAATCGGCGCGCACGGCCGCCGCGCGCTCGGCTTCGGTGCCGGGCGCCGTCTCGAGCCACGCCGCCCCGGCCGCCGGCCGCAGCCCGAAGTCGTAGATCCAGAACGGCGCCGCGAGGTGCCCCTCCCCCGGCCCGCAAGACAGCGAACCGCCGAACTCGTACGGGTGCTCGTCCACGGCCTCCAGCCCCATGTGCTGCAGTTGCGGCAGCACCTGCGACAAGGTGATCGGCGAGGCCGAGCGGAAAACGCGCAGCCGCCATCCTTGCCCGGCGGCTATGTCGAGCCGGAGCGCGAAGGGCTCGCCGGTCTCGCGCAGGCGCAGCACCTCGATCAGGTCCGCCACGACCGCGGCGGGCGGCGTGTCCGCCTTGTACGTGTCGGGGATGGCCGCCGCGCAGACCTGCAGCAGCCGGGCCGCTCGCTCGGCGCCGACCCGGCGTCGCGCCTCGGCGGCGAGGTCCTCGTCCCAGGTGCGGACCGCGGCGGCGATCTCGGCCTGCAGCGCTGCCGCGTCGACCTGGGGAACCGGGCGGCCCGGCTCGCCGTGCACCACGATGTGCAGCCTGGCGAGCGCGGAGTTGCCCACCATCGCGCTGTAGTCAACGGAGGCGCCGTGCAGCGCCGTGCGCAAGATCTCCTGGGCGCGCAGCCTGACGTTCGTCGTGTACCGCTCCCTCGGCAGGTACACCAGGCAGGACATGTAGCGGCCGTACGCGTCGGGACGCAGGAACAGCCGCACCTGCTTGCGCTCGCCGAGGCTGAGCACGCCCAGCGCGATCGGGGTCAGCTGCTCGACGCTGATCTCGAACAGTTCCTCGCGCGGGTAGCCCTCCAGGATCTCGATGAGAGCCTTCCCGCCATGGCTGTCGGCGTGCAGGCCGGCCGCCGCGAGCATGCGGTCCACCTTGTGGCGCAGCACCGGGATCTGGGTGACCGACTCGGTGTAGGCGGCCTGCGTGTACAGCCCGAGGAACCGGTACTCGCGGGCGGCCTTGCCGTCAGCGCCGAAGGCGCGGACGGCCACGTAGTCCAGGTAGCTGGGCCGGTACACGGTCGACTTGGTGCTCGACTTGGCGAGCACGAGCAGCCGCTCGGGCCGCGCCCCGTGCTCGCCGCCCGGCGGGGTGACGGCGACCGAGTCGGAGACGTCGTGGCGGAGCAAGCCGAGCCCGGTACCGGGCACAGGGCGCAGCTCCGGATCGGCCCCGTGGTGCCTGACGACCGTGTACTGACGGTAGCCGAGGAACGTGAAGTGGCCCGCCGACAGCCAGGCCAGAAGCGCGCTCGCCTCCGCCTCCTGCGGACCGCTGCCTTCGGCTTCGGCGAGCGACTCGACAAGCTCGCGCGCGACGGATCGCATGCGCCGCTGGTCCTCCATCGCGACCCGCAGGTCATCGAGCACCCGGCGCAGGTCGGCGGCGAGCTCGCGCTGCCCGGGAAGGTGGCCGAGCTCGACGTGTATCCAGGACTCGGCCACCTCGCCGCCCGCCGGCACGGCCGCGATCTCGGCGCCCACGCCGCCGGGCATGATCCCGTGCGCCACCCCGGTCACGTCGCGGCGGGCGGTCAGCAGCGGGTGGACGATGAGCCTGATGTCGGCCGAGTGCCGGTTGAGCTCCATCGTCACCGAATCGACCAGGTAGGGCATGTCGTCGGTGACGATGTCCACGACGGTGCCCGCCCCGGTCAGCGAGGCCTCGCCCGAGTCGCGCACCTGGACGGCGGCGCGCCCTTGCGGGCGGCTGGCGCCGAGCACCGCGTGCCACGCCGCCACCGCGGCCATCCGCCAGGGCCCGGCAGGGACGAGATCCTCGGTCGCGACAAACCTGTAGTAGGCGCCAAGGAAGCCGGCCAGGTCACCCACCGCCGGGCGGAGGTCGCCCGGCGGCATGCCGGCGCCCCCAGGGGCTTCGGCGCCCCCGGCGGCAGCGTCCGCCCACAGCGTCCCCGCCTTGGCGAGCAGAGGCTCCCTTGCCTCGTCCGAAGTGTCCCTGGCCCCGTCGGCGCTTTCCGGCATTCGGCGTCACTCCTGTCGCTTGCGGGGGATATCCGCACGTCGTTGTGCATACGGGCCTGGCCGTCCCGTTATCCCTGGCTAACAGACTAGGACCCGGGACGTAGCAGGAAAGTACTTCCGGGTTGGCGAGCGCGCTCGGGTCCGCGGCTTCCGCGACAGGAGTGCCGAGCAGTATCTTGCGCACCGGGATCTCCAGCTTCTTTCCCGACAGCGTCCGCGGCACGCCGGGCACGGCGACGATCTCGTCGGGTACGTGGCGGGGAGAAAGCTGCGTGCCAAGCGCGGCCCGGATCCGGGCGATGAGCTCGGCGTCCAGTTCGCGGCCCGCCGTGAGCTGGACGAAGAGCACGAGCCTGCCTTCGGCCCCGAGCCGCCCTGTGTCCACCACGAGGCTGTCGGCGATCTCCGGCAGCGACTCGACGACCCGGTAGAACTCGCTCGTTCCCATCCGCACGCCGCCGCGGTTGAGCGTGGCGTCGGACCGGCCGTAGATCACGCAGCCGCCGTCGGGCGCGATCTCGATCCAGTCGCCGTGCCGCCAGATCCCGGGGAAGTCCGCGAAGTAGCTTTCCGCGTACCGCGTCCCGTCCGGGTCGTTCCAGAACATCACCGGCATCGAGGGCATCGGCTCGGTGATCACGAGCTCGCCGACCTTGCCGGACACCGAGGCCCCGCTCTCGTCGAACGACTCGACCTTCGCGCCGAGGCAGCGGCCGGATATCACGCCGGAGCGGACGGCCAGCAGCGGGCAATGGCCGACGAACCCGGTGCACACGTCGGTGCCGCCGGACATGGAGCCAAGCTGCAGGTCCTTGCCGACGGCGTGGTAGACCCAGGCGAATCCCTCAGGCGGCAGCGGGGAGCCGGTCGACCCGATGCCGCGCAGCGCCGACAGGTCCCAGGTCTCGCCCGGGCGCAGCCCCGCCTTCTGGCCCGCCATCAGGTACGGCGCGCCCACTCCCAGGTAGCTGACCTGCTCTTCGGCGGCGAGCTGCCACAGCCTGCCGGCATGCGGGTAGCTGGCGGCGCCGTCGTAGAGCACGATCGTCGTGCCGGCCAGCAGCCCGCCGACCTGGAAGTTCCACATCATCCAGCCGGTCGTCGTGTACCAGGTGAACCGGTCGCCGGGGTGCAGGTCCAGGTGCAGCGCGATCGCCTTCAGGTGCTCGAGCACGATGCCGCCGTGCCCGTGCACGATCGGCTTGGGCAGCCCAGTGGTGCCGCTGGAGTAGACCACCCAGAGCGGATGCTCGAACGGCAGCTCATCGAACTCGGTTTCGTCCGGCTGCGGAGCCCCCGCCGCCCCGAGAGCGGGCCAGGGCACCAGCCGAACGCCGGGCCGCGGCGCCGGCGGCGCGGCGCCGAGCAGGTCGACCATGACCACGGCGCTCAGCGTCGGAAGCTGCGCCGCGATCTCGGTCACCACCTCGGTCCTTGAGAACTCCCTGCCGTTGTAGGCATAGCCGTCCGCCGCGAGCAGCACCGACGGCTCGATCTGCGCGAACCGGTCCACGACGCTGCGGGTGCCGAAGTCGGGTGAGCACGACGACCAGATCGCGCCGATGCTCGCGGCGGCGAGCAGGCCGATCACCGCTTCGGGGATGTTCGGCAGCAGCGCCGCCACGCGGTCGCCCTTGGCCACCCCGAGCGCGCGCAGCCCCCGCGCCACGCGGGCCACCTCCGCGGCGAGTTCGGCGTACGTGAGGGAGCCAGCCCGGCCCCGTTCGGAGCGATAGATGATCGCGGCGCGGCCGGGATCGGTCCACGCGGTCCTCAGCGCGTTCCGTGCGTAGTTGAGGGTGGCCCCGGGGAACCAGTGGACGGCGGGCATGGTGCCGCCGGTGAGGGCGGGGCCGCCGCCGCGGTCGCCGAGGACCTCGAAGTAGTCCCAGATCGACGTCCAGAACTCGCCCGGGTGATCGACGGACCATGCCCACAGGTCCTGGTATCCGTTCGGGGCGCCGTCGCCGCCGGGCCCAAGCCCGCGGCCGGCGAGCCAGCGCGCATAACGGGTCATCCGGGCGTTCCTGACCGTCCTGGCGTCCGGTTCCCACAGCGTCGCGCCGTAGCCGTGCCTGCCCGCGGCCTCGTTACCAGTCATGATCCCAGGATCGGCCCGCCCGCCCGCCGCGCGCAACACGACGATCCTCACGGCGGCGTGCGCCGTTATGGCGCTTTCACGCGCAGGCAGGACGCCGCCGGGCGCCGCGGGCTAGCGCGTCCCGGTGACGAGCGCCACGACGCGCGCGGTGTCCGTGAGATCGGGGAGCACGGCGTCCGCGCCGGCGTCGCGCAGTTCGGCGCTGCTCGCGCGGCCGCTGGCCACCGCGACCGACGTGGCGCCGCCGATCTTGGCGGCCTCCACGTCGCGCGGCGAGTCCGCGATGTACACCGTCGCCCGCTCGGCGAGGCTCACGCCGTACTTCTCCTCCGCCCGCTGGCGGGCAACCCGCAGCAGCGTGCCCTTCGGATAGGCCTCGGAGCCGGCGAACCCGCCGACGGTCAGGTCCACGTAGCGATCGAGGCCGAACGCGCGCATCTTGAGCGTCCCGTTCGGGCGGCTCGAGCCGGTCAGCACCGACTGGACCGTGCCGCCAAGGGCGGCGACGGCCGCCATGGACTCGGCGGCCCCTGGCAGCAGCTGGCCCTCGCCGGTCAGCAGGTCCCGGCGAGCGGCCAGCGACGTCGCGAACTCGGCGCTGAACGGGGCGACCAGCCGCTCCGATTCGGCGCCCTCGCGCAGGCTGACCCCGTTCAGCGCGAGCGCGTCGAAGAAGATCTCCGGCTCGCTGCGCCCCGCCATCTGCGGAAGCTGCACAAGCGGACGCCCGGTGATCTTCCGGAACGCCTCGGCGTAGGCCAGCCGGGTGACCTTCCCGACGTCCACCAGGGTCAGGTCGATGTTCCACAGAACCAGCCGGCGAATCTCAGCCTCCGGTGCTCACAAGCCGCCACTACAGGGCAACCTCACGCCATATGCGGATAACGGTAGTCGGTGGGGGGGACGAACGTCTCCTTGATCGAGCGGGCGGAGACCCAGCGGATCAAGTTGAACACCGAACCCGCCTTGTCGTCGGTGCCGCTGGCCCGCGCGCCGCCGAACGGCTGCTGGCCCACCACCGCGCCGGTCGGCTTGTCGTTGACGTAAAAATTTCCCGCCGAATACCGCAGCCGGTCGGTCGCCTCGGCGATCGCGACGCGGTCGGTCGCCAGGATCGACCCGGTCAGCGCGTACGCGGCGACGTTGGCCGCCTGGCCGAGCATCGCGCTGAACGAGGAGTCTTCGTACACGTGCACCGCAAGGATCGGGCCGAAGTACTCGGTGGTGAACACCTCGTCGCCGGGGTCGCCGCAGACGAGCACCGTCGGGGACACGAAGTATCCCGCGGAGTCATCGACGGTGCCGCCGGTCAGGAACTGCACGGCGGAACGCGACCTGGCCCGGTCGAACGCGCCGCGGTGCTTGTCCACCGCCCGGGAGTCGATCACGGCACCGCCGAAAAGCGACAGGTCCTCGGACACGTCGCCGAACGTGAGCGAGCGCACCGTCGAGACGAGCTCGTCGCGCACGCCCGAGTCCCACAGCGAACGGGGCACATAGGCGCGGGACGCGGCCGAACATTTCTGCCCCTGGTACTCGAAGGCGCCGCGGACCAGCGTCGTGACGATCGACGCGTGATCCGCCGACGGGTGGACGATCACGAAATCCTTGCCGCCGGTCTCGCCGACAAGACGCGGATAGTCCCGGTATGCGGCGATATTCTCCCCGACGGTCCGCCACAGGTGCTGGAACGTGGCCGTTGACCCGGTGAAGTGGATCCCCGCCAGGTCCGGGTGCGTCAGCGCCACCCGTGACACGGCCGCGCCGTCCCCCGTCACCAGGTTGATCACGCCGGGCGGCAGGCCCGCCGCCTCGAGCAGCCGCATCGTGTAGTGCGCCGCGAGCTGCTGCGCGGGCGACGGCTTCCACACCACGACGTTGCCGAGCAGCGCCGGGGCGGTCGGCAGGTTGCCCGCGATCGCCGTGAAGTTGAACGGGGTGATCGCCAGGACGAAGCCCTCAAGCGGCCGGTACTCCATGCGGTTCCACGTACCGGCAGCCGATTCGGGCTGCTCGGACAGCAACTGCCTGGCGAAGGCGACGTTGAACCGCAGGAAGTCGATCAGTTCGCACGCGGCGTCGATCTCCGCCTGGAACACCGACTTGGACTGGCCGAGGATCGTCGCGGCGTTCAGCGTCGGGCGCCACGGCCCGGCGAGCAGGTCCGCGGCCCGCAAGAACACGGCGGCGCGGTCGGGGAAGGACAGGCCGCGCCAGCCGCGGGCGGCCGCGCCGGCCGCCGAGATCGCCGCGAGCACGTCGGCGTCCGCCGCGTTGCCGTACTCGCCGAGCACGCGCCGGTGGTTATGCGGCTGCACCACTGACCTGCGCTCGCCCGAGCCCATGACGGTGCGGCCGCCGACGGTCATCGTCAGCTCGGCCTGCTGTCCCGCGAGGTCCTTGATCTTCGCCTCGAGCGCGGATCTGTCGGCGCTGCCCGGCTGGTACTGGCGCACGGGCTCGTTGTACGGCGCGGGCACCCTGGTCACGGCATCCATGAGGGGTGCCTTCCCCGCCGGGGGAGAAAGGTAACGTAAGGGAGCCGGCCCGGATCGTTCGGGATAAGAGCGGTCGCGCGGGGGGCGGACCGTCAGCCTTCCACGACCTCGGCCAGCTCCTGGGTGGCGTACCAGGCAAGCTCGTGACCTTCGGCTCCGTCCACCGTGAACCCCGCGTCCTCGTCCCCGGCGTCCGCGGCCGCGACCGCGCCCGCGGCCGCCGCGACATCCACGGCCGCCTCGGGCGCGTCTATGTGGCCCGCCGCCACCGCGGTCAGCGGGACCGCGACGGCCACGACCACCGTGGCGGGCTCGTCGTCGTAGGCGCTCCAGCTCACCTGCGGGCCGGGAACGTCGGCCGCGAGCACCACGCGGCGGCGCGGGGCGCCGGGGTCCGCGTCAAGCAGCCGCAGTGACTGCCGCGCGGCGGCCAGCATGGCCACGTACTCGAGTTCCTCTTCGTCACCGCTGGCGTAAGCCTCGCGCAGGGCCGGCGTGACCGCGAAGGCGCGCAGCGGCGGGGGGCCGGCCTCGCCCTGCTTGAGGATGCCGGCGAGCGCCCGGAGCGTGGACGGCAGGTAAACCCGCATGGCGCTTCATGGTAGCGACCGCGGACCGCCCACGACGCCGATCACGGCGGCGACGGCATCCTCGACCGGCACATGCTCCCACAGCCGCACCACCGTCCAGCCCGCGTCGGCCAGGGCGGCGTCCACGTCGCGGTCCCGCTCGACGTTCCGCGCCAGCTTCGGCGACCAGTACCACTCGTTGTTCTTCGGCTTGGAACCGTGCTCGGGGCAGACGTGCCAGAAGCAGCCGTCGATGAAGACCGCCACCTTGCGCGAGGTGAACGCGATGTCGGGCCGGACCCGGCGCTGCGGCAGGTCCAGCCGCATGTCCTTGCGATACCGGTATCCCATGGCGTGCAGGGCCTTGCGCAGCGCCAGCTCGGGCTTGGTGTCGCTGCGACGGTTGGCCTTCATGTTCGCCGAACGGCCGGGGCTGGCTGGCAGCGGGTACAGCTTGTCCCCGGCGGCTTTTCTGGTGACTTCCCTGGCCGCCTGCTGCGCCGTGTCCCCGGCCGCGGCCTGCGCCGTGTCCTTGGCCGCGGCCTGCATGTCTTCCTGCGCGGTGTCCTGCGCCACGCGGCAAAGCCTAGCCAGCGGCAAACAGTTCCGTCAGCCGGGTGATCGTATCCGCCGGGTCGCTGTGGTGAACGCCGGTCATTCCGCAGCCGATGGCTGCCTTGACGTTCAGCTCTATGTCGTCGATGAACACGCAGTCCGCGGGGTCGATGTTCAGCAGCTGGACGGTGTGCAGGAAGATGCGCGGCTCCGGCTTGCGCATGCCGACCTCGCCGGAGATCACCACGGCGTCGAAGAGCTCGGGGAAATCCTGCCTGGGGTAGCCGTCATTGCCCCAGGAGTTGGACAACAGCGCGGTAGCGACCCCTCTGCGGCGCAGGTCGCGGATGAGCTGGTACATGGTGGGAACCGGCCGGCTCGCGGAGAGCATCCTGGTGAGCAGGCCGTCGGCGAGGACTTTCCGGCCGGTGGTGGTCACCAGTCGCTCGGCGAGCAGCTGCTCGAATTCGGCCGTGGTGCACTCACCGCGCTCCAGGGCGTGGACCGGATTGACGTTGTCCGAGACCAGCTCGAGCGGGTCGTAGGCGTCGGTCAGCCACGGTCCGACGACCGCGACGTAGGTCTCCCAGTCGATCTGGTCGGAGGTGATCCAGTCGCGAACGGTGTCCCTGATCGGCTGTGTGAGGACGCCGCCCCAGTCCGTGATGACGGCACGCATTTCCCGCATGCCCCTGATGGTAGGCGAGGCCGTGTCATACCCCGGTCCCGCGGCGCGCCGGGCAAGGCCGTACCGAACGGTCACCCGGCAGTTCGCTGGTGCCGGAGATGGCCGGCCGCCCACGGCCATCGCCACCCCTGCTGACCCGTCCACAACACTGGCGACTCATATGCTCCATGCTGCCCGCGGGGTTCCCGCTTTCCCACAGGAACCCGTCACGTAACTGGGGCACCCGCGCATCTGGCCCAATAGGACCGGGGTAAACGCGCATCTGGCCCAAAACGCCGGCCGTGCCGGGCGCGGGCAGGGGCGGTGCCAGTCAGGCCTGGGGCGCGCCGGGCGCGGGCAGGAGCTGGGCAGGAGCAGTGCCGCCTCACTCCTCCCGGCGGCGGTGACGGACGTCACTGCGACATCGTTATCGCGAATAGTTTTTGCACGTATTGGATATAAGAATTTCGCGATCTTGGAATGCGGACGTGATCGGGGCTGAAATGTCGGCGGTTTCGTGTACAAGAAATGCGGCAAGTGGTTGCCATTAACCTCGCGCAGCCCGGGAGGTCAAATGTCCGCGCTTCAGCCTTTGCTATCACGCGACCGGCCCGCGTGCGCCGGATTCCCGCGCGGCGAAGCCGAGTGCGACGTTCGCTCGGGTGAGCCCGCGGCCGACGACCTCGCCGCGCTGCGATTGGTGAAGGTGCCCGACTGGCCGCCGTTCGACGGTGAGCTGGCGGCCGGGGACACGGCGGCCGGGGACACGGCGGCCGGGCAGTTCGGTTCCGGCTGGGCATATCTCGATCCGTGCGCTGGCGCGTATCCGCTCGCCTCGACGTCCCGATGGTCACCCTGCGCGGCCGGTGCAGGCTCCCCGGCGCGGGCGGCGACCGATGACGGCGGGGACGCGCGCGCCCCGGAAACGGATCGGCTGGAGACCTCGGGCGCCTGGGCGCGGCAGTTCGCGCCGTTGCTCGCGGAAGCGCTCGCGGGGGTGAGGCCATTTCGCCAGATCGTGCCCTGGACGTCCGAACGCGCGCGCGTTCAGATCCGCAGGCTGATGCCGCTGTTCGGGGGCGGGCAGCGGCCGCGTGTCCTGCGCGTGATGGCGACCCGTCCGACGCGGGAGGTCATCGAGATGACCGTGATCGTCACCGTCGGCGCGCGCACGCGCGCGCTCGCGATACGGCTCGAGCGTGCCGGACCGCGGCGGCCGGCGGGGCCGGCCGGGCACACCGGGCATGCCGCGCGCGCCGGGGCGCCCCCCAGGAGCACGCCCGGCTGGGTGTGCACCGACATCGAAGCGGCGTAGAGCGGGCCGCAGACGCCCAGGGCGTCGCGGACGCCTGGGGTACCGGGAACGCTTGCGGCGCCTGGGTCGTCAGGGGACGCTAGGCGTTGCGGGGGTCGCCGTGGCAGCGCTTGTACTTGCGGCCCGAGCCGCACGGGCACAACTCGTTGCGGCCCACGTTGGCGTACGGGTCGGTCGATGAGTCGCGCCGCTGCTCGACGCCGCCACCTTCGGACGGAGCCGAGTACTGCAGCCTCTGCGGCCGGCGCGGTTCAAGGCCGCGCGGCGCCGGGCCGGCGCCTGCGGCGCGCGCGCCGCCGTCCGGCGTTCCGG
>DAHVAN010000405.1 GCA_027314595.1 Actinomycetota bacterium | reverse complement strand
GAGCCGGCCAGCAGGCCCGCATAGCGCGCCGCGAAGTCATCAGCCACCCGCCGACCGTAGGACTCCGTGGCACCTCACGTCAGCCGGACTGCCCCGAAGGGGCCATTCCTTCCGGGCGAAGTCCCGGACGGAACGTAGGGGCTTGGGTTGCTCAAGGGGTCCGGCGTGCTCTAGGGGTCCGGGGCCGCCGACCGGTGCCGGTGCTGACGCCAGCGCCGGAGCCACAGAACAACGAAGAGGGACGCCGGGAGGCGTCCCTGATTCGTTCTGCGGTTTTGCCGTGTCGCGCCAGTGCAGGCCGACCAGTGCTTCCTGAGGTCGTCAGGTAAGCACCGGCTCGCGGTCCATTACGAGCACGTCATCCTCGTGACCGGCGCCAGCGGCGAGCGCATCGTTCTCTTCCTGCAGCCTGACAAGCTCGGCTTCCAGGTCGCGAACACGCTGCTGGAGACGGCGCATCTCGGAGACCATGCGCGGATCGGGACCGCCGACGTGGCCGAATAGAGCCTTCGCCATTGTGAAAGGTCCTCCACACTGAGTGACCAGAGTGGGCACAGATGTATTCCGCACGCCCGTGCGTGCAATCAACAGATACAGGGTCTCACCCTGGCCTTATTACGGTCAAGTTGAGCGCCCTCTGACACCCGTTATGCGTCGTATCTTACCAAACATCCATTGCCCGAACAAATCCAGGGGCAGGTTGCCCCCGCTTGTAGCGTATTCCCTGGCCTTGGCCCCTTCCAGCGGGGGCCATGGTCCCGCGCGGGCTCCGGAGCCGGGCAGCGCCCGCGAGTGCAAGGGGCTGATGTGGCGACAGGGGGCCGCGCTGGAGGGGAAGGGGAAGGGGAAGGGGGGAGGAGGGGAAGGGAGGGAGGGAGGGCGGGAGGCGGGGTCAGGGGTGGGGGTGGCGGGGGCGGGGCTGGCAGCGGGGGCAGGTGTAGGACGAGCGGTTCATGAACGGGTCGCGCCGGATGGGGGTGCCGCAGCGGTCGCACGGCTCGCCCGCGCGGCCGTAGGCGTGCAGCGACCGGTCGAAGTAGCCGCTTTCGCCGTTGACGTTCACGTACATCGCGTCGAAGGAGGTGCCGCCGGCCTTGAGCGCCTCGGTCAGCACGTCGCGGACCGCTTCGAGCAGCCGGGACACCTCGCCGGGCCGGAGGGTCTCGGTCGGCCTCGCCCAGTGCAGCCGGGCGCGCCAGAGCGCCTCGTCGGCGTAGATGTTGCCGACGCCGCTGATCAGCGACTGGTCGAGCAGCGCGCGCTTGACGCCTGTCCGGCGGCGGGTCAGCCTCGCCGTGAAGACGGCCGGGTCGAACGCCGCCTCCAGCGGGTCGGGTGCGATGTGCGCGATCGGCTCCGGAAGCGGCCGGCCCAGGCCGGGGGGGCAGGGGGGACGGGCGGTCCCGCCGTTCGCGGGGGGCGCGGGGAGGTCGCCGCCCCGCAGGGAGCACATCATCAGCTGGCCGAACGTGCGCTGGTCGGTGAAGCGCAGGTCAGGGCCGCCGTCGAGGAAGGTGAACCGGACGCGCACGTGCGGGGACAACGGGCGGCCGGGGTCCCCGACCAGCATCTGGCCGCTCATTCCCAGGTGCGCGAGCAGGGCCCGGTCGTCGTCGAAGGTCAGCCACAGGTACTTCCCGCGGCGTTCGGCGCGGCTGGCCGTGCGCCCCGCCAGCGCGGACGCGAACCCCGCCGGACCCGCGGGATCGCGGCGCACCGCGCGCGGATGCAGCACCTGCGCCTGCGCTATGGTCCGCCCCACGACGTGGGCCTGCAGGCCCTGGCGGATGGTTTCGACCTCGGGCAGTTCGGGCACGGCGGCACCCGTCCCCGGCGCGCTAGCCGTCAGCCCCGGGCGGCTCGCCCGAGGCTGACTCGCCAGGCGCTTGCGGCGCGCTGTCGCCGGGCCCGACGTCACCGGGAACGGGCACGTCAGCAGCCGGGGCTTCCTGGGCGGCGGCGGCACTCGGTCCGGGACCGTCGCCGTTCTCGCCGGCCTCGGCGGTGATCGCACGCCACGCCGCCTCGGCGGCCAGTTGCTCGGCGGCCTTCTTCGAGCGGCCCTCGCCCGACCCGAGCTCCCTGCTGCCGACCCGCACCACGGCGCGGAACAGCTTCTGGTGGTCGGGACCGCTGTCCTTCACCACGTACTCGGGCACGCCGAGCCCGCGGTCGGCGGTGAGCTCCTGCAGCGAGGTCTTCCAGTCGAGCCCGGCCCCGAGCAGGGCCGAGCGCTCGATCACCGGGTCGAACAGGCGATGCACGAGCGCGCTGGCGGCATCGAGCCCGCAGTCGATGTACGTCGCGCCGATCACCGCCTCGAGCGTGTCCGCGAGAATCGACGGCTTGTCCCTGCCGCCCGTCCCCTCCTCGCCCCGGCCGAGCCGCACGTAGGCACCGAGCTGGAGCTCGCGCGCCACCTCGGCGAGCGCGCCCATCTGGACCACGGCGGCGCGCAGCTTGGCCAGCTGGCCCTCCGGCAGGTTCGGGTGACCGGTGAACAGCGTGTCGGTCACCACGAGCCCCAGCACGGAGTCGCCAAGGAACTCAAGGCGCTCGTTGGTCGGCAGGCCGCCGTTCTCATACGCGAACGAACGGTGCGTAAGCGCGCGCTCGAGGGTGGCGGCGCTGATCGGCACGCCGAGAGCGTACGACAACTCGCCTGGGTCCCTCGTCGCATCGGCGTCCCCGTCGTTACGTCGACTGCTCACCGGGGCTCCCTAGGTAGACCTCAGGCCGGCGTGATGACCTGCCGGCGCCGGTAGGTCCCGCAAGTCGGGCAGGCAGCGTGCGGCAGCTTCGGACTGTGGCACTGCGGGCAGCTCACCAGTGTGGGCGCGGACGCCTTCCATTGCGCGCGCCGCGAACGGGTGTTGCTTCGCGACATCCTCCGCTTGGGAACAGCCACTTCAGCTCTCCTGTCAATCTTCTACTCGGTCAGAAACATCAAGCTGGTGAAGCGACCCCCAGCGGGGATCCGTCTCCTCACCGTGCCCGTGGCGCGGACCCGCTTCGGCGAGCCGCGCGCCGCACTCTGGGCACAGCCCGGGACAGTCTTCCCGGCACAGCGGCGAGAGCGGCAACGCGAGCACCACCGCATCGCGGAACGCCGGTTCCAGGTCAAGCCGGTCGCCGTCAAGGAAGCGCTCCTCGTCGTCGGCCTCGTCTTCACCCGGGCCCGGCAGGTAACGGTACAGCTCCTGGATGCCGACCTCCACGGTGGAGGCCAGCGGCTCCAGGCACCGCGCGCACTCACCTGTCAGCGGGGCGACCGCCGAGCCGGTGACGAGCACCCCCTCGGAGACCGCCTCGAACCGCAGGTCAAGGGCCACGTCCGCACCGGCGGGCACCACGACAAGCCCCGATCCGAGACCTTCGGGCGCATGGGCCGTCCGCGTCTCGTCCCGGAAGGAGCCAGGTGACCGACCGAGCGACCGCATGTCGAACACGAAGTCGCCGCTGCCACGGCCACGGCCGCTCGGGCCTTGGCCGTGCGCACCGGGCACTCCGCGCGCGACGGGTTTTCCGTTTACGTTGGACATCACAGCTTACCGTGTGTGCAGTTGCAGAATCGACCGATTAGCCTACCGGCGGCGCGCGCTATTCCCAAGTCGAGGCTTCGGGGCGCCGCGGCCGGGGGCGCCGGCGGGTCCGGCTAGTCCTCGGCAAGGCGGGCGCGCAGCCGCTCGAGGACGTAGTCCGGGACAAGCCCGCTGACATCGCCGCCGTACCTGGCGACGTCCTTGACCAGGCTGGAGCGCAGGAACGAGTACAGCGGGTTGGTCGTCATGAACAGCGTCTCGACCTTGGCCAGCCGGTAGTTCATCTGCGCCATCTGCATCTCGTACTCGAAGTCGCTGACCGCCCGCAGGCCCTTGACCACGGCGGTGATGCCGTTCGCCGCGCAGAAGTCGACGAGCAGCCCGTGAAAGCGCTCGACGTGCACGTTGCCGTAGCTCTTGGTGACCTCGCGCAGCATCTCCACCCGCTCGTCGACGGTGAAGAGGGTCCGCTTGGTGATGTTGATGAGGACGGCGACGACCACCTCGTCGTACAGGCCCGCGGCCCGGCTGACGATGTCGAGGTGGCCGTTGGTAACAGGATCGAACGAACCAGGGCAAACCACTCGCTGCACTCGGTCTCACTCCTCATGCGCCGCACGCGCCGGCCGCGGCGCCGGTTCCGGGATCCGTCCCGGCACCGCACCGCTGCCGTGCCAGCCATACCAGAAGGTCGCCTCACCGTACCTGCGCGACTTGCCCTGCCAGTAGCCGGGGGGCCAGTCGAGCGGGCCGGACCGGGTGGCGCGCTCAACCACCACCAGGGCCCGGTCCGCGAGCCAGCCGTCGGCGAGCAGCGTGAGCACGCGGCTGACGGCCGCGCCGGTCATCGCGTAGGGCGGATCGGCGAAGACCAGGTCGTAACGGTGACCCGCACCCTGCTGGCCCGCCGGCGGCTGGCCGAGCAGCCGCTCCACGCGATCGGTGACGACGACGGCCCCGGCGATGCCGACGGCCGCGACGTTCGCCTTGACCACCGCCGCGGCGCGGGCATCGGACTCGACGAGCAGCAGGTGCGCCGCCCCCCGCGACAGCGCCTCGAGCCCGACCGCGCCGGAACCTGCGAACAGGTCGAGCACGCGCCTGCCGTCAAGCGAGCCGAGTTCGGACAGCACCGAGGCGAACAGGCCCTCCCTGGCCCGGTCGCTCGTCGGCCGGGTGGCCGTGCCACGGGGCACGGCAAGCCGGCGCCCGCCGGCCGCGCCGGCGATGACCCGTGTCATGTCACCAGTGTGGCAGCCTCCCCCCGCGAGCCATCCGGCAGGCGAGCGGGAAGTCATGCCTTGTCGAGGAACTCCGCGCGCTGGGGGCCGAGCAGGATCTCGATCGCGTCCTTCAGCGCGGCGTGGCCGGACAGTCGCGGGTCCGCGTCCACCAGGGCGGTGGCCTCCTGCCTGGCGAACGCGATCAGTTCCTCGTCGTGCAGCAGCCGCAGCAGCTTCAGGCTGCTCTGCCTGCCCGCCTGCGCGGCGCCGAGCACGTCGCCTTCGCGCCGCTGCATCAGGTCGAGCCGGGACAGCCGGAATCCGTCCGACGTCGCCGCCACGGCGTTGACGCGCTCCCTGGACGGGCTGCCCTCCGGGGCCTCGGTGACAAGCAGGCAAAGGCCGGCGGCCTTGCCGCGGCCGATCCGTCCGCGAAGCTGGTGCAGCGCGGACACGCCGAAGCGGTCGGCGTCCATGACCACCATCGTGGTGGCGTTGGACACGTCAACGCCTACCTCGATCACCGTGGTGGAGACGAGCACGTCGATCCCGCCGCCGGCGAACGCCGTCATCACCCGGTCCTTCTCGTCCGGGCTGAGCCGCCCGTGCATGACGCCCACCCGAAGCCCGGCCAGCGGCCCGCCGGCGAGTTCGGGCGCCACGTCGAGGACGGCGAGCGGCGGGCGGCGGGCGGCGAAGCCGGCTTCCGCGCCGCCGTCCCCGTCGCCGCCGCCGTCCCCGGCGGCACCGGCCCGCGCCGTTCCGGCGTCCCCGCCCTCCCCGGCGGCGGCTCCGTCCTCCGCGCCGTCGTCGTCGCCGTCGGCATCGCCCCCGATCCGCGGGCACACCACGTAGGCCTGACGTCCCGCCGCGACCTCCTCGCGTATCCGCTCCCACGCGCGCTCCAGGTACCTGGGCCGCTCCGCGGCCGGCACCACGTGGGTGGTGATCGGCAGACGGCCGGCCGGCAGTTCGGCGAGCGTGGAGACCTCGAGGTCGCCGAACACGGTCATCGCGACCGTCCGCGGGATCGGCGTCGCCGTCATGACGAGCACGTGCGGCCGGGCCCCCACCGCCTTCTCCCGCAGCGCGTCACGCTGCTCCACGCCGAACCTGTGCTGTTCGTCGATGACCACGAGGCCGAGATCGGCGAACTGCACCCGGTCCTGTAGCAGCGCGTGCGTCCCGATGAGGATGCCCGCGTCGCCGGTGAACACATCGGACAGGGCGCTGCGCCGCGACGCCGCGCCCGTCGACCCGGTGAGCAGCGCCACCCGCGTCGCGTGCTCGGCGCCGCCGAGCAGCCCGCCGTCGGCGAGCGGGCCGAGCAGGGCGGTAATCGACCGGTAGTGCTGCTGCGCGAGCACCTCGGTGGGCGCGAGCAGCGCGGCCTGGCCGCCGGCGTCGACCACCTGGAGCATGGCGCGCACGGCGACTACCGTCTTGCCCGACCCGACCTCGCCCTGAAGCAGCCGGTTCATCGGGTACGCGCACGAAAGGTCCCTGGCGATCACCTCGCCCACGAGGCGCTGTCCCTGGGTCAGCGTGAAGGGCAGGCTCGCGTCGAACTCCGCGGCGATCCCGTCAGGGGCGGGCGGGCGCGGTACCGCGGGCATGGCCGCCGCGGCTATCCGCCGCTGGGCCAGCGCGGCCTGCATGACGAACGCCTCGTCCCACCGCAGCCGTTTCTTCGCATGGTCGACGTCGCCTGGGTCCTGCGGCCGGTGGATGGCACGGATGGCCATCTCGAGCGGCCACAGGCGGTACTTGCGCCTGATGTCTGCGGGCAGCGGGTCCTCGCTCGGGTCCAGCGTGTCCAGGATCACCCGGATGGCCTTGGCGATCTGCCAGGAGCTGAGCTTGGCGGTCGCCGGGTAGACCGGGATCATCTCGGTCGCGTAGTCGACGGCCATCTCGGTCATGATCCTGGCGTCCGTGTCCTCCTCGGGGAGCAGCTCGCACTCCGGGTGGACGAGCTGGCGGCGGCCGCGGAAGCTCGAGACCGTGCCCGCGAACAGCCCGAGCCTGCCCACCTTGAGCTGGCCGGCCCAGAAGCTCGCCCTGGCGAAAAAGGTCAGCACCAGCTTGGCGGTGCCGTCGGTGACGATCACCTCCAGCCGCTCGCGCTTGTTCTGGCGGGGCCCGTACCGCTGCGGCGGCAGCGGCAACCGCGCGACGTGATCTACCCGCGCCACGACGGTCACGTGGTCGCCCTCGCGCAGCGAGGAGAGGTTGGTGAGCTCCCCCCTGGTGTAGTACCGGCGCGGGTAATGCCTGAGCAGGTCGCCCACCGTGCGCAGGCCGAAGACGCTCTCGAAGACGGTGCTCGCCTTCAGGCCGAGCGGCCGGACAAGCGGATCGCGGAGCGTGGTCACAGTTCGCAGCATAGAAGCGGCAGCCGACATTCCGGCGCCCTGTCGCTCCTGCCGCGTCCCGCGGCAGGCCTGCCGCCGGCGTTCTGGGCCAGATGCGCGGCTGCCCCAGTCTTACCGGGCCAGATGCGCAGGTGCCCCAGTTGCGCGACGGCATCGGCGGTATCGCGCAGGGCCGCGGCGGCCACCTCGCACGGGGACGGTCCCGCGGGGCATGCGATGATCGTGCGGTGGCTCCCGCTGCGGTGATCTTCGACTTCTTCGGCACCCTCACCCCGAGCACGCCCGAGGCCACCTGGGACCGGCATGCCGCCCAGAGCGCGGCGCCGCTCGGCATCCCGGCCGCGACGTGGCGGCGTGCTCTCGACGACTCATGGGACGAGCGCGCCACCGGCCGCCTCGGCGGCCTCACCGAGACGTTCCGCGCTCTCGCGCTCCGCTGCGGCGCCGATCCGGCCCCCGGGCCGCTCGCCGCCTCGTGCCGCGCGCGCCGCCGGTGCCAGCAGGAACTGTTCGCGTTCCGCCCGGACACGGAACCGACCCTGGCGACCTTGCGCGCGAACGGCATCGCGGTCGGCGTGCTCAGCGACTGCACCGTCGAACTGTCCGAGGCCTGGCCGGAGCTGCCGATCGCCGGCCTGGTCTGCGCCCGCGTCCTGTCCTGCGAGGAAGGCCGCCGCAAACCCGACCGGGAACTGTTCCTGCTGCTGGCCCGCCGCCTCGGCGTGGCGCCGGCCCAGTGCGTGTACGTGGGCGACGGCGGCGGCCGCGAGCTCAGCGGCGCCGCCGGCTGCGGCATGACCCCGTACATGCTCCGCGCCGGCGACTGGCACGACAACAAGGTCCACGACAGGGAACAGGCCTGGCCGGGCCCGTACCTGGGCTCGCTTGCCGAGGTCCTCGCCCTGCCCGGCCTCCATCCGCCGGGAAGCGCCTAGCGGCGGTTCGCGCGGCGGCGGCGGCTCGGGTATGCTCTGCAAGCTGCCTTGTTCCTGCTGGCGACGCTCGCCGCGGGCACGGGCGCCGACAGACTCTACCAACCCGACCAATGGAGCGAACAGTGGCTTCCGTCTGCGACATTTGCGGTAAGGGGCCGGGCTTCGGCAACAACGTCTCGCACTCGCACGTCCGAACCCGCCGCCGCTGGAACCCGAACATCCAGACTGTTCGCGCTGTTGTCTCAGGGACGCCCAAGCGCCTGAACGTCTGCACGTCCTGCATCAAGGCCGGCAAGGTCAGCCGCTAGGACGCCGGCCCCGCGCCTGCACGCCCGGCCCCGCCTGGACACGCGCGTCAGCGGAAGTGCTCCCAGCCGCCGGGCCCCTGATAAGGGGACCCGTCGACGGTGACACGCCCGCCGGCGGCCTCCTCGCGTACCCGGCCGATCACGCGCCATCGCGCGGGCAGTGCCGCCGACGGCGGGAACGCGGCGGCAAGCGAGTGATCCTCGCCGCCGGTCAGCGCCCACCGCAGGGCCAGTGACGCCGGGGACAGGCCCCGCTCCGTTCTGGATGGCTGGGAAGCGGCGGCGGATACGGCGGCCGCCGCTTCTGCAAGCGTGTCACCGGGCACCAGCGCGGAACTATCGATGTCGATCCACGCGCCGCTGGCGCGAGCCACGTGCCCGAGGTCGGCGACCAGGCCGTCGCTGACGTCGATCATCGCCGTCGCGCCGAGCACGGCCGCCTCCGGCCCTGCCTCGTAGCCGGGCGCGGGCCGCAGGTGCGCGGCGACCAGGGCGGGGAACGAGCCCACGCCCGCGGCGAGCAGCGCGTGCCCGGCGGCCGAATGCCCGAGCGGGCCCGCGACCGCCACGACGTCGCCCGGGCGGGCGCCGGCCCGCCGCACCGGCCGGCGTCCGGACAGGTCACCGAGCGCGGTCACGGAAAGGAGCACCGACTCCGCCCGCGCGGTGTCCCCGCCGACGACTCCGGCGCCGGCCCTGCCCGCCTCGGAAGCCAGCCCGGTGGCCAGTTCCGCGGCCCACTGCGCGGACAGCGTGCCCGGCGCGGCGAACGCCACGAGCAGCGCGGTCGGCACCGCCCCCATGGCGGCGATGTCCGCCATGCTGCGAGCCGCCGCCTTCACGCCGACGTCGAACCCGGACGACCACGACAGCAGGAAATGCCGCCCCTCGAGGAGCAGGTCGACTGCGGCGACGACGCTGCCCGACGGGGCAGCGACCACCGCCGAGTCGTCGCCTATGCCGAGTTCCGCGAACGGGCCGGGCGGCATCCGCGCAGCCAGCGCCGCGATCAGCCCCCACTCGCCGAGGTCGGCGACGGACCTTCCGGACTCTGCGATCACGCCTCCATGACGAAGCCGCGGAAAATTTAATCCTAAAACACCCGGGTCAGCTCTCAACCGGTCTGGACCATTGCGGTACCGTGGCTGGCAGGGCAGCCGTCTACTCTGCCCCCAGGAGGACGCCATGGTGCAGGCATACATCCTCGTCCAGACCGAGGTCGGCAAGGCCGCCGACGTGGCACGGCAGATAGCTCAGATCGCCGGGGTCACGCAGGCGGAGGATGTTACCGGCCCCTATGACGTCATAGTGCGGGCCCGGGCCGAGAACGTGGACGAGCTCGGCAAACTGGTCGCCGTCCACATAGCGGCGGTGGAGGGAATCACCCGGACGCTGACCTGCCCTGTCGTGCACATCTAGGCGCTGCGCGCCTAGACGGCGAGCAGTTCGCCCGCGAGCGAGGCAGTCCGCGCGCCGACACCGAGCGCGACCGCCGCGCGCAGGTCTTCCGGCGTGTCCACGTCACGCCGCAGGCCCGGGATGTCCGGCAGGTCGAGTTCGAGCCCGCCGGCCGCGGCGTGCCGCGCCCGTGACGCGCCGCCGAACCTGGGCGTGAAAACCGTCCCCGGCGGCGCCGCGTACATCGTGGTCCCCACGCCGGCCGCGTCCGCGACGAACGCGGCCGCGCCTGTCGCGCGCAGCGCGCGGCCAAGCTCCGCGGGCCGCAGCGCCGGCAGGTCCGCGGCCAGCGCGGAGATCCCGGTGCCCGGCCAGCG
>DAHVAN010000404.1 GCA_027314595.1 Actinomycetota bacterium | reverse complement strand
CGCCGCGGTCGCCGCGCTGCGCGCGCTGCCGGCGATCGCGGCGCGCTACCCGCGCGCCGCCGGCAAGGGCCTGGCGGTGGCCGAGGCGCTGCTGTCCGGCCCCGCGGAGATCGCCATCGTCGGTCCAGGCGACGACCCGCGCACCCGCGACCTGCTCCGCACCGCGCTGCACTTTTCGCCGCCCGGCGCGGTTTTCGCGCTCGGCCCGGACGCTGGCGGCCCGGACGGCGCGGAACCGGTCCCGCTGCTGGCCGGGCGCGGGCTCGTCTCCGGCGCCCCGACCGCGTACGTGTGCCGCGGCTTTACCTGCCAGGCTCCGGTCACCACTCCCGCCGCGCTGCGCGCGGCACTGGCGCAAGGCCCGGACCGCTGGCCGGGTTCGCCCGCTGAATAGGCGGTATCGGCGGCCGGGACAGCATATGTGCGTCTGGACGAACACCCGGCTGTTACGGCATCGTTGGCTCTGTGCAGCTGACCGACGGACAGGTCCGGCGTCTCGCGCGGGCGATCAGGCGCGGCGGCCCGCGGCGCATGGTGCCCGCGGGTATCGCGGCGTTGGCGGCCCTGGGACTGCTCGCCGGGATGCTCGCCGCGGTGCTCAGCGCCTCGCCGGGCGGCCAGCCCGGCTCCGCCGGCCGCGCGGCGCGCGGGCAGGCGGCTGCCGCGGCTTCCCTGTTCGGCCTGCCCAGGGTCCGGCCGGCCACTGGCAACGCTCCGCTCCTTCCCGCGCTGACCGTGACAGGCGCGCGCCTGATGCGGGGCTCACCGGTGGCCATCGCCCCGATCGGCCCCGCCGCCCGGATGCCGGGGGCGCATCCCGCGGTGGCGCCGCTGCGTCACACCTACCAGGCGGATCTGCTCATCGTGGCGCCGTTCTCGCTGTCCGGTAAACTCCTCGCCGCCGTGTCACGGCTGCCAGGGGTCACCGCGGCGGTGCCGATCGAGGCGGTGCGGATGCGGATCAACGGGACGTACACGGCCGTCCTCGGGGTGAACCCCTCGGTGTTCCGCTCGTTCGCGGCGCGGCCGACCGCCGCGTCGGACGCCCTCTGGGAGGGCGTGGCCGGGGGCGGGATCGCCGTTTCCTACACGATGGGCAAGCTGGACAAGCTGCCGCTCGGCGGCACTGTCGTGGCCGCCGGGCGTACGACCAGGCGGCTGCGCGTCGTGGCGTTCGGCACGATGGGCATCGGCGGGGTCGACGCGGTGGTGTCGGACGCGGTGGCCCGCTCGCTCGGCGCCCCGGCCGGCAACGCGATCGTGATCAGCGTGCGGATCGGCGACTTCACCGCCGATGTGAGCGCGGCGGGGCGGCTGATCCCGCACGGCGCCAGCGTGCGGCAACTGGTCTCCCTGGTCACCTCGGGCCCGAGCGGGCCCGGCATGGCGGGCGCGGGGCCCTCGACCGCGAGCGCGGTCCCCGCCGCGCGGCTCGACGCCATGCTGCGGGCGGCGATGAGCCGCACGGGGATGCCGTACGTCTGGGGCGCGGCCGGCCCGACGTCGTTCGACTGCTCGGGCCTGGTCCAGTGGTCGTTCGCGCAGGCGGGGATCGTCATGCCGCGCGTGGCGGCGGACCAGGCCCTGACGGGCCCGGCTGTCGGGGTAAGCCAGCTTCAGCTGGGCGACCTGCTCTTCTACCACACCGACCCCACCGCCCCCAGCTACATTTCGCACGTGGCGATTTACCTGGGTAACGGCTGGATGATCCAGGCGCCTGAGCCCGGCGAAGACGTGCAGGTCGTGCCCGCCGACTTCGGCAGCGAGTTCGCGGGCGCCGTCCGGGTCAACGTGGCCCAGGCCGCCGCCGTCGCCGCCAGCGCCTGACCCTCGTACCGCCCGCAGTCGCCTGACCCTCGTATCGCCCGCAGTCACCTGACCCTCGTATCGCCCGCGGTCGCGTAGCGCGCCGTTCGCGTCCCTGCTGTCTTTCCCGCGCCTCCCGCCACCTCCTGCCCCAACTCCCTCCGTCGGGTCCGCCCGCGCTGCGCCACACCAGCCTCTGCTGCTCACTTTGCCCACCTTATGACCATTTTTGTGGGTGAAATGCCCGAAATGTCCATGCGTAGAGTGCTCAAAGTCGAACTTCTGTGACACACGTGACGAGTCCGACAGGTCGGCGGTGGCGGGGGCCGGTCGCGGGGAGTGGCGGTCGGCGGGGGGCCGGGCGGTGGCGGGGGCCGGTCGCGGGGGGTGGCGGTCGGCGGGGGGCGGGGCGGACAGGCCGGGGCCCCGCGGACGTTGACCGAGCATCGATGGAGGTGTAATCATAATTACATGAATACACAGCAAGACGAAGAAGTCGGCGGGAGCGACACCGGCGAGCAGGTGCGGGGCTGGTTCGCGGGGCGACTGCCCGGCGAATGGTTCACCGGTCCGGCCGAGATCGTCGCCGACCGCGAGGAGATCACGATCGTGGGGACGCTGGACGAGCCCGAGGGGCAGGACGCGCAGGCCCCGGAGGCCGAGCGCGCCGCGGCGGCCGAGGGCAGGATAAAGAGGTTCCGCGAACAGACGCGCGGCCAGCGGATCGAGATCGCGCGGGAGGCGGAGCACCGGTTCCGCCGCAAGGTCGCCTGGGGCGCGCGCTGCGGCGAGCGCAGTGAGATGTTCACCACACTGTCGGTCCCGGTGATGACACGGCTGCGGCAGCCCGAACGGCGCGTGCTCGACACCCTGGTGGACGCCGGCGTCGCCCGCAGCCGCAGTGACGCGCTCGCGTGGTGCGTCCGGCTGACTGGCGAGCACGCGGACGCCTGGCTCACCGAACTGCGCGCCGCGCTGCGCCGAGTCGAGGAAGTGCGCGCCCAGGGACCGGGCGCGGCTGGGTGAGGCCCGGCCGCGGACAGGCCGGCCGCGGACAGGCCGGCCGCCTGGCGGCGTGGGCAGACTGAGTCCGCCACGCGCAAGTCGTCCCCGTCGGATACCGTGACAGGGGATGATCTACGTGGCGGAAGGTCGGTTCATGAGAGTTCGCGACCTGGCGTACCGGCTGTACGAACGCAGGCTCGAAGCATCCTTGTCTGCCAGGGCGGTGCCGCGCCATGTCGGCGTGATGTGCGACGGCAACCGGCGCTGGGCCCGGATGGCCGGCCACCAGGACGTGAGCAAGGGCCATCGCAAGGGCGCGGACAAGATCTTCGAGCTCCTCCAGTGGTGCAGGCAGACCGGCGTGGAGGTCGTGACGCTGTGGCTGCTGTCCACCGACAATCTCAGCCGCCCCAAGGCGGAGCTCGAGCCGCTGCTCGGGATCATCGAGGACACGGTTACCGGCCTGGTCAACGAGCAGTGGCACGTGAACCCGATGGGCGCGCTCGACCTGCTGCCCGACCGCACGGCACACGTGCTGAAGCACGCCGCCGAGGCCACCTCGAACAACCCGGGCCTGCTCGTCAACGTGGCGGTCGGGTACGGCGGACGCCGCGAGATCGCCGACGCGGTCAGGTCGCTGCTCGTCGAGCACGCGAGCAGGGGCACCACGATCGAGCAGCTCGCCGAGGTCCTCGACGTCGAGCACATCGCCGAGCACCTGTACACGGCCGGCCAGCCGGACCCGGACCTGGTCATCCGCACCAGCGGCGAGCAGCGGCTCGGCGGGTTCCTGCTCTGGCAGTCGACGCACTCGGAGTTCTACTTCTGTGACGCCTACTGGCCCGCCTTCCGCAAGGTCGACTTCCTCCGGGCGCTGCGGTCCTACTCCGAACGTAACCGTAGGTTTGGCGTATAGCCTGCTCAGTTAACGCTGCGGGGTACTTTCACCCGGCCGCGATCACAGGTACCGTCAGTAGTGGCGGGCGGCTCTCCAGGTCGCCCCCCGCGGGAGGCCCCCTGACGTCTGCACGTGCGACGCGAGGGCCGGTGCGGCCCTCGGAGGGCAGCCCCGGTCCGTCCGACACGTCGTCCCGGCAGGACCCGGGAGATGGCGTGTCCTGTCCGCGGCGCCGGGATCACCCGGGCGCCCAGGGGAGTATGCGTGGCCAAATCAGTGCACCGTCGTACCTATGTCCTCGACACCAGCGTCCTGCTCGCCGACCCCGCCGCCATCACGCGATTCGACGAACACAGCGTCGTCCTGCCGGTCGTGGTCATTACCGAGCTCGAGGCGAAGCGTCACCATCCTGAGCTGGGCTACTTCGCCCGACAGGCCCTCCGGTACCTCGACGACCTCCGGGTCGAGCACGGGCGCCTGGACACCGAGATTCCGGTTGGAACGCTCGGCGGCAGCGCGCGCGTGGAGCTCAACCACATCGATTCGCAGGTCCTGCCCGCCGGCCTCCGGGGGGCTCCGGGGGGTCGCTCCCCCGGGCAATCGCCGTGGCTCGGGGACAACGACACGCGAATCCTGTCGGTCGCGCGTAGCCTCGCCGACGAGGGCCACAACGTGGTCCTGGTCAGCAAGGACCTGCCGCTGCGTGTCAAGGCCGCGTCCATCGGGCTCGAGGCGCAGGAGTACCGGGCCGAACTGCCGGTCGACTCAGGCTGGACGGGCATGGCGGAACTGGACGTCAGCCCGGCCGAGGTAGAGGAACTGTACGAACACGGCGTGCTCGACTGTGCGGCCGCCCGCGATTTCCCCTGCCACACGGGGCTTGTGCTGCACACCGGCAGCGCGAGCGCCCTGGCTCGGGTGCGTCCTGACAAGCAGATCCAGCTGGTCCGCGGCGACCGGGAGGCGTTCGGCCTGCACGGCAGGTCCGCGGAACAGCGCGTGGCTCTGGATCTCCTCCTCGATCCCGACGTCGGGATCGTGTCCATGGGCGGCAGGGCCGGGACCGGCAAGTCGGCGCTCGCCCTCTGCGCGGGCCTGGAGGCGGTCATGGAACGCCGCCTGCACCGCAAGGTGATCGTGTTCCGGCCGCTGTACGCGGTCGGCGGCCAGGACCTCGGCTATCTGCCCGGCTCCGAGGCGGACAAGATGAACCCCTGGGCGCAGGCGGTCTACGACACGCTGGGCTCGCTGACCACGCAGGACGTGATCGACGAGGTGCTCGCCAGGGACATGTTCGAGGTGCTGCCGCTGACCCACATCCGCGGACGGTCGCTGCACGACGCGTTCGTGATCGTGGACGAGGCGCAGTCGCTCGAGCGCGGCGTGCTGCTCACCGTGCTGTCCAGGATCGGCACCGGGTCCCGGGTGGTGCTCACCCACGACATCGCCCAGCGGGACAACCTCCGGGTCGGCCGCCATGACGGCGTGGTGGCGGTGATCGAGAAGCTCAAGGGCCACCCGCTGTTCGCGCACGTGACGCTTACCCGCTCCGAGCGCTCCGCGATCGCCGCGCTGGTTACGGACCTGCTGGAGGATTCTGGCCTCTAAAATGCAGCCGTGACCGGAGTCATGGGGCAAAGTCAGGGACATCATCCAGAACGGAGCGTGGCGGCTCCCCGGCAGGCACAGTTCTCCGCCGGGGGGCCGGCCGCGCTGCCCGCGGTGTCAGCGGTGATGCCGGTCCGCGACGAGGAAAAGCACCTGGCCGAGTCGGTGCGGCAGGTGCTCGCGCAGGACTACCCCGGCGGTTTGGAGCTGATCCTCGCCGTCGGCCCGTCCCGGGACCGCACGGAGCCGATCGCCAGGCAAATCGCGGCCGCCGACGACCGCGTGACCGTGGTGCCGAACCCGTCGGGGAAGATCTCCTCGGCGATGAACGCCGCGATCAAGGCGGCCAGGCACGGCGTGATCACCCGGATCGACGGGCACGCCATGCTGCCGGCGGGATACCTGCGGACGGCCGTCCTGACGCTGATCGAAACGGGTGCCGCGGACGTCGGCGGGGTGATGGCCGCCGAGGGCGTGACCCCCTTCCAGCAGGCGGTCGCCTGGGCGATGACGTCGCCGGCCGGGGTCGGCGCCGCCGCCAACCACACCGGCGGCGAGGCCGGCCCCGCGGACACCGTCTACCTGGGGGTGTACCGCAGGGAGGCGATCGAGAAGGCGGGCGGCTACGACGAGACCATGCTCGTGGCCGAGGACTGGGAACTCAACTACCGGATCCGGGCCGGCGGCGGCCTGATCTGGTTCACCCCGGAACTGCAGGTCACCTACCGGCCGCGGGCCAACCTGCGGACGCTGGCAAGGCAGCATTTCCGGTACGGGCGCTGGCGCCGGGTCGTCGCCCGCAGGTACCCGGAGACGGTCAACCCGCGCTACCTCGCCGCGCCGGCCGCCGCCGCGCTCAACGGCCTCGGCTGCGTCCTCGGGGCGGCCGGGCTGGCGGGGATCGCCGCACAGGCGCCGCCGTTCGTTCGGTATATGGCTCTCGGGCTTGTCATTCCCGCCATCTACCTGGCGGGGGTCACGGCGGTCGCCGCGGTGTTCGCCCGTGACCTGCCGACGGCGGTGCGGGCGCGGGTACCGGTGGTGCTCGCGGCCATGCACATGTGCTGGGGCGCGGGCTTCGTGACGAGTCCCCGCCGTCTGGCGCAACCGGAAGGTCCACAATAAGGGCATGGGCTTCGATCTCGGCGCCGAGCTGGCCGCCGTCCGCGGGCAGGGCTATGACCTGCACGGCCGCTACATGAATCCGCAGCTGCCGCGCACGCTGCACACGATCGGCTTCGACAAGGTCTACGAGCGCGGCGAGGGCGCCTACCTGTACGACGCCGAGGGCAACGCCTATGCCGACTTCCTCGCCGGGTTCGGCGTGTTCGCCGCGGGGCGCAGCCACCCGGTGATCAAGAAGGCGCTGCGCGACGCCCTGGACATGGACTTCGCCGCCTGGACGCAGTTCGACTGCCCGCCGGAATCCGGGCTGCTCGCGCGGCGGCTGCTGGCCAAGGCGCCCGGCCTTGACCGGGTCTTCTTCTGCAACAGCGGCACCGAGGCCGTCGAGTCCGCGCTGAAGTTCGCCCGTCACGCGACCGGGCGCGGCCGGATCGTCTACGCCGTCCACGCGTTCCACGGGCTGACGGCGGGGTCGCTGTCGGTGAACGGCGCGGAGGAGTTCCGCACCGGCTTCGGCCCGCTGCTGCCCGGGGCGCAGGTTCCGCTCGGGGACCTGGCCGCCCTGGAAGCGGAACTGCGCAAGGGCGATGTCGCGGCGATGATCGTCGAACCGGTGCAGGGGCACGGCGTGCTCATGACCCCTCCCGGCTTCCTCGCCGAGGCGGCGGCACTGCTCCGCAAGCACGGGGCGCTGCTGATCTGCGACGAGGTGCAGTCCGGGTTCGGCAGGACAGGGAAGTTCTTCTCCTACGCCCACGACGACGTGCGCCCGGACATCGTCACCGTGGCCAAGGCCCTGTCCGGCGGGTACGTGCCGGTGGGCGCGATGCTCGCGACCGACAAGGTGTTCGGCTCGGTCTACTCCTCGATGGACCGGGTCATGGTGCACAGCGCCACGTTCAAGGGCGGGCCGCTGGCGATGGCGGCCGGCCTGGCGACGCTGGCCGTCATCGAGGAGGAGGGCCTGACGGAGAACGCCGAGCGGGCGGGCACCGCGCTGAGCTCGTCGCTCGCCGGCCTCGCCGCCAGGTACGACGTGATCGCCGACGTTCGCGGGCGCGGGCTGATGATCGGCATCGAGTTCGGGCGGCCGTCCGGGATGCGGGCCAGGGCCGGGTGGGCCATGCTGCAGAAAGCCCGGGTAGGGCTGTTCGCGCAGATGGTGGTCGTCGCGCTGTTCCAGCGGCACCGGATCCTCACGCAGGTGTCCGGCGACCACATGGAAGTGATCAAGCTGATCCCGCCGCTGATGATCGGCGACACCGAGGTCAAGCTGTTCACCGACGCCATGGCCGACGTCCTTGAGGACGCGAGCAAGGGGTCGGGCCTGATGTGGGACTTCGGCCGCACCCTGATCAAGCAGGCGGTTCGCTCCTGAGCAGCGCCTCGGCCAGCGCCAGGTCGCCGGGGTAGGTGACCTTGATGTTCCGCTCGCTGCCCGCGACGACGTGCACCGGCACGCCGGGCAGGTAGCGGAGCACCACGCCGCAGTCGTCGGTCGCGATGTAGCCAGGATCGGCGGCGGCCAGCTCGTGTGCCCGGGCGATCACCGAAAGCCGGAAGCACTGCGGAGTCTGGCAGCGCAGCAGGGTCTCCCTGGGTGGGACGTGTGACATCACGCCGTCTTCCGCGACCACGATCGTGTCCGCTGTCGGCACCGCGGTGCCGGCCGCGTCGTACGTGCCAAGGGCCGCGACGCAGTCCGCGATGATCTGCCTGCTGACCAGCGGGCGGGCCGCGTCGTGCAGCAGCACGCCGGTGCTCTCCGCCGCGTCGCCCCTGCCCGTCAGGTAGGCGAGCGCGTTGCGCACCGAGTCCGAGCGGGTGACGCCGCCCTCGATGACGGCGCTGACCTGGTCCCCGACCAGGGTGGCGGCCTCGCCGGCGTAGCCGGGCGGCATGACGAGCAGCACCTCGTCCACGCCCGGTGCCTGGCGGAAGGCCGTCACGCAGTGCTCGACGAGCGTCCTGCCGCCCAGGGTGAGCAGCTGCTTGGGCGTCGCGGCGCCGAAGCGGCTGCCCGCGCCGCCGCCGAGCACCACTGCCACCATCCGCGTCATCGTCACACCCCGGACTTTACTAGCCGCCCGCTGGCGTGGTTATCCGTGCCATTCCCGGGGGAGGTCATTACGCTGGGGAAACGGGGCGTCGCCGTGAGGAGGCGGATGACTGCGGAGGAGCTGGCCGCGAACCAGCGTGCCGCCGGACTGGTCACCGACCCTGTGGCCAGGGACGTCGCGCGCTGGGCAGCTTCACGTCAGATGACGCCCGTGACCATGGCCGCCATCGGGCTCGGCTTCGGGGTGATCGCCGCGGGATGGCTGACCGCGGTCGGCATGCGGGCCGAGACGATCGCGTTCATCGCGCTGCTCGCCGCCTTCGTCGCCGGCCGGGCCGCGCGCCTGATGGGCGGCAGCGGGATAGACGCGGCCACGGACTGGGGCATGGCGGCGTGCGCCGTCTGCGCCGAGCTCGCGGTCTACGCGGGGATCGCGGGCAGCGCGAGCGCCAGCGCCAGCGCCGCCTCGGGGCTGACCGGCCCGGCGGGCTCGCAGCTTCACGGCACGTTCCTCGCCGGGTTCGGCGGACCTGGGGCGCAGGGCGTGTGGCGGCTCGGCGCGGCCGCCGCGATCACGCTCGGCCTGCTCGAGATGACGGCCATATGCCTGGCCGCCACGCGGGCCGAGGCGGAAGGGCAGCGCCGCTTCCACGCGTCCGCCTGGGCGCCGGGCGGTGCGCGGCTGGTGCTCATCGCCGCGGCGGTGCCGCTGGCCGGAGCCCGGGCCGCGTTCCTGCTGCTGATCGCGCTTGGCGCGGTCAGCGTCGGCGCCATGCTGGTGCGCGGCCGCGCCGCCGGGCTGGCCGGCGGCGATTCCCGGTGGCTCACCGGGTGCCGGGGCGACGGCCCGCTGGCGGTGTGGACCGGCCGGTTCGTGGGCGGCCGGCTGCCGCCGCTGCCGCCGCTGCTGGTCGGGCTGCTCGTCACCGGCATGCTGGCCGCGCTCGGCCTGCGGAACCTGTCGGGCATCCTGGTGCTCACCCCGGTCGAGGCGATGATGCTCGCCTGGCTCGCGTCGTGGCATCCGCACGACGGGCCGCGGGACTGGCTCGCCCCGTCCCTGGTGCAGGCGGGGGAGTACCTGTACCTCGCCGCGGCCGGATTCGCCGGGCGGGTGCAGGCGCCGGTGACGTTCGCCCTGCTCGCCGCCGTCATGCTGCGTCACCAGGAACTGGCGTACCGGGCCCGGGGCTCCCCGGCGCCGCCCCGGCCGTTCGCCGACCTGCGCGGCCTCGGCTGGGACGGCCGCATGATGGTGGCCGGCATCGCCGCGGCCACGGGAATCCTGCCGGCCGTCTACCCGCTGCTCGCGGTGTACATGTGGGCGCTGCTCGCCTTCGAGTTCACCGTCGGCTGGTCAGGCGGACATGCCGCCGTCGACGGCTAGCGTCACCCCGGTCATGAACGAGCTGTCGTCGCTGGCCAGGAACGCCATGGCGCGCGCGATCTCGTCCGGGTCCGCGTGCCTGGCCAGCGGGATCATCTGGTCGAAGATCGCCGTCGCCTTGTCGCGGCCGGCGCCGGTGGCGACGGCCTCGATGCGGTGCTGGAACTCGTTGTCGACCGGCCCCGGGTGGATGGTGTTGACCCGGATGCCCCGCGGCGCGAGCTCGCTCGCCAGCGTCCGCATCAGCCCGACCTGGGCGTGCTTGGCCGTGGAGTAGCCGGCGATGTTCGGGGCGGCGACCAGGCCCACCACGCTGGAGGTGATGATCACGCTCGCGCCCGCCGCCAGGTGCGGCACCGCGTGCTTGCACAGCAGGAACGCGCCGCGCACGTGTACCGCGAGAGTCTGGTCGAAGGAGTCCTCGGGGTAGTCGGCGATCGGCGCGTTCGCGCCGCTGATCCCCGCGTTCGCGATCACCACGTCCAGCCGCCCGAACCGCGCGACCGCCGCGTCCACGGCTGCCTTGACCTGCGCCGAGTCCGTGACGTCTGTTACCGCCCAGGCGGCGCTGCCGCCGAGTTCCGCCGCGCCCGATCTGAGGCCGGGTTCGCTGATCCCGGCAAGGAAGACGCTGGCGCCCTCGGCGACGAACGCCCGGGCGGTCGCCATCCCTATGCTGCCCTCGCCGCCGGTGATGATCGCGGCCCTGCCGTCGAGTCGGCCCATGGCACTATGCTCCCGATCCGCGGTCCCGCCGTCTTGCGTGCCAGCGCACGCACCTTGGCCAGCAGAATATCGTCCCGCCCATTGACGCGGCCGACGCCGGCGTGGTACCGGCAATCGCGCCGGAGCGTTGACCTGGCGCGGCGACCCGGACCGGGTAGGATCACCCTGTTATGGGTGGCCTTCGCCTCAGCGCCGGATGGCAGTCACCGGCCGCCATGCCACGGCGCTGGCTCGCCGGGATCTTCGCCGCATCGGCGATATTCGCGGTGCTCGTCGCGGTGTTCAGCAGCGACAGCGTGCACCGGCTGTGGGGAACGATAGCGGCCTGCGGGTACGGCCTTGCCCTGCTGACGGTGGCCGGGTGGAACAAGCGCGGCTGTGACGCGGCGCTCGTGCTGTCCTTCGGCGGGGCGCTTGCCGTCCCGCTTGCCTGGATGGCCGCCCACGCGCTCCAGCAACCCGAGGTCGCGGTGGTCGCGCAGTCCGCGTCGACACTCATACATCAGGGAACCCCTTACCCGGGCGCGGCGGCGCTCGCCGCGACCAAGAACCCCAACGCCTACAACCCGTACCTGCCGGTCATGGCGCTGTTCGGGCTGCCGAGGGCGGTCTTCGGCAGCGGCCTGCTGACCGACCCCCGGGTCTGGTTCGGCGCGGTTTTCCTCGTGGTGTTCTGGTACGCGCTGCGCTTCGGCGGCGCCCGCGATCCCGGGCGCTGGATGATTCTCATCGCGGCCAGCCCGTTCATCGCCTTCGAGCTCGCCGTCGGCGGGACCGACGTCCCGATGGTCGCCTTCCTCTGCCTCGGGTTCGCCCTGCTGTGGAAGCCCAGGCCGGTGCCTGCCGGGCTGGCGCTCGGCGTCGCCGCGGCGATCAAGGCGACCGCGTGGCCAGCCGTGCTCGTGGCGATCGCGCTGCTCGCCGTCAGGGACGGCAAGCGGGCGGTGGGCGCGTTCACGGCGACAGCGGTCGCCGTGGTCGCGGCCTTCGTCGGCCCGTTCGCCATCGGTCATCCCAAGGCGATCCTGGTGAACACCATCAAGTTCCCGCTGGGGCTCGCGCACGTCACTTCCCAGGCGTCCAGCCCGCTGCCGGGCCACGTCCTCGCACAGACCGGACCCGTCGGGCATGCGATCGTGGTGGCGCTGCTCGCGCTGGCCGGCCTGACCGTCGCCGTCTCGCTGGTCATCCGGCCGCCGCGCACCGTGCCGCGCGCGGTCCTGCTGCTAGCGGGCGCGATGACCCTCATGTTCGTGCTCGCCCCGTCGACGCGGTTCGGGTACCTCATCTACCCGGCGACGCTGGCGCTCTGGCTGCTCGCGGTGGCGGCTGGCCGTGCCCTCCGGGACGAGGGCGTCAGGCAAGGTCCCGGTGCTCCTCCTGCCAGCTCGCGTACCAGGCGGCGAACCAGTCCCGTGACGCGGCAAGCGGCACTATGTAGCGCACGGTCTGGGCGTAGTACTCGCGCTGCCGGGGCAGGCTCAGCTTCCGCAGCGTCTGCACGTTGCTCGCCCGGTCGGCGAGCTTGACCAGGATCGCGTCGTCCGGGGCCTGTGCGAGTCCCTCCAGGTAGGCCTCCTTGGCGGCCTTGCGATCGCCGTCGGCTTGCGGGATCGTCACCCAGCCGACCAGGTCCGCCACCCGGTCTCCGAACTCCCGCCGCACGTCCGCCACGGTGCAGGCAGTGTCTTCCACCACGTCGTGCAGGACGGCCGCGCACAGCACGCCGGGGTCGGTGACGCCGGCGCCGCGCACGAGCACCTCCAGCGCCTCCAGCAGGTGCTCCAGGTACGGCGCCCCGGTCGGGCGGCGCTGGTCGCCGTGGAAGCGGGTGGCGAACCGCACTGCCAGGGACACCGCGTCGCACGTGGCCTCCGGCAGCAGGCCGCGCAACTCCGGCTCCGCGTGCGGCCAGTCGTGCCAGTTCGTGTAGAGTTCCATATTTCCCGATTGTGCCCGCCAGTCACCCGGCTGGTGCGGCGCTGGCCTAAGGTTGCCGGTCTAAAGTTGGTCCGTGCACCTACGACTGCGTGGTCCCCGACAGGTGGAAGGAGGGGCCGCCGCTGAGGAGCCGGCACCGTCCGTTCGGGATAAATCCGACAGTAGCGGGCCGGATGCCGGGGCGCGGGCGGTCACCGGAGTACGGTCCGCGACCGCCGTCCTGGCCGCACCGGTAGCCTCGGCGGCGTCCGCGATGCGGCGCAGGTACCGGCGCGTGTGGTGGCTGCCTGGCTGGACGTTCGCGGCGATCACCCAGCTGCCGGCGTTGCTGGCGATCGCCTGGCTGGTACCGGGCAGCGTGCTGCTGCTCGCCGGCCGGCTACTGCCGTTGCCGATGGTGATCATCTTCGTGCCGCTTGCCCTGGCGCTCTGCTACTTCGCGATGCGGCAGCTTCCCGTGGGCTGGCCGCGGTTCGCCTCGCCGCGCGCCGGCGCGGGCCCCGGCGGCACGGAGACGGCCGGCACCGACGAGGCCGGCACCGACGAGGCCGGCGGGGACGAGGCCGGCGGGGACGAGGGCGACATCGGGCGGGCCGGGACCGGGCGGCGGACGGCCGCCGCCGCGCCGCGACCGGAGCGCGGCGGCACGAGGCGGCCCGACGTGCCCGCGGACGCGCTGCTCGCCACGGTCGCGATCGCCGTGGGCTTCGCGGTGTGGCAGGTCGTGTACGGCTCGCAGCAAGTCATCGTGGTCAGCGACCCCGGCGCGTACCTGCAGTACGGGTACTGGATCGCGATGCACGGGACGGCGGCGATACCGCAGTCGGCCACCGCGTTCGGGTCCATCAGCGGGCTGAACTTCGCCAGCCTGGGCTTCTACCAGACAGGGACGACGGTGACGCCCGCGTTCCTGCCCGGGCTGCCGCTTGTGCTCGCCGCCGGGACATGGCTCGGCGGCGTGCAGGGAGCGCTGCTGATGCCCGCGGTCATCGGCGGCTGCGCGGTGCTGTCGTTCGCGGGGCTGGTCGGGCGGCTTGCCGGGCCGCGGTGGGCGCCGGCCGGGGCGCTCGTCCTCGCGCTCACGCTGCCGGAGCAGCTCGTCAGCCGCGCGCCGTACGCCGAGCCGCTCGTCCAGGTGCTGCTGTTCGGCGGGCTGTGCATGCTGATCGACTCGCAGGTGGTCACTCGCCCGCGCGGCAGTTACGCCGCCGCGGTGACGCTCGCCGGGTTCGGCGGGCTGGCCCTCGGCCTGACCGTCCTGGCCGGCATCGGCTCGCTGAGCACGCTGCTGCCGGTCTTCCCGGTCCTGGCGCTGATGTTCGTCGGCAGGCGGCCGCAGGCGGGCCCGCTGGGCATGGGGCTGTTCCTCGGCGTGGCATGCGGCCTCTACGCGGCGCTCGCGCTCGCACGCCCCTACCTGTCCTCGCTGTCGCCGCAACTGCACCTGTTCGGGCTGTGCGCCGCCGGGTTCGGGCTGGTCACCGCGCTCATCGCGCCCTTCGCCTTCCCCGGCGCGCGCGCCTGGCTGCGGCGGGTCCTCGTGTCCCGGGCGCACGCGGCGGGGCCGCGAGGTCCGGCCGTGACGCTGCCGTCGCTCGGCGCGTGCCTGCAGTGGGCCGTCTTCGCGCTGCCCGTTCTGCTGCTGATCGGGTTCGCCGTGCGGCCCTACCTCCAGGTCACCCGCGGGCAGACCGACCCCGCGGTGATCAGGTACGTGGCGGGGCTGCAGCAGCTCGAGCACCTGCCGGTCGACGGGCGCCGGCAGTACTACGAGGCGAGCCTGAACTGGGTGCTGTGGTACCTGGGGATTCCCGCGGTCCTGCTCGCCGTCGCGGGCGCGGCGGTACTCGGGCGGCGCATGGTCCGCGCGGCGCTGGCCTGGCGCGAGTCGCTGCTCGCGGCGCGCGTCTGGGGACTGCCGTACCTCATAGTCGGCTGGTCGGCCGTGACCGTGCTCTGGGACCCGGCCGTCGTCGCGTCCCAGCCGGTGGCAAGCCGCCGGCTTGTGCCCGTCGTCCTCCCCGGGCTCATCCTGCTCGGGCTGTGGGCGTCCACCCGGCTGAAGGCACGCGCGGCCGAACTCGGGGCACGGCGCGTGACCGCCGCCATCGCCGGCGCGTGCTGCGTCCTCGCGATGGCGATCCCCGCCTTCGTGACCTCGGTGAACCCCGGCCTCGCCGCCCGTGCCTCGGTCTCGCCGCGCTCGCCGGGCCTGTCGAAGCTCATCAGCCGCCTGCAGTTCCGCGGCGTCGGCGCCTCGGCCACCTACGGCGGCTCACTGGCGGCGGTGACCAGGCTCTGTTCCGCGATCGGCCCCAGCGCCAGCGTCGTCTTCGTGGACACCGCGACGGCCCAGGAGTTCAGCCAGGTCGTCCGGGGCATGTGCGGCCAGCCCGCGGCGTCCGCCGCCGGCGCGTCTACCGCGACCCTGGAGGAAGTCGTGACCGCCATCGAGCAGGCCGGCCGCCGCCCGGTCCTGCTCGGCGCGTCGCGGTCCCGGCTGTCCCTGTTCGGGATCGTGCCGCACGTGGTGCTCTCGCTGCAGACGTCGTCCGACCCGGCGGTGCTGACCGGGCCGCCTGCGACGACATGGCCGGTCCGCTACACGGTGTGGATGGCGTTGCCGCTCGGTTCGGCCAAGACGAGCGGGGTGTGAGCCCTTCCGGGCCGGCGTGGCTTTCCGGGCCGGTTGCGCTCCAGGCTGCGTGGCTTTCCGGGCCGGTTGCGCAGTTGCCCCAGTCTTATTGGGCCAGACGCGCGTCTGACCCAACCTTGGGACGTCCGGTGGCGCCGCGTCATCAGCTTTCGGCCGCCCGGCACGCACCCGATCTCGTCGGTCCAGGACCGGTTGCGACACCAGGGCATTCTGTTGCAGTATAACTGCACTGATATGAAGGCTTTCCGAAATGGTTGGCGTTTATGTTGTCCTGACAACCAAAACGCCAAACGTTTAACCGATAACTGTCACCGTGCGCGAGCCTGCCTGCGCCGCTGCCGCCTCACGCGCCTGCCGGCCACCGCTAACTCCACGCAGTCTGGGCAGCAGGCACCACGCCGGGGCACGGCCAGGATGCGGTCGGCCGGGCCCCGCGTGCCGTCGCCGATTTGCCTTGGCTGGCCGGAGTCCATACAGTAGGTACAGCGACGCGGGGTGGAGCAGTTCGGTAGCTCGCTGGGCTCATAACCCAGAGGTCGTAGGTTCAAATCCTACCCCCGCTACCAGGCAAAACGGCCCCGGAGCCTAGCTCAGGGGCCGTTTTTTGTCCGTTTTGTGGGGCCGCGTTAACCAGAGTGTTAACCATCCGGTTGGGATGCGCCGTCTCCTGCCACTTATCGTGACAGGTCGGATGCAACCGGGCATAATGAGCCGAGACACCGTTTCGGGGAGATGGCCGATGGCAACTGGAGCCGGGGACAGGTACTGGGACAAGCAGAGTTTGCCCAGCGCCCTCAAACATGAGCTTCTCCAGCGCTATCTGCCGATATTCGCCGGAAAGACGGGCTCCAAGTCCAATGGTGTGGTCTACCTCGATGGGTACGCGGGCCGCGGTCGGTACGACGACGGGCAACCGGGTTCGGCTGAACTCATTCTCAAGATTGCCGAAGACCAAGGTAGCCGGGGGATCAGCTATCGCCTTTTCTTCCACGAGACAGATTCAAAGTCCTACGCCGCGCTGAAGCCAGTGGTGGACGAGTACAGGGCTCGCGGCGTACCAGCCGAGGCATCCCCGGACGAGGCCATCAGTGGCCTAAGCAAGGTGCTCGCCGCTGCGCAAGGCTTGCCCCTGTTCCTGTTCCTCGACCCGTGCGGGCTCGGCATTCCCTTCTCTGACCTGACGAAGGTCTTGTCCGGCCCGCGTAGCGGCAGGTGGCCGCCGACCGAAGTTCTCTTGAACTTCAGCCTAGAAGCAGTACGGCGGATCGCGGGCCACGTGCACTCCAGCACTCCAAACGAGAAGACGATGCAAAGGCTAGACGCCGCGCTAGGCGGTGACTGGTGGCGGGACATCATCCGGGAGCGCAGGGTAACCGACGACGCGGTACGCGAGATCGTCCAAGAGTTCATGAATCGCCTGGGTGAAGCGACCCAAATGCAAGTCTGCGCCATCCCGGTGACCCGCGCACCCTTGCACAAGCCTGTCTATCACCTAGTCCTTGGTACCAGGAGTTCCATCGGGGTATGGTATTTCGGCGATTGCGCAGCCCGGGCCGAACAGAAGTGGTGGGAGACGCGTGAGGCGCAAGAAGCGGCACGAGATGAAGCCGCGGGGATTGACGCACTGTTTGAGATATCAGGCCTTTCGCACCCTGACATAGAAAAGGTTGAGGCAGAGGCGCTGCCGGTTATCGCCGAGAACATCGCCCGGTTGGCTGAGCAGTATGGACGATTCAAGGTCGGCGACTACCCGGGCGAAGTCTTCGGCCGCTACCTCGGAGTCGTCCGTGAGACAGTAGTGCGGGCCGCGATAAAGCGGTTGCACGCTGACGGCCGTACGCCGAGCGACGGGAAAGGAAGCCCTATTACCGGCCTTGTGGTTACCCGGCCGCAGCGCTAAGCGCTTACGGGCATCTCATCCCACGTCACGCCGTCGAGTTCCCGGCCAAGCGCCTTCGGGGTGCGGCCTCCCCATTGTTTGAAGAAGAACGGGACGTTGGCTGTCATCGCAGCATCCCGTATTCCGCGCGCCCATTCCAGTTGCATGGGCCGGTAATTAGGACCTGACTCGCCACCGGCGATAACCCATCCGATCCCCTGTAGGTTGATGCCGTCAAGCGATCCCACGAGAGGCTCACAAGACAGGAATCTTACGGCCGCGCTTACCGTTCGGAGGTCGTCGACTCGGTAGAGTGCTTCCGTGTTCTCAACTGACACTCCCATCCAAAGATTCTTGGGCCAAGGAAGCCGGTCAGCGAGTTTCCGCATTCGTGTGGAACGCTTGGTGAGAACCTGATAAGTGTGTTGTGGGGTATCCGCGATGACCTCGAATACTTCCTGCACGAACGCGAGCGGAACACGAGCATGGAACAGGTCGCTCATGCTGTTGACAAACACCGTTCGCGGGGTACGCCAGCTATACGGTTCGCGCAGCGCTGAACGATGGGTGGTAACGCCGAAACCCGGGCCGGAGGTTCGCGGGTCCCCATCGCGTTGATACTTCTCTGCCCCCATGGCCTTGAGTCGCTTGGCTAGCGTCAGCGCATAGCAGTGATCACATCCCGTTGATATGCGATCACAACCCGTTGTAGGGTTCCAGGTGACTTGAGTCCACTCAATGCCCGTCTTGGTTGCCACGTTCCGTCCGCCTCCGCCCCTCCGTATTAGCTACTGTGTTCGCGTTGACTTTAGTACTCACGATACGCGCTAGTAGGAACATTCCAAGTATCCACGCCCTGAGTAGTAGATCAGTTAGCTTCGCACGCCGCACACAGTCCGTCCTTCGGCGGGGTGCCGATGTAGGTGGCCCCGCAGTTGCGGCATGTCCACCCGGTGCCGAGCAGGACCAAGAGACGGCCCGCACCATCGCATCCGGCATGCGCGCCGGTGCCAACCGGCCCCGGAGCGTGGCAGCATGAACGGGGCGACCATCCCGGCCGGGGACCGCTACGCGCGGCTTCAGCGGCTCGTCGCTGACTCCCGCGCACTACTCGACGAGGCAATCGAGGCGGAGGTTACCGGGGCCGGAAAGCGCCTGGCCGGTATCTGCCTGCTTTTCTCGGGCGGGAATGACTCAACTGTTCTCGCGCACCTGTTTGCCGACCAGGCAACCCACGTCGTGCACGCGAATACCGGAATCGGCATTGAGCAGACCCGGCAATTCGTACGGGACTGCGCCCGGGACTGGCACCTTCCGATGCTGGAATACGCGCCCCGGCCGAACGACAGTTACGAAACGCTCATCATGGGCCGGTGCCGCGCGATGACGGGGCCGAATGCCGGGGTCATCGCGTGGCCCGGTGGATTTCCCGGCCCGGCCGCACATTACCAGATGTACCAACGACTCAAGGAACGCGCGCTAGCTAGACCGCGTGAAACGCAAACTCGTGACCAACCCGGCCCGCGAACGGGTCATCTTCCTAGCCTCAATGAGTCAGGCTGCCCGTCCTTGGTTACTGTTCGTGCCGGGGCCGGTTTTTTGGCTTCATGTCCGTTTCGTTTTCGGCGGGTGGTGTGCGGTACTGCCCGGCGTGCCCGGGGCGGCACCGGCTTCCACCTGG
>DAHVAN010000397.1 GCA_027314595.1 Actinomycetota bacterium | reverse complement strand
ACCCGGCGATCACGAAGCTCAACCCGGGCGTGAACCTGCCCAGCACCACCATCGTCCCGCTGCACCGGTCCGACGGGTCCGGCGACACGTTCCTGGTCACGACCTCCCTGTCGGACCAGGACCCCAGCGGCTGGGGCAACTCCATCAGCTACGGCACCACGGTGTCCTGGCCGAAGGTGGCCGGCGCCCTCGCGGAGGAGGGTAACGGCGGCATGGTGGACGGCTGCAAGGCCACCCCCGGCTGCGTCGCCTACATCGGCATCAGCTATCTGAGCAAGACGAACGCGGCAGGCCTTGGCGAGGCCCAAATCGCCAACGCGTCGGGTAACTACCTGCTGCCGGACGCGTCGACGATCGGCGCGGAGGCATCCAGCTTCGTATCGAAGACGCCCGCGAACGAGTCGCTGTCTCTCATCAACGGTCCCGCCGCCAACGGGTATCCGATTATCAACTACGAGTACGCGATCGTGAACTCCAAGCAGTCAAGCGCCGCCATGGCGCAGGACGTGCAGGCGTTCCTTTCCTGGGCGCTCACCGCGGGCAACGCGACGGGCTACCTGTCGCAGGTGCAGTTCCAGCCGCTGCCCGCGTCGGTGGTCTCGCTATCGGACGCGCAGATCGCGAAGATCGCCAGCTGAGCCGATGAGCCGTTCAGCACCGACGGTACACTCACCGGGAGGAGAGGGCTGGCGCCCGCTCCTCCCGGGGGCGCGCCGGCTCAGCGCCGCGGTGAGGTCCGTCGTCAGGCAGGGCCGGCCGATCGCCTGGATAGGCGGCGCGGCCTCGGTCCTTCCCGTGCTCGCACTCGGATTCGTCCTGGTGGTGCTGCTCGGCGAGGCCCTGCCGGCGATCGGGTACAACGGAGCGCACTTCCTCACGGGAAGCGGCTGGAACGTAGGCAACGACTACGCCAATCCGGTCAGCACCGGCGGTGTGACGCACCCGCCTGGCGCCTCATACGGCGCGCTGCCGCTCATCGTCGGCACGCTCGCCACCTCGGCCATCGCGCTGATCATCGCCGTTCCGGTCTCGATCGGCGCCGCGCTGGTCATCGTCGAGCGACTGCCGAAGCGGCTTTCCTCGGTCGTGGGGCTGTTCCTCGAACTGCTCGCGGGGATACCCAGCGTGATCGTCGGGCTGTGGGGGGCGCTGACCTTCGGCCCGTTCATCGCCAGGCACATCACGCCCTGGATCGCCAGCCACGCTCCCGACGTGCCGGTCATCAGCTACCTGAAGGGAAACGCCGGATACGGCGAGGGGCTGCTGACATCCGGCCTCGTCCTCGCCGTGATGGTGATCCCCATCGTCGCGGCCACCACCAGGGATCTCATCCGGCAGGTGCCCATCCTGCCGCGGGAGGGCGCGATCGCCCTCGGCCTGTCGGACTTCGAGTGCGCGCGCAAGGTCACGCTGCCGTGGGTCGGCGCCGGGATCGTCGGCGCGGTCGTGCTCGGGCTCGGCCGGGCGCTCGGCGAGACGATGGCGGTCGCGATGGTCTGCGGGGTGGCGCTGGCGTCGGTGCCGAGCAACCTGTACGACACGATGACGACGATCTCGGCGACCATCGTCACGCAGCTCGATTCCTCGTTCACCGACGGCACCGGACTCGAGACGCGTGCGCTCGCCGAGGCCGGACTGGTGCTCATGGTGATCACGCTCCTGGTCAACATCGGCGCCCGGATGCTGGTGCGCCGGGTGTCGGGCACCGCCCTGCCGGTCGGAAGGGGGCTGTGAGCAGATGAGCAACCCCTCGTCGGCAGTCGCGGCGAAGACCGTCGGCATGCCGCCGGTGCCGCTGCGCAAGAAGATCGCGAACGTGGTGTTCTGGGTACTGTGCTTCGCCTGCCTGGTCGTCGTCGTCGGCCCCACAGTTTGGCTGGGCTACGGGGTCGTCGCCCGCGCGGTGCCGAACTTCAGCTGGAGCGTCATCACCACCCCGACGGTCGGGAACGGCGGCGGCCTGGAGAACGCGATCCTGGGCACGCTGGTGATCGCGCTCGGTGTGCTCGTCATAGGCGGCGCGATCAGCGTGCTGACGGGGACGTTCCTGTCCGAGTTCGCCAGGCCGGGCAGGACCAAGAGCGTGCTGCGCGGCGGGTACGAGGTACTGTCCGGCATCCCGTCCATCGTGCTCGGCTACGTCGGGTACCTGGCACTCGTCGTCGGCCTGCACTGGGGGTTCTCGCTGCTGTCGGCGGTGCTCGTGCTGTCGGTGATGGCGATCCCCTACATCACCAAGGCGACGGAGACCTCGCTCGCCCAGGTGCCGACCTCCTACCGCGAGGGCGCTGAGGCACTCGGCATCGCGGAGGGGTGGGCACTGCGCAGGATCGTCCTGAAAAGCGCCGCCCCCGGCATCGTGACCGGGCTGCTTGTCGCGATGGCCATATCGGCCGGCGAGACCGCGCCGCTGCTGTATACGGCCGAATGGTCCACAAGCAACCCGTCGCTCGCGCTGACGCACTCGCCCGTCGCGTATCTGACCTATCCGATCTGGAACTTCTACAACCAGCCAGAGACTTCGGCGGTGAACCTGTCCTACGACTCCGCGCTGCTGCTGTTCGTCTTCGTCCTGCTGCTCATCCTCATCGGCAGGGTGGTGGTTGCCATGTCGCGGCGCCACGCGGAGTAATCATGCCGGGAACCAGCGGACAGCCGGCGCACTCCAGCGCCGGGCCGGGCACGGACCCGGCCGCCGCGCCTGACGCCCGGTCAGGGACAGATCACGGCGCCGGCGTGCTGGCCGACAGGATCGCCGCGACCCTGGCCAGCCATGAGCCCGGCTGGCGGCTGCCGCGGTCCTCCGAGCTCGCCCGCCGGCACAACGTCAGCGCCGAGGAGGCCAGCGCCGCCATCGACTACCTGGTGGCCCGGCAGCTGATCCGCCGGACACCGGACGGCCGCCTGTACCGGGCGGGCCCCGCCGACTACCTGGTCTCGCTCGAGAACATGGCCGGCCTGGGCACCACCGTGGACCCCCTGGGCCGTGAGCTGACCTGCCTGAGCTACGCGGCGGACCGCCGGCCGGCGCCCGAGGACGCCGCCTGCGCCCTGCGGATACACAGCGGCGAGCCGGTCAGCGTGCTGCGGCTGGTGTGGGCGCTGGACGGCAGGCCCGCGGCGATGTCGACGACTTACCTAGCCGCGGGCCTGCCCGAGCCCCGCGCCCTGACGGGCTGGGTCAGCACCGCGACGGACTGCGGCGAACTGCCGGTGGCCCCGCCTCCCGCAGACCGCGGTAGCGATCACCGCCAGCTGCCCTCGCATGCTCCGCCGCGCGCGGTGGCCGTCCAGATGGAGCTCCCGCCGGCGTCGGTCGCACGACGGCTGCGCCTGGCACCCGCCCAGATGGCGGTCCTGGTGACCGCCCTGTTCGGTGATGGGGCGGGACGCCGCCCGGCCGCGCTGACCGCCGCGGTCCTGCGTCCCGACATGTTCCGGATCACCGTGGTCGCGGCCGCTCCCGAAGAGGGCGGCCAGAGCCTGCGGACCGCATGGTCCCTGGCCGCCAGGGACGCGCGGCTGTGACCAGCAGCCCCTGACGGCCCCGCTGGCGCAGGCTGGAGGCGGCCGGCGTCACCGCTGATCTGGTTCCGGCGGCATGAGGGGCGTGTCGGCCAGCCGGTCGATTTCCCGGGCCAGGTCGTGCAGCGCCGGGGCCGCCGCGGCCAGGGCGCGCCGCTGCAGGGCGGGCAGCGACGACAGGGCCAGGTTGAGCACCGCGGCGTTGGTGGCCTGCCACGCGAGCACCGCCTGGTGCCCGGCCTCGGTCACGGTCAGCTCGACGGCACGCCGGTCGTCCTCGGCGGCGGCCCGGCGCAGCATCCCACCGGCATCGAGCGCGTTGACGATGGTCGTGACCGTGTTGGGCCGCATGTTCAGCAGCCGGGCAACCTGGCCCGGCCGGGCGCCGGGATGCTCGGCGAGCGCGGCCAGCAGCTCCAGCTGAGCCACGGCCAGCGTGTTGCCCGGATCGGCCACCCGGGCGCCACGCCGCAGGGCGCGGCGCAGCCGCGCGATCGCCTCGGCCAGGCCTTGTGGAGTTTCCGGGGTCATCGCCTGCCGCCCGCCTGGCCCGCCCTGCGCTCGATGGCATCGATGATGCGGGGCCGCAACTGCGCCGCGCTGATGATCGCATCGACCGAGCCGACCTCGACCGCGCGCTGGATGCTGTGGATCTGGTCGAACTCCGCGGCGACCTCGCCCAGCTTCTCCGCCCGCACCGATGCCTGGGCCTGCGCGAGCCGCGCGCTCAGCGCGGCCCGCTCGGCACCGCTGGCCTCGGCGAGCTGGGCCTGCAGGCCGGCCACCCGTGGGTCGGCCGCCGTGCGGTTGGCTACCTCCGCGGAGAACACCACGGCCGCCGCTGGGGCGCCGCCGAGTACGGACGCGAACGAGCCGTCAAGGGCCAGCACCGTCAAGTTCGGGTTGAGCGCCTTCGAGAACACCACGAACGCGCCGCCGTGGTAGCGGGAGATCACGCAGAACACGATCGGCCCGTCGAAGTTGACGATCGCCCGGCCGATCTCCGCGCCGTATTCCAGCTGCAGCCTGCGCATCGACTCCGGCGAGCCGTCAAAGCCCGACAGGTTCGCCAGCACCACCACCGGCCGGTTGCCCGAGGCGGCGTTGACCGCGCGCGCGATCTTCTTCGACGACTGGGGAAACAGCGTGCCCGCCGTGTAGGTGTCGGGGCCGTCGGCGGGCGGGAACCCGCGCCTGGGCACCGCCCGCGATTCGATGCCGATCAGGCAGGCCGGCCAGCCGCCGATGTGGGCGTCCTGCACCACCGCGGTGTCCGCGTCCGCCATCCCGGCCCAGCGCTCGAGCACCGGGTGGTCCTGGTCAGACAGCGCCCGCATGACAGTGCGGATGTCGAATGGCTTCTTGCGGTCAGGGTTGTGAGCGGCGGAGAAGATCTCCCCGACCGTGGTGAAGTCGCTCCCGGCCACCGCGTGCGGGTAGCCGGAGACGTCGCGGTCGGCCGGGTCGGTCGTGGCCGCCCTGCGGGGCGTCGCCTCGCCCGGCGCGATGTAGGTGTGGTCGTAGTGCTCCATCAGGACGTCGCAGGCGGCCGCCATGTTCGGCGCCCAGTACTGCGCCTGGCCGTTAGGGCCCATCACCCGGTCGTAGCCGCCGATGCCGAAGTTGTCCTCGGCCGACACCCCGCCGGAGAAGTCCAGCGACTGCTTGCCGGTGAGCACCATCGCCGAGTCCGGCGTCATCACCAGGATGCCCTTGGTGTGCATGAGCATCGTGGCCTCGGCGTTCCAGTACGGCTGGGCGCCGACGTTGATCCCCGCGACCACGACGTTGATCTCGCCGCCGGCCTGGGTGAACTCGACGATCCGCTTGAGCGCGGCGGCCACCCAGTCCATGTTCTCGGTCCCGGAGCTCATCGAGATCCGGGCGCCGGACGACAGCGCGAACCACTCCACCGGCACGGCCAGCCGCTCCGCCAGGTCGAGCGCCGCGATCACCCGCGCGCACTCCGGCTCCGACAGCGCGCCCAGCGACTTGGTCGGGTCGCCGAGCAGCACCACACGGGTGACGCCTTCGGGGTGGCGCTCGGTCGGCGTGCTGACCAGTCCGGCCACCATGGCCGCGGTGTTCTTCCCCTTCGGCCGGTCCACCGGCACCAGTGTCCCGCTCGCGTCCAGGTCGTGCTCGGTGAACCGGCCGCCCGTCCCGGCCAGCAGGCTGGTCAGCTCATACGGGTACACGGTGCCCCGCCTGGCGGCGCGCAGCACCTTCTGCCGGTAGTCGTCAAGCGGCCGCACTGGCTCGGCCGGCGGCGGCCCGACGTGCATTCGCGCGACGCCGCCAACGTCTCCGGTGATCCGGACGGCCACCTCGGTCAGCTCACCGGTCGCGCCACGCTGGCGGGCCACGAACTGGACCTCCTCGAGCCCGGCGCCCGTCACCGTCGGCCGGATCCGGTGCACCAGGGGGGTCAGCTCCTCGACGGTGAAGTCGCTCGCCGGCCAGACGTACATCATGATCCAGTTCAACTCGAACCGCTTGGCCTGCGGCCGCCGCGCCTGGACGTTGCGGATCGCGTCAAGGCAGCCGGCCAGCACGTTCTCAAGCTCGGGCAGCGCCATCAGCCTGCCATCCGCCTCGCGCAGCAGCGGCGTCAGGTCCCGGACCTGGCCCATCGCCACCAGCCGCTCGTCGGCCTTGTTGCTCCTCGCTTGGGCCTTGAACAGGTAGATGTCCTCATCAGCCGTCGGCAGCCGGGTGAGGTCGAACTCCCGCAACCGGTCAAGCTGCAGCCGCTCGGCGACCTGCGGGTGCAGGCCGCGGATCAGCCGGTCCTCGGCGAACCCGCCGGCACCGCTGGCCTGCGGGGAGCGACCCGGCTCCGCCGGACGGAACGTCACGTGATGCTGCATGACCGAGCCGTTCGCGCCGACGACCGTGACCGTGATCCGCGCGATCCGCGACACTGCCGCCGTCAGCGGGCTCGCCGCCAGCACCTCGCCGAGCCGCGCCGCGAGGCCGTCGGCGTCCGGCTGGCCCTCCCAGGTGACGTACAAATCCGCGGCCAGGCCGGCATCGGGCGCCCCCGCGGCGACCTCGGCGACCGCGGCGAGCGCGGCAGGGAAGTCCTCGATGTCGGCGGCCGCGGCGGCTACCGTCGTGACTCCGTCGCGGCCGGTGCTCTCGGCCGTGACGATCCGGCATCCCGCGACGTCGCGCGCCGTGACACCAGCCAGCCTCCGGTTGCCGTAGTAGCGGCGGGTCAGCACCTCAAGCAGCGGCGCGTGATCCACGCCTCCCCGGCGGATCCGCTGGGCGATGAGCCGCACCAGGGGCTCCGAGCTGGCCACCATTGCCTGGATACGCGCCGCGCGGTCCGCGGCGTGCGGGGCGCGGTCCAGGTAGCGCAGGTCCGCGCGCACGGCGGCGTAGACCCTGGCCCGGTTGCGGCGCAGCAGCGGCTGGGCGAACCAGCGGAACACCACTCCGCGGGCGAGGTCCGAGACCGCGGGGAAGCGCCGCTGGGTGGCCTCGATGAGGTGCTCGAGTGCCAGCCCGGCCCGCCCGAGCAGCGGCTCGGCCGGAGGCGTGGTCGCCAGCCACTGACGCAGCACCTCGCAGACGATCGCGGCATCTGACGCCATCCGCTGCTGAGCCACGAAGATCCGGAAGACCGCCGTCTCCAGCTCCGGCGAGCGAGCCAGGTCGGTCACGCCGTAGTGGGACAGCACCCGTCTCAGCCGCGCCTGGAAGTTCTCCGGCACGCCGGCCCGCTCGACGTCGAGGCTCTGCAGGTAGCTGTGGAAGTACTCACGCGGGCTGTGCACCGCGTTTCCCGGCTCGGCGGCCAGGTCGCTGGCGGGCCTGTTGCGGCTCAGCTCCGACAGGTCGGCGAAGACGGTGAGCAGTTCCGCCTCCCTGGGCACTGTCCGGTCGTCCAGCTCGGCACGGCCGGCCAGGTACCCGGCGAGCAGGCGATCGCGGTCCGCTGGGCTGGCGTCGAAGCCCAGCAGCAGGTCGCGAAGGTCCCGCAGGCACTGCGCGGCCCGCTCATCCGGGGGCAGGGCCGACGGCGGGCCAGGCAAGTCGATCTCGACCGCGTGCCCGGCCGCCGGGGAGCCCGGGGCATCCTCGGCGGCCTCGGCGAGCGGCTCAAGCCGCATCAGCGGCGACCCGGCCCCGACCTGGCTGCCAACGCAGACCTGGCACTCGCGGATCCGGGCACGGAACGGCGCCCGCAGCACCGTCTCCATCTTCATGCTCTCGAGCACCAGGATCGGGGCGCCCGCCTCGACCTCGTCTCCGGCGGCCGCCGGGGTGGCGACGACCAGGGAAGGCGCGGGCGAACGGACGACCCCGCCCTCGTCACGGCTGATCCGGTGCGTGACGCCGTCCACCTCGACCAGGTGCGTGGGTCCGTGCGTGGCGGAGGTGACCCGGAACCGCTGGCCGTTGACCGCGATCCGGCCGCTGTGCTCGTCAAACCGCTCGACCTCGACGTCGGCCGGGTGCACATCACTGTCCCCCGGGGGGCCCTGGGGAGGAGTCTGGGGGGGGCGTCCCCCCGGGCCGGCAGCGCCTGCTGAGCTGATCTCGACCCGGTACCGCGCCGCCCCGGCCCGCGCGACGGTCACGCGGTAGCCGGCGCCGCGCAGCCTGAGGTCGAGCGGGCGGCTGGTGTCGTGGCGCACTTGGGGGCTCCCGCCGTGCGCGGTGACCAGCAGCCGCCGCGTGCTGATCTCCTCCTCGTCCTGGTAAGCCTCGATCGCCGCGGCGGCCAGGGCGACGGCCGTGTGCTTGTGCGCGGCGAGCCGGCCCTCGCCCCTGACCCGGTCGATCCAGCCGGTATCGGCGCTGCCGTCGATCACCTCGGGCTGGTCGAGCAGGTCGAGCACGAAGCTCTTGTTGGTCGCACCGCCCTCGATCACCACGACGGTCTCGCCCATCGCCCGGCGCAGCCGGGCGAACGCCTCGTCCCGGTCACGGCCGTAGGCGATGATCTTCGCGATCATCGAGTCGAAGTCGGCCGGGATGCTGTCGCCCTCGCCGACGCCGGTGTCGACGCGGATGCCGGGCCCCGCTGGCAGCACCAGCCGGGCGATGCGCCCGGGCGCGGGCGCGAAGTCGCGGTCGGGGTCCTCGGCGTTCAGGCGCGCCTCGACAGCGTGTCCCGATTCGGCTGGCTTGTTCCCCTCGAGCCGCCCGCCATCGGCCACGTGCAGCTGAAGCCGGACCAGGTCGACGCCGGTGGTCAGTTCGGTGATCGGGTGCTCGACCTGCAGCCGGGTATTGACCTCGAGGAAGGCGAACCGCCGCTCGCCGGGGTGGTACAGGAACTCGACGGTCGCCGCGCCGCGGTAGCCGACGGCCAGCGCCAGCCGTTCCGCCGACGCCTTCAGCTCCGCGACCTGCTCGGGGGCCAGGACCGGTGAGGCGGATTCCTCGATGATCTTCTGATTGCGCCGCTGCACCGAGCAGTCGCGAACGCCGAGCGCCCAGGCCGTGCCCTGGCCGTCCGCGATGACCTGGACCTCGACGTGCCGGGCGCCGGTGATAAGCCGCTCGAGGAACACGGTGCCGCTGCCGAACGCGCGCAGCGCCTCGGCGCTGGTGCGCTCGAAGGCCGCTGTCAGGTCCGCTGGAGAGGTGATGACGCGGATGCCGCGCCCGCCGCCACCCGCGGTGGCCTTGAGCATCAGCGGATAACCGATCCGCTCGGCGGCGGCCAGCGCGTCGTCAAGGGTCGCGACCTCGCCCCGGCTCCACGGCGCGACAGGGACGCCGGCCTCCTCGGCGATCAGCTTGGCGCCGATCTTGTCGCCGAGCTTGCGCATCGCCTCCGCGTCGGGCCCGATGAAGGTGACGCCGGCCTTCTCGCACAGCTCGGCGAACGCCGGGTCCTCGGCGACGAAACCCCAGCCGACCCAGGCGGCGTCGGCTCCGGTCTCCGTCAGGGCACGCCCGAGCAGCGCGAGGTCGAGGTACGGCCGGGCCGAGGCCGGGCCGAGAGGGTAGGCCAGGTCGGCCTCCCTGACGAACGTGGCGCCGCTGTCGGCGTCGGTGTACAGGGCGACCGTCTCCACGCGCGTGCCGGTCTGGGCGGACAGGTCCCTGACGGCGTGGATCAGCCGCATGGCGGGCTCTCCGCGGTTGACGATAGCGACACGGCTGAACACCGGCTGAGCCTCCTAGCCTGATCGGCGCAAGGCGCTGGCTAGACCTCGTTCGCCGCCTTCACCTGCGTCTATCCTGCTGGATGAACAACCGGCTCAACCATGCTGACATGGCTCATCACTGAGCGAGCATCTTGTAGGAACTCGACAAAAGCGTTCGCGGAACCGCTCTCAAGCCGCGACGTTCCGTCACATCGCCACGTCGCGGGTAAGCCGTCACGTGACCGGGGCAGCCGCGCATCTGGCCCGGTAGAACGGGGGCAGCCGCGCATCTGGCCCAGAACGCGGCACGAGGCGGCCGCGTGGCTTCCCGGCGTATACCGCTGCATATGCCCCTGTGGATCGCTGCGCGCGAATCTAACGTAGCGCGGCGGCGCATCTAACGTAGCCCGGCCGCCCGGCTTGACCCTGCCCGCGAGGCGGATGAAGGCTGACCGCATCAGGTTCATGCACGAATCGCAATTCCGCGAGCTACCGGCCGCGCCGCGCGCGGCGGTGCAATTCACCCGACCCGAAGAGGCATACATGATCTTGGTAATTGGCGGTGGCAGCAGGACAGGCCGCGAGCTGGCGCGGCTGTTGCGGGGCCGCGGGGAAAAGGTGCGGATGCTCACGAGGCCGAAGAAGGCCGGGGAGGCCGGGGAGGCCGGGGAGCCCGGCACCGTCGTGGGCGACCTGGCCAGTCCGGCCAGTCTCGACGCGGCCATGGCCGGCGTCACCAGGGTGTTCCTGCTCTCATCACCGGCGCATGACGAGGGAGCCTGGCACAGGAACGCGATCGACGCGGCGGCCAGGGCCGGGGTAAGGCACCTGGTCCGCAGCTCGATTCTCGGCGCCGACGCGCATTCGAAGGCCAGGTTCATCCGGCACCACGGCGAGTCCGACGACTACCTGCGCGCGTCCGGCGTTCCGTTCACGGTCATCAGGCCGAACTTCTACATGCACAACGTGACCGCCGGCTGGGCGCCGGCGCTGGACCCGCGCGGCAACTACTACGCGCCGGCGGGCGACGCCCTGCTCAGCATGGTCGATGCGCGCGACGTCGCCGCCGTGGCCGCCGCGGTGCTCACCGGGCGCCGCCACGCCGGGAAGACCTACGACGTGACGGGGCCGGCCCCGGTCAGCCACGCGCAGGCGTGCGAGAAGCTCGGCGAGCGCCTCGGCCGCCCGGTGCGGTACGTGCCGGTCGACGACGACACGGCCCGTTCGGCGATGCTGGGCGCGGGCCTGAACACGTGGTTCACCGACGCCCTGGTGGAGCTTTACCAGGACTACCGCCGGTCCGGTGCCGACGGGTACGCCGCCCGGGTGCACGGGGCGGTCCACGAGATCACGGGGCGCCCGGCGCGCACCCTCGACCAGGCACTCGACGACGAACTGCGGCCCGCCGCGGCCGCCTCAAGCGCCGGCGCAGGCAAGCGGTAGCGGGCGGCACGGCAGGGGTGGGAACTCAGATGGCGACAATCTCCCGGCGATCTCTGGTCAAGCGCACCGCGCTGCTCGGCGGCGCCTCGGCTCTTCTCGGCGGCGGCGCCCAGCTGCTGGGGGACAACCCCGCGCGGGCGGCGATCCTGCCGCCCTACGGCCCGGTGACGGTCGGCCCGGACGACCCCCGGTACACCCAGCTCGTCACCGCGTACAACAACCGGTGGGTGGGCAGTCCGCAGTCGGTGCAGCTCGTGGGCAGCACGGCGCAGGTCGCGGACGCGGTGCAGGCGGCGGTCTCGGCCGGGCAGCTGATATCGGTCCGTGGCGGCGGGCACTGCTACGCCAACTTCGTCTACAACAGCCAGGTGCGGACGGTCATCGACCTGTCGATGATGACCCGGGTCTATTTCGACCCGGTCATGAACGCGTTCGCGGTCGAGGGCGGGGCCAGCCTCGCCGACATCTACGAGATCCTCTACCGCGGCTATGGCGTGTTCCTGCCCGGCGGGCACTGCCCGACCACCGGGATAGGCGGTCACGCCACCGGCGGCGGGCACGGCATGCTGTCCAGGGAATTCGGCCTCATCACCGACCACATCATGGCCGTGGAGATGGTCGTCGTCGGCTCGGACGGCAGGGTCGACGTCGTCATAGCCGGGCGCGACGGCCCGAACCGGGACCTGTGGTGGGCCATCAGCGGCGGGGGCGGCGGCAACTTCGGGGTGATCACCAAGTACTGGTTCCGGTCGCCGTCGGCCACCGGCGACAGCCCGTCCCAGGCGCTTGTGGCACCGCCGGCGAAGGTGCTGCTCACGAGCTACGTGATCCCGTGGTCGAGCCTGACCCAGGCCCAGTTCACCGCCCTGATCGCCAACCTCGGGGCGTTCTTCGCGGCCAACAGCGCGCCTGACTCGCCGTACACCGCGCTGTCGACCCAGCTGACCATTCCGCACGTGTCGTCGGGGAACATCTCGCTGGTGACAGTGGTCGACGCGACCGTCCCGAACGCCGGGCAGCTGATCTCGACGTACCACGCCGACCTGACGGCCGGCACCGGCATACCGGCGGACATCCCGTACAGCGACGTGCTGTGGCTTTCGGCGTGGGAGACGATCGACACGGCCGTCCCGCTGATCGAGACCAACGCGCTGCTCCGCAACGCGGTGAAGTCGGCCTTCCTCGTGCAGGGGTTCACCCCGGCCCAGATCGCGTCCATTTACGCGAACATGACCACCTCGTCCTACTCCAACCCGCTGCCCGCCCTGCTGCAGCTCGGCTCGATGGCGGGCGGCGCGATCAGCGCGGTGCCGCAGTCGGCGACCGCCATCTCCTACCGGTCGTCGGTCATGCTGGCGTTCTACAACGTCTACTGGCCGACCCCGGCCGGGGACGCCACCAACATCGGCTGGCTGCGGAACCTGTACAGCCAGACGTTCGCCGGCACCGGCGGGGTCCCCGCACCGGGGGCGGCCTACCAGGGCTGCTGCATCAACCTGCCCGATCCCGACATGGCCGATCCCACGATCAACACGTCGGGCATCCCGTGGCAGACGCTGTACTACGGAAGCAATTACCCACGTTTGCAGGAGGCAAAGTCAGCGTGGGATCCGACTAATTTCTTCCAGCACCCCATGTCAATCACGGCGTCGTGACACGCGATAGCCGGCGCATTATCCGGTTCCGGCGCCCTTATGCATGAAAGGTATGACGCTATGAGCACCTCAGGAAACGGGAAAGCGCGGGCAAACGCCGTCATCACCGTCCACAAGTACGAGCCCGCCGCCTACGAGAGCCCGGCCGAGGGGCCGGTCCTGAACAGGATCCACGTGGAGGAGAGCTTCAGCGGCGACATCGACGGCGACGGAGTGACCGAGTTCCTGCAGGCCGCCCATGCCGACGGGACCGCGAGCTTCGTCGGAATCGAGCGGGTCACCGGCACGGTGGCGGGCCGGGCAGGCACGTTCCTGCTGCAGGACGCCGGAATCGTGACGGGCTCGGTCGTCGAGGGCGACTGGTTCGTGGTTCCGGGTTCCGGCACCGGCGCCCTGGCCGGCCTGCGCGGCGAGGGCGGCTTCCGGGCCAACCTCGGCGAGAACGCCCAGGTCTATCTCGACTACTGGTTCGAGGCAGTCACGCCATGACAGCACCGGAATCCCTCGCGGGCGCCCCCGGCGGGTCCCTCGCGGGCAAGACCGCTCTCGTGACGGGAGCGGCCACCGGGATCGGCAAGGTCATCGCGCACGAACTCGCGGCGCAGGGTGCGCGGGTGGTGGTCAACCACCCGCACACCCCCGAGCCGGCCGCCAAGGTGGTCGCGGAGATCGAGGCGGCGGGGGGCTCGGCCCTCGCCATCGCCGCCGACATCAGCAGCCGGGCCGAGTTCGGGGCCATGGCCGGGGCCCTGCTGTCCGAATGGGGCCGGTGGGACATCCTCGTGAACAACGCCGCGGTGGCGATCACCAGGCCGTTCGCCGAGGTCACCGAGGCGGAGTTCGACCTGATGTTCGCGGTCAACGTCAAGGGCGTCTTCCACGGGCTGCAGCTCGCCTGGGAGCACCTGGCCGACGACGGCCGCGTCATCACGATCTCCAGCTCCACCACCGCGCTCATGCTTGCCGGGTACGCGGTGTACGACGCCACCAAGGGCGCCGTCGAGCAGTTCACCCGCATCCTGTGCAAGGAGTTCGGGTCCAGGCGCATCACCGTCAACACGGTCAGCCCCGGCGCCACCGAGACCGAGACCTATCGCAGCGGCAAGAGCGAGCAGTTCCTGGCCAGCCTTGAGGCGATGAGCGCCTTCGGCCGGCTCGGCCGGCCGGGTGAGATCGCCGCCGTCGTCGCGTTCCTGGCCAGCGCCTCCGCTGGCTGGGTGACCGGGCAGAACATCCGCGTGAACGGCGGCACGGCATAGCACGGGGCCCCAGACCCGGGGCCTTTTGCGTCAAGAAAGAGGGTCACCAGTGACAACCCCCACGCGTACCTGGCCAGAAACGGCGGTGCCAGCCAATCGGGGCATGGGACGGGCGTTCTGGATCGTCGCCGCGATCTCCTTCCTGTACCTGTTCGCGGCCAGCGCCCCGTCCCCCCTTTACGGGGTGTACGCCGCGAAGTGGCACTTCTCGCCGATGACGCTCACCGTGGTCTTCGGCGTGTACGCCATCACGCTGCTGGTCACCATGCTGCTCGCGGGCTCGCTGTCCGACGCGGTGGGCCGGCGGCCGGTCATCATGACGGCGCTGGTCGTGCAGTCGGCCACCATGGCGCTGTTCCTCGTCGCCGACAACGTCGGCTGGCTGTACGCGGCTCGGCTGGCCCAGGGCTGCGCCACCGGCCTGGTCACCGCGGCGGTGTCCGCGGCGCTCGTCGACCTGCAGCCTTCCCGCCACCCAGGCCTGGCCGCGGTGGTGAACGCGACGATCCCGCCCGCGGGCCTGGCCGTCGGCGCGCTGGTGTCGGGCGCGCTCGTGCAGTACGCCCCGGACCCCACCAGGCTCATCTACTGGTTCCTGCTTGCCGGCTTCGTCGCCATGATCCTGGTGCTCCTGACGCTGGTTCCCGAGACGGTGCCGCAGCGGCGCGCGCCCCGGTTCGGGGTCGAGGTGGGCGTGGAACGCGCCCTGGTGCGGGCATTCCTGGCCACGGTGCCTGTGCTCGTCGCCTGCTGGGCGCTCAGCGGCCTGTACCTGTCGCTCGGGCCGTCGCTCGTCCTGACGATGCAGCACACGGCCAACAAGCTGCTAGGCGGCAGCATCGTCTTCATCCTCTGCGGCTGCGGCGCGGCGGCCGGGGTCCTCGCGCATGCCTGGCCGCCGCGCCGGGCCATGTTCAGCGGCTGCACCACGCTCGGCATCGGGGTCATCCTCACGGTCATCTCGGTGGCCCAGGACGTCACCGCGCTGCTGTACGCCGGCACCGTGATCGCGGGCTGCGGCTTCGGGCTCGGGTTCCTCGGGGCATTCCGGACGCTGGCCGGCCTGGCCATGTCGGAGCGGCGCAGCGAGCTCATCGCCACCATCTACGTCGTCGCCTACCTGTCGTTCTCTATTCCCAGCGTGGTGGCCGGCGTCCTGGCCACCCACGTCGGCCTGCGCGACGCGGCCATCGGCTACGGAATCGCGGTCGCCGCCCTGGCCCTGATCGCGCTTCCCGCCACGGCACGGCACTGCCGCCGGTGCTAGCCGCATACACGAGGCCGTCAGCACTCACCAGGCCGTCAGCACTCACCAGGCCCGTCAGCACTCACGAATCCCGAGGAAGAAAAGGATTGAGCAATGACAGAAGAATCGGTACTCCGGCTCTTTGAGGAAGATCTCGCGCAGATGCGGGCCGGCGACGTGGACGGCATGCTGGTCCACTACCACCCCGATGCCCAGGCCGTGCGGCTGCCCGATTCGGTCGCCAGGGGCAAGGAGGAGATCCGCGCGTTCCTGGCGGGATACCTCTCGCTGAACCCGGAGATCGTCGAGGTGCTGTCGATCAAGGCCGCGGACAACTCGATCGTCTACCACTCGACGATCAAGATCGGCGACGCCGTCCGCGGCATCGTCGGAACATGGGTCCTGCGCGACGGCCTCATCTGGCGGCAGACCGCGGCCATCGTCCCGGCGCAGTGATGCCCGCTGAGCCACGACTGTCCGTGATCCCCGGCCGCCTCGCGACGGCCGGGGATCTGCGGCAGCGGCTATGCGACAACGAACTCGTCTGCGGCCTGGCCCAGGATCAGCTCAACTGGGTCGCGCACACCTGCGAGGCACCGGCGCGGCGCGCTACAGGGATTGAATTGCCGAGGTCTGCGTTTGCCTGCCTGATCACGGTCGGCGCGCCTGCGTGATTCCTGGCCGTGCCGGGTGGCGCACGAGCTGCGGGTGTGCACGAGGTCGGCGTATCAGCGGCGGCGGCGGGCCGGGGGCGCCGCGGCGCTGGCGTCCAGGGGCGCGGGCGGCCCGGCGCGGCCCG
>DAHVAN010000391.1 GCA_027314595.1 Actinomycetota bacterium | reverse complement strand
GCGGCCAGGGCCCGCGCGGGCCCTGGCCGCGGCGCGGCGGTCGTGAGCTAAGCGCTACCCAATGGTGTAACGGTAGGGGAACGCGGCCAGGTCGCTTCCTTCCGGGTAGTTTCCTGGCAGTTCGTTGTAGGTCACGGCGCCGGAGTTGAGCGAGAAGTCGGCGACGTAGATGGTCCCGGACACCGCGGCGCCCGAGGCGCCCCGCGGCGTGATCGTCACCGGGATCGTGACGCTCTGGCCAGGGTTGACCACGTATGGCGAGAAGCCGTTCGCGGCGTTCGTGCTGCTCAGCCAGAAGTCTCCGGTGGGCGAGGTGACCGTCGGGTCGAATCCGGCCGTGGTCGCCGTCATCGACACGGTGGCCGTGACGTTCTTGGCCGGGTTCTTGCCGATCGGCCCGGCGATGAACGGCGTGACCGTCCAGTCGCCCGGCGGGACGCTGGCCGCGGAGTACGACTGCGTGGCCGTCTTGCCGGTCGACGAGATGAGGTCCGGGTCGCCGAACGGGTAGGAGACGTCGAAGAACAGCCGGTCAGGCGACGAGACCGTCGTCTTGATCGCGGTCGTGTGCGACGGGACGAGGTAGGCCGGCACGACGCCGGTCACGTTGGGAAGCGTGAGGGTGGGCGTCGTCTGCGGAGCGAGGCTGACGGTGGTCTCGCCGCTGGTCCGGGCGTCGATGAAGTACGCCTCGGGAACGGTGCCGTTGTTCGTCACCGTCACCATCGCGGTCACGGACGTGCCCGCGGCCAGCATGGTGCCGGCCGAGTCGGGAAGCCCGGTGGCCGAGGCGGTGACCGGGGTGTCGTTGATGGTGACCGTGAAGGGCTGGGACACCGCCGTCCCCGACACCGCCGTGTAGAAGTCCACCACCAGCGTCCACAGCCCGGGAGCCGGGTTGAGGACGTGCAGCTGGGCGCCGGCTTGCGGCGTGACCTCGGTGCCTCCCGATGCCGTCGTCACAAGCAGCCCGTTGGAGGCGGCGGAGGCCGCGCCACCGGACGGGCTGACCAGTTCGGCGAACAGCGTGTTGCTGGCGTTGCCGGTGTCGACGCTGGCGTTCAGCGCCCGGAGCCCGGACGGTATCCGAACCTGGTAGTAGACGGTCTGCCCGGTGTTGCTCGCCCGGCCGTTACCGCCGGTCAGCGTGCCGGTCACGGTCACCGACGGGTCAGGCGTGGGCACCAGCGAGCGCAGCGTGACCGGGATCGAGGTCCCGAGGGTGAACCCGGGGGCCCTGGCCAGGCTCTGCACGATGATCGAGCCGGCCTGGTCGCCGGCCTGCCATGGCGTGGATACCGTCAGCCAGACGGTGCGCGACGCACCCGGCGCGAGCGTCATCCCGTGGGCTGACAGCATGCCGAACGGCCGCCAGGTGGCGGTGCTCGCCTGGAACTGGGCCGGCACGGGCGCGCCAGATCCGGACGTGGATATCAGGGCGGTCCACGTGCCCGGTGCCGGGCTGGCCACCTGGGCGTTGCCGTAGTTGCCGATCCCTTGCGGGAGGTTGTACTCGGCGAGGTCGCCCTGGGGCGAGATCAGGCTCAGGTTGACCAGCCCGACCAGGGAGACCGAGGCGTTCAGCCGGGCCTGTCCCGCGGGCACGTCGAACGTGACCTCCGTGGCATAGTTTCCGGCGCTGGTCAGCGTCAGCGACCTGGTGGAGACCGGCCTGTACGGCGACAGCGTCCGGCTGGACAGGCGCAGCGTCACGCGCGCGGCGCCGTCGTTGGTCAGCCTCTCGGCGAACCTGTCGGTGGTGCCGGCAGGGCCGACGGCGTTGAGCTGAGTCGGGCTCGCCAGGACGGCCTGCCCGGCCGGCCTGACGGTCGCGCCATGGTAGGAGCGGGCGGCGAGCACCGCCTGGTAAGCGTCGATCATGCCGGCGCCCTGCTGTTCGGCCGGGGCGTTGACGTTCTGCGCGGTCGACACGATGATCTGCTTGACGATCGCCGGGGACGGAGTCGCACCGCGGTGCGACTCGCGGTAGGCCTGTATCACCAGGGCGGCGACACCGGAGGTCAGCGGCGCGGCCTCGCTCGTCCCGCCTTGCAGCTCGACCGCCGCGGGAGCGCCGGAGAAGGTGGTGCAGGCCGAGAACTTGGCCGGGTCGGGCGTGCACAGGGCCCAGTTCAAGTCGCCGGGGGCGACCACGTCGACGGTGCGGCCGGACTGGTCGAAGCCGCTGGAGCTGAGCCCGCTGATGTTGTTGTTCAGCCAGCCCCTGACGCCGGGGGCGGTGATGCCGCCGATCCCGGTCTGCGCGTAGGCGCGGTAGGTGGTCGTCGCGCCGGCCGAGATGACGTTCGGGTCGGTGGCGGGCGAGCCGATCGTGTTGGTCGGCCCGGCGTCGCCGGCCGACACGTCCACGGTCACGCCGGCCCTGACTGCCGCGTCATTGCCCATCTTGATCAGGTCGAGGCTGGCGGTGTCAGGGAACGGATTGTCGCCGAACGACTCGTTGACGACGTTGACGTGGTCATGCGTGACGGCGTAGTCGAGGGCCTCGAGGAACACGGAGTTGAAGGCCACGTTGGCGGAGCCGAACACGTTCAGCCCGACCAGGCTGGCGCCGGGCGCCACGCCGAGTATCCGGATGTCGCACGGCACGGACAGGCCCGTGCCGTAGCTGGCGACGTTGTAGACGTGCAGGCCCTGCGCGGCGATCGAGCTGGCGTCGAGGAAGGCCTCGGCGCCGTTGGTCGGCGCGTTGGTGCCGGTCCCGCTGAAGTCCTGGTAGTCGATGAAGACGTGCTGACCGTTGCGGCGGATGAAGTCGGGGTTGCCGGGGTTGATGCCGTCGGCGATCCACGCCACCTTCACCCCCGCCCCCGTATAGCCCAGCGACTGGGCCGAGAACCGGCCGCCGTTGTTGGCGTTGATGGCCTCGATAGCCTGCGGGTCGAGCTGGACCTTGCCCTTGGGCGCGCAGGCGCCGGGGAGCGGTTTGAGGCCGTGCGCCACCCTGGGGAGGGCCGGGGCGGTCGCGACCGGGATCGGCAGGTCAGGAACGACCTCCGAGACGGCCGGATTGGCGGCGAGGAGCTTGGCCATCCCGGGCGAAACGGTCGCGGCTACGGCGTTCACCAGCGAGATGCTCTTGACGGCGGCGGCGTGCGTCGCGGCCAGTTCGGACATGACGCCCGCCTGCAGGCTCCTGACCGTCGAGGCCCGCATCGCCGAGTTCACCGCCGTGTCCGGCACGGAGGCGAGCTGGTTCTTGAACACCACGATGACCTTGTCGGTCACGTTGGCCGACAGCGCACGCGCCTGCGCAGGCGTCAGGGCCGCCTGGCCGCCCGCCGCGGGATGCCCGGCCTGGGCTTGTGCCGTGGCGGCTGAGGTGGCCGCCGTACCCAGGGCCAGGAGGATTACGGGCGCGGTGATCGCCGCTGCCCGCCGTACTCTTCGATACCGCATATAACAGCTCCCCATCCGAACGTTTCTATACGGACAAGCACGCTAGCGGTACAATATTCCAGGAAAAGTGCCCATGTGTCCATTGTTTCGCCTCGCAAACCACCGCGTATCCGGCTCGTAAAGAATGGCGCCGGGATAGAAAATGGCGGCCGTGGTGCGCGTGGTTTCATGGGAATTGTCCGGATAGACGCTTCGCCCGGGGGCGGCACCGGGGCGGCACCGTGCGGCAGGGAGCCGCCGTCACCGCCTACGGGGCGCCGGCGGCGGGCTTAGCGGTCGCCGCCAAGATCGGCGGCGGTCGCGGCGGCAGCCCCGGCGGCGGTCACCGTCTTCCTGACGTGCTCGGCGACGTCGTCGAGCGGGACCGTGACGGTCTCGCCGGTCGCGCGGTCGGTGAGCTCGGCGTTGCCCGCGGCAAGGCCGCGCTTGCCGATCGTGACCCGCAACGGGATGCCGACGAGTTCGGCGTCGCTGAACTTGACGCCGGCCCGCACCGGGCGGTCGTCGATGATGGTGTCCACGCCCGCGTCGAGAAGCCGCCGGTACACCTGCTCTCCAGCCTCGGCGACCTCGGCATTGTCCTGCTGGGCGACGACCACGACCGCCTCGAACGGCGCGACCGCGGCCGGCCACACGATCCCCTTCGAGTCGTGGTGCACCTCGATGATCGCGGCCATCGCGCGCTCGACGCCGATGCCGTAGCAGCCCATGATCGGCTTGACCGGCTTGCCGTCGGGACCGGACACCGAAAGCTCCATCGCGCTGGCGAACTTGTAGCCGAGCTTGAAGATGTGGCCGACCTCGATGCCCTTGATCACCTCGAGCGGATGGCCGCAGCCTGCGCACGGCTCCCCCGCCTGCGCCGTGCGCAGGTCCGCCCAGCGGCCGACGGGGATGTCGCGCGCGACGTCCACCCCGCGCAGGTGCACGTTGTCGGTGTTGGCGCCGGTCACCATCCCGGACCTGCCGCGCAGGGCCAGGTCGGCGATCACCGGGTGAGCGGTGACCCCCACCGCGCCGAGCGAGCCCGCCGAGGCGCCGAGCGCCCCGGCGATCTCATCGCCCCCGGCCGGGCGCACCGCGATCGCGCCGGTCGCGTCGTTGAGCTTCTGCTCCTCGAGCGCGTGGTCGCCGCGCAGCAGCACCAGCGTGAGCTGCCCCTGGCCGTCCGGGGCCTGGCCGGACGGCGCCGCGGCCGGCTTGGAGAGCACGTAGACCAGCGTCTTGATCTGCCGGTCCGCGGGCGCGTCATAGCCGGATGCGAGGTCCTCGATCGTCCGCACGCCGGGCGTGGCGAACGCCTCCGGCCCGGCGAGCGCGGCCGCCGCGTCGGCCGCGGGATCGGCGGGGGCCAGCGCCGAGGTCGCCTTCTCCACGTTCGCGGCGTAGCCGCAGTGCGGGCACCGGATGATGTCGTCCTCGCCCGTCGGCGACGGGCAGACGAACTCGGTGGAGTCCGACCCGCCCATCGTGCCGTTGGAGGCCTCGGCCGGTATCGCGGGAATGCCGAGCCGCTCGAACGCGCGGCTGTAGGCCTTGTGGTGCAGGGCGAACGACTTGTCGAGCCCGGCAGCGTCCAGGTCAAAGCTGTAGGAGTCCTTCATGGTGAACTCGCGGGTGCGCATCAGGCCGGCCTTGGGCCGCGCCTCGTCGCGCAGCTTGGTCTGGAACTGATACCACGTCTTCGGCAGCTCGCGGTAGGAGGTGAGCTCGGTGGCCAGCGTCGAGACGATCTCCTCGTGCGTCATGCCGAGGGCGAAGTCGGCCCCCTTGCGGTCGCGGAGCCGGAACATCGCCTCGCCCATCAGGTCCCAGCGGCCGCTGCGCTGCCACGTCTGCGCCGGGTGCATGACCGGCATCAGGATCTCCTGGCCGCCGATCCTGTTCATCTCCTCGCGGATGATCGCGATGACCTTCAGCCTGACCCGGACCGCGAGCGGCAGCAGCGAATAGTGCCCCGCCATGAGCTGACGGATATATCCGGCGCGCAGCAGCAGCCGGTGGCTGGGCGCGCCCGCCTCCGCGGGGTCCTCACGCAGCGTCGGGATGTGCATGGTTGACCAGCGCACGATTCCCCTTCCGTTTCTAGTCAAGCCGGAGTCTATAGTCACCTTCAGGCGCGCCCGGTCACCCGGCGCAGCCGCCGGCTCCGGAGCACAGCCTCCTCACGTGTCCACATTCTGCACGCTTATCACCTCTGCCCGGCCAGTGCGGTTGCTCATCTGTGACATTCGTGCCGGATGTCCCCTTTAAAAGCAGCGCCGGACGGGGAGAATTGATTACTGAGCGCTGTATGACGCCGCGCGGAATCGGTACGCTGAGGAGGTGAAGTGGATGGCTTGGCCCCGGATCAAGAACCCCAGGTCATCAGCGCCCGGGAGTCACTCACGCGATGACGTGCAAGTTTCCGTGCAACCGGCACCGGACGATGACCCGGCCCGCGCGCGCGGGGAGAACACGGGCATCAGCGGCGCACGACACTCCGTAGTCGCCACACCACCGCCCCCGGCGGTCGGTGGGCAGGACGCCCGCACGAGGTACGCCGACAGCGGGGCGGACGGCTACCCGCCGACGGTCGCGTTCGGGCCCTCCGCCCCTGCCGATGAGGAACCGGCGGACAGCGGGATCGCGATCCTCGGCGGCATCGCGACGACGGAAGTCCCCTTCGACGTGCCCGCGGCGCCGCAGCCGACGCTGAACCAGCCGATCGCCGGGCCGCCGCGCCCGGTGGGAGCCGCGCCACGTCCGGCGGCAGAGGCGGGCAGACAGTCCGGAACATTCGGCACGGGATACGGGGGAAACCTCCGGGTGGCCGCGAACGGCGGCGGGCCAAGGCGCATCAAGGATCTCGCCCTTGACCAGCGGATGCGGATCTGGCGGTGGCGCGCGCTGATCATGATCGTCGTCGGCGTGGTGTTCGCCCTCCTCGCCACCTGGCCCGTTGGCCTCACCCTCGCCATCCTGGCCGGCATCGCCGACACCATCTTCCGGTCGCGCACGGTCGCGTCCATGCCCACCGGCGGCAACCCGGACCGCGCGCAGCGGAGCACCCGGCACCAGCTGGCGAAGATGCGCCGCTACGGATATCAGACGCTGCACGCGCGGCCGATTCCCGACAGCCAGGAAGTCATCGACCACCTGGTCATCGGCCCCACAGGGGTCTACGCGATCGACTCGGAGAAGTGGCACAAGGAACTGCCCATCCGCACCCGGAACGGCAGGCAGCTCTGGCACGGGCCGGAGAGCAAGAAGCCGCGTCTGGAGCATGCCCGCTGGGAGGCCCAGCAGGCCAGCGAGCGGCTGTCGGCGGCGCTCGGCAGACAGGTCGACGTCCGCCCGGCGATGGCCGTGTACGGGCCGAAGGTTCCGTGGGAGATCGCCACCATCAGGGAGGTCGACGTGTTCAGCGGCCCGCGTCTGCGCAAGTACCTGCGGCGCCGCGCCCAGATGAAGGACCTGCCGCGGCTGACCCAGGACGAGGTGCGGAAGATCTGCGCCGCGGCCGAGACGGCGCTGCCCGGCGTCGGGCCGGCAAGTCCCGGTGTCCCCCCGGCGAGGACTGCCACCCCGGTAGGCTGAACTTCCCGGCAACTGATGGGAGTTCGGCATGCCACCGTTGAGGTCCCGCACGGTCACGCACGGCAGGAACATGGCGGGCGCGCGCGCACTGCTGCGCGCGACCGGGGTAGCGAGCGAGGACATCGGCAAGCCGATCATCGCGGTCGCCAACAGCTTCACCGAGTTCGTTCCCGGCCACGTGCACCTGCGGGAAGTCGGCATGGTCATCGCCGCCGCGATCCGCGCCGCGGGCGCGGTGCCGCGCGAGTTCAACACGATCGCGGTCGACGACGGCATCGCGATGGGGCACGGCGGCATGCTGTACTCGCTGCCAAGCCGCGAGCTGATCGCGGATTCGGTTGAGTACATGGTCAACGCGCACTGCGCGGACGCGCTCATCTGCGTCTCCAACTGCGACAAGATCACGCCGGGCATGCTGATCGCCGCGATGCGGCTGAACATCCCCACCGTGTTCGTCTCCGGCGGGCCGATGGAGGCGGGCCGGGGGGTCTGGGCGGAGAGCCCCCCAGGCGCAGGGGGATCCCGGGGGGTCGTCCCCCCGAAGGAGCCCAGGAAGCTCGACCTGATCGACTCGATGGTGGCGGCGGCGGACCCGTCAGTGTCCGACGCCCAGCTCGCCGCCATCGAGGAGGCTGCCTGCCCGACCTGCGGGTCCTGCTCGGGTATGTTCACCGCCAACTCGATGAACTGCCTTACCGAGGCGATCGGGCTCGCGCTGCCAGGCAACGGGACTACGCTGGCGACTCACGTCGCGCGCAAGGCGCTTTTCGAGAAGGCCGGCGCGCTGATCGTGGACATCACCAGGCGGTACTACTTCGACGGTGACGAGTCCGTGCTGCCGCGCTCGGTCGCCAGCCGCGACGCGTTCGAGAACGCGATGGCCCTCGACGTCGCGATGGGCGGCTCGACCAACACCATCCTGCACCTGCTGGCAGCCGCCCGCGAGGCGGGCGCCGACTTCGGGCTCAAGGAGATCGACGAGCTGTCGCGGCGGGTGCCGTGCCTGTGCAAGGTCGCGCCGAGCAGTTCCTATCACGTCGAAGACGTGCACCGCGCCGGCGGCGTCCACACCATCCTGGGCGAACTTGGCCGGGCGGGGCTGCTCAACCGCACCGTGCACACCGTGCACGGCCAGCCGATCGCGGACTGGGACCTGCGGTCAGGGACGACCTGCGATGAGGCGGCCGAGCTGTACCAGGCCGCACCGGGCGGGGTCCGGACGACGAAGGCGTACTCGCAGTCGGCGCGATGGGCATCGCTTGACATGGACACCGTGTCCGGGTGCATCAGGGACGTGGCGCACGCCTACTCGGCCGACGGCGGGCTCGCCGTGCTGTACGGCAACCTGGCGCCGGACGGGGCGATCGTGAAGACGGCGGGGGTGCCGGAGGAACTGCTCACGTTCAGCGGGCCGGCCCGGGTCTTCGAATCGCAGGAAGACGCCGTCGACGGCATCCTGGGCGGCCGCGTGGTGGCCGGCGACGTCGTCGTCATCAGGTACGAGGGGCCGCGCGGCGGGCCTGGCATGCAGGAGATGCTGTACCCGACCAGCTTCCTCAAGGGCAAGGGCCTCGGCCGGGCCTGCGCGCTGATCACCGACGGCCGGTTCTCCGGCGGCACCTCGGGGCTGTCGATCTGCCATGTCGCCCCCGAGGCGGCCGCCGGCGGGGTGATCGCGCTCGCGCGGGACGGCGACCGGATCGTCATCGACATCCCGCGGCGGGAACTGCGGCTCGACCTGCCTGAGGCCGAGCTCGCCGCACGGCGCGCCGCCGTGCTCGCGGCGCTCGGCTCGTACCGGCCGGCCAGCAGGCAGCGCCCGGTCAGCCCCGCGCTGCAGATCTACGCGGCGATGGCGACATCGGCATCGACGGGCGCGGCACGCGACATCTCGGCCATCACGGGCGCGTCCGGGCAGTGACGGCCGGGTTCGTGCGGGCGGCGCGCGCCTCGGACGCGCCGGGGCTCGTGCGCGTCCAGGTGGCGAGCTGGCGGACCTCGCTCGCCGGGCTGGTGCCCGGCGCGGTGCTTGACGAGCTGACAAGCGCTGACGCGGAACGGCACTGGGCCGGCCGCTGGCTGGAGGCGATCACCACGCCGCCGACGAGCCGGCACCGGATACACGTCGCCTACACGCCCGGCGCGGCCGTCGGCGTCGGCGCCGGCTGCGCCGGGTTCGCCTCGGCCGGGCCGGCCACCGACCCGGACCTGTGGCCGGGAACCGACGGCGAGCTTTACGAACTGCACGTCCTGCCCGGCCAGGCCGGGCTCGGGCACGACGGGCGGCTGCTGAACGCGGTCGCGGACACCCTCGCGGAGGACGGCTTCCACGCCGCGTACACCTGGGCGCTGGCGAAGGACGACGAGCGGCTCGCGTTCCTGCAGGCCGCCGGCTGGGCGCCCGACGGCAGCCACAGCAACCTGGACATGGGCGTGAAAGTCCCGGTAGTGCGCCTCCACACGCTGCTTTCCCCGGGGGCCGGCCCCCGGTGACCCCCCGCATGGGGGGACCAGTCCCGCCATTCCCCTCCGGGAGACGAGTCACCTCCTGTGGCTGAGGTCACCACCGTTCGTTCGGGATAACTGAATTAAAATCTGCCGGTGGCAACAGCGCGTGAATGGCTAGCGGGCACCCGGCCCCGGACGCTGCCGGCCGCCGTCGTCCCGGTCCTTATCGGCTCGGGCGTTGCGGCGGGATATGACAGGTTCTCCGCGTGGCGGGCGGCGCTCGCGCTGCTTGTCGCGCTCGAGCTGCAGGTCGGCGTGAACTACGCCAACGACTACAGCGACGGCATCCGCGGCTCGGATGCCGCGGAGCGCCGGGTAGGGCCCGTCCGCCTGGTCGGATCCGGGCTCGCGAAGGCCGGGCAGGTGAAGCTGGCGGCGTTCGGCTGTTTCCTGGTGGCCTGCGGTGCCGGACTGGCGCTCGCCGCGGTGACATCGTGGTGGCTCGTGCCCTGCGGCGCCGCGGCGGTGCTCGCGGCCTGGTTCTACACCGGGGGGTCCCGCCCCTACGGCTACCGGGGGCTGGGCGAGGTGGCCGTGTTCGCCTTCTTCGGCGTCGCGGCGGTGGCCGGCACCGCCTACGTGCAGATGCGCTCGCTGAGCTGGCTCGGGCTCGCGGCATCGGTGCCGGCCGGGCTGCTGGCCTGCGCGCTGCTCATGATCAACAACCTGCGCGACATCCGCTCGGACGCCGATTCGGGCAAGCGCACGCTCGCCGTCCGCATCGGTGACGCACGGTCGCGGACAGCTTACCTGTCGTTCGTGCTCGTGCCGTTCGCGCTGGCCACGCTCATCGCTTTCGCGCGGCCGTTCGCGCTGCTGATGCTGCTTGCGCTGCCGCTTGCGCTGGCGCCGGTCCGCGCGGTGCGCGGCGGGGCGTCCGGACCCGCGCTGCTCGCGGCCCTCGGCCAGACAGGGCGGCTGCAACTGGCGTTCGGGCTGGCGTTCACCGTCGGCCTGGCGATCCACGGCTGAGATCGGCGCGCTCTTCGCGCCTGCCGCGCGTGCCGCGCTCTGCGCGCCTGCCGCGCGTGCCGCGCGTGCCGCGCCTTTCGCGGCCTGGCAGGCTGATAGCTGGGGCACCTGCGCATCTGGCCCAATTGAACCGGGGTAGCTGCGCATCTGGCCCAGAACGCGGCACGAGCCAGCGGTTCGTGTGGGGTGCACGGGACGCAGGTTAGAGGCGGTCATCGCTACCAGCCGGAGATTTGGCTCTGGCGCGCATCTCGGGATGGCAACGACATCCGGAACTCTGCGTCAGACCACGCAGCATGATTATTGCAAACAAAGATGTTACGCCTCAAAAGCCGCTGGCATTGGGTGACGTGCCGGTGTGGCTTGGACAGGGCCGGCCACGGGACCGGGGTGCGATGAAAAGTACAAGCCTCACTGAGAACATCGGATACCTCGAAGCACGGCAGACTCAAAGCTACCGATAGGCTGTCGAAAATCGCGAAGATATAACGTGCAGATGCACGCGACGCGATACTCTGCGGACGAATCCTGGTTGGAATCAGGGGTGCAGCCATGGTGATCCCAACGGGTCCAACTAATCGTCATGGATTCGAAGGAGGGTGCCTGGGTGGCTGAGCCGCGTGAGATGGAGTACCGCGACGCGCGGAAGGACGGCCCCGCGCGATTCCTCCGCGAACTGCGCGAGCTCAGGAACCACGCCGGGCTCGGACATGCGGAACTAGCGGCACGCGCGCATTATCCGTGCGACGTGATCAAGGCCGCGGAAGCCGGCCCGTCGCTGCCGGACCTGCCTGTGCTCTCCGCGTATGTGAGGGGCTGCGGCGGGACGACGGCGGAGTGGGAAGAGCGCTGGCGGGCGATCGCCGGCTGCCCCGCGAGCCCGCTGCTCACCGCGAGGAGCGCCGGGTGTTCTGAGGCGGCGGACGCGGGAGCACGTGTCGGCGCCGCTTCCGCCGCCGCGGACGGGCACGACCCGGATCGCGTCATGGCCGCGCTTAACAGGGTCGCCGACGGTATGGCCGCCTCGTCGCCATCATTGTCGTCGCCATCATTGTCGTCGCCGTCCGGCGCCGTCGGCTCCATGGCCGCAGACCAGGCACTGCCGGACACAGTGTTGGCGGACGGGGTGCTGGCGGACGGGGTGGAAGACACGGTCCTGCCTGACGCACCGGAGCCCGACGTCTGGGAACCGCGCCACGTGATGCCCGACGCGCCGGCGTCCGGCGTCTGGGAACCGCGCGACCTGGTGTCAGGCGCATGGGTATCGCACGACGCGATATTCGACGCCGCGATACTCGAAGAACTCGCGGTCACTCCGGCCACTTCTGGCACACCGGGCGGCCCGGCCAGCCTGGGCACTCCGGGCACTCAAGGTGCTCCGGGCACTCAAGGTGCTTCAGGCGCCCTGGGCACGCCGGACTCCGCTTCCGCTCCGGCGGCTGACGCGGGGATATGGGCCGGCGTGCTGCCCGTGCAGCCGCCCGGGTACCGGACGGTGCCCGCGGTGGCGCGGGACGCCGCCACGCGGGCGACGGCCGCCGCTGACGCAGCCAGCCTGAGGCCGCCGCCGGGCGTGTCGCCGGCCGCGGCACCTCAGGCTGGCGGTTCCAGGCGCCCTGGGTCATCCCCGACGGCACTGGCGGTACTCATCGCGGTGGCGCTAATCCTTGTCGCCACTGTGCTCGCGCTCTTCGCCTGACCCGGGGCCCGGGTCGGGCCGCGCGGCCCCGGGCAGCGCGGCCCCGTTGCCCGCGCCGAGCTGGCCGGGAACGGAGATATTCACGGCCGCGAGCGCGGTCGCCGCGGCGTCCTCGGCCACGGCGGCGGTCGTCTGCCCGGCGCCTATGGCGCCCGCATCGGCGGCGGCACCGTGCCCGAGCGCGGCGGAACCCGCGCCTTCCCGCCCCTCGTCCCGCGTTCCGTCCCGCCCTTCGTCCCGCGTTCCGCCGAACGCCGAGGTCACCGCCTTCAGTGCCGTGGTCACCTCGCTGGGGATGACCCAGAACGTGTTCCCTGCGCCCTGCGCGAGTTGCGGCAGCGTCTGGAGGTACTGGTAGGCGAGCAGCTTGGGGTCGGGGTCGTTGCGGTGGATCGACTGGAACACGTGCCCGATGGCCTGTGCCTGGCCTTCGGCGCGCAAGATGGCGGCCTGCTTGTCGCCTTCGGCGCGCAAGATCGAACTCTGCTTCTCGCCGTCGGCGTTCAGGATCGCCGCCTGCCTGGTGCCTTCGGCGGTGAGGATCGCGGCGCGCTTCTCGCGCTCGGCCCGCATCTGCTTCTCCATCGCGTCCTTGACCGACTTCGGCGGGTCGATCGCCCTGATCTCCACCCGGGTGACCCGGATCCCCCACTTGCCCGACGCGTCGTCGAGGACCCCGCGCAGCAGCGTGTTGATCTTGTCGCGGGAAGTGAGCGTCTGCTCCAGGTCCATCGACCCGATCACGCTGCGCAGCATGGTCGCGGTGAGCTGCTCGATCGCCTGGATGTAGTTGACGATCTCGTAGTCCGCCGCCCGCGGGTCGGTCACCTGGAAGAACAGCACCGTGTCGATCTGCACGACCAGGTTGTCCTCGGTGATGACAGACTGCCCGACGAACGACACGACCTGCTCCCGCAGGTCGATCAGGGGTTTGACGCGGTCCACGAACGGGATGATGAAGTTCATCCCGGGCTCGAGGGTCTTGCGGTACCGCCCGAAACGCTCGACGTTCCTGGCGCGCGCCTGCGGCACTATGCGCACCGACCGCAGCACCGTTAGCAGGACCACGAGGGCGATCACCGCAGCGATGACTATTTCCGCGAGGGCCATGGCTACTCCCGGGGGTAAACGAGGGCGGTCGCGCCCTCGATCTGCATGACATCCACCACCTTGCCGGCGGGGATGACCAGCGTTTCGTCGTACGAGCGGGCCGACCAGACCTCACCGCCGATGCGGACCCGTCCGCCGTTCCTGTCGACCTCCTCGACCACGCTCGCGGACCGCCCGACGAGGGCGGCCGGGCCGGTCTTGAGCAGCGGAGGCTGCTTGATATGACGCCGCGCGACGGGCAGGACGAAGCCGAGGCCCGCCCCCGACGCCACCACGAAGGCAAGCAACTGGAACGGCAGGGCGAGGTGGAGCGCGCCAACCCCGGCCGCGACGATCGCGCCTACCGCTATGATGCCAAGCGCGAACGTGGTGGTCATCAACTCGGCCACGCCGAGGATGGCCGCCACGATCAGCCAGACGATCCATGCCATCATGGCCGCTCCGCACCCGAACTTCCCATGCGGCGCATCCGCACCGCAAAGCCGTTGGCACGGGCAAAATGCTCGTGCCTGACTACCAGCGTAGCCCTACCTGCAAGGCCCCGCACCTGGCGAACACGCCGCCGGCGGCGGCCAAATAATGCATCGCCGAAGCGGGGCAATTGTCCGTCTCGCCCTGTCCCCGCCCCCACGCGCGCCTACACTCATGATGGGGTGCGACAGCCGCGGGCTGGTTCCGGTCGCTGACCAGCCGGGACTCGACATGTGCAGCGAACGGCCACGGCGCGCACGCCGGACAGGTCTTTGTCCAGGAGGTACTGGGTGAATCGTCGGGACAGCGGACCCGGCCGGGGCGCGCAGGGCACGCAAGGCTGGGCTGCGGAAGACGTGTACCCAGACGTCGGCGGTTATCCGGAGCACGCATTCCTCGACGCGGGCGCCTACGCGGTCGACCCCGGCTATCGCTCCTACGCCGGCAGCCCTCCCCGTCCGGGGGACATCCCCGCGGGAGCGCCACGCACCCGTGCCGAACGCGCCAATGCCCCGCGACCGGGGTTTCCGTCGCAGCCGCCGCAGCCGTCCCAGCAGCCCCAGCAGCCCCAGTCGTCCCGGCCGCCGCGACCGCCCCGGGGGGGCCCGCGGGACCAGGGCTTGTCCGCCCGCCCGTGGACCGGGCCGGAGGATCCGCCACCGGATCCGGGCCGCCCTCGTCCGCGCCCGGCCGGCGCTCGCCCAAGGCAGCCAGGTGCGACCCGGCCCCGTCCGATGACGGATTCCCCCTTCGTCCCGAACGAGCAGCCGTTCCCTCCCGGGGGCCGGCCGGTTCCCCCGCGTGGCCCGCGCCCGCGGCCGCAGCCTGACGGTTTCCACGGCTCCGCGCCGGCCCCGGACGCCGGGGGCGGGGGCGGATGGCAGTCACACGGCAGGCCGGGCCCATACGGGGCAGGGCCGGCCGGACAGCGGCGCCCTTACAGTCCTGGCGGCCGGCGTGAGCCCGGCAATCCCGGGCCGGAGCGCTACCGGCCGGACCGCTCCGGCCAGGAATGGGACGAGCACGGGTCAGGCCAGCACGGCCACGGCGAGCACAGGCCCGACCCGTACGGACCAGGACAGCCCGGTCCGGGGCAGTTCGCAGGCGAGCGCCGCGGTTCAGGCCGCTATGGCCCGGGCCGGTCCGGACCTGAGCCGTACGGACCCGGGGCCGTGTACTACGGGCCAGGGGCGGAGCCGTACGGACCCGGGGCGGAACAGTTCGGGCCGGGGGCCGGGCAGTACGGCCCGGGCGGTCAGCCGTCGCGACCGCATCCTGGCGCGGACCCCTATGTTCCGGGCGACTCCCGGTATGGTCCCGGAGGCACGCAGTACGGGCCCGGCGCAGACCCGCGAGTACACGGCGCAGCGGGTCCCTGGTACGGCGGCGGCACGCGCGACCGGGCCGGACAAGGGCCCATGGGATCCGGGCAGGCGGGCCACGGGCCCGGCCAGCGGCAGCCTGCCGGGCCGGGCCGGCCGAGGCCAGGTGAGCACGGGCCGAGCCAGCACGGTCCAGGCGGGTACGGGCCGGATGAGTACGGCCCCGGCCAGCACAACCCCGGTGAGTACGATCCGGCCGGATACGGACCGGGCGGGTACGGTCCCGGCGGGTACGGTCCCGGCGGGTACGGTCCCGGCGGGTACGAGCCGGGCCAGCACGGGCCCGGCCAGCACGGGCCGGCCCAGCACGGGCCGGGCCAGCACGGGCCGGCCCAGCACGGGCCGGGCCGCTACGGACCGGACCAGGGGCCTGGACAGTACCGGCAGGGCCCGGACCAGGGGCCTGGACAGTACCGGCAGGGCCCGAACGGGCCTGGCCCTCGGGCACCGGGCGCCGGGCCGGGCCAGGGACAGCAGCGGCCGGGCACTGGCAGCGGCCGACTCGGCGACGTGCCGCGCGACGGCACCGTGCACCCGCGCATGCGGGCCACCGGGGCATGGGCGAGCGCCGGCGGCACGGTCATCACGCAGCGGGACAGCGCGCTGCCCGACCCGCCGCCGAGCGCCAAGGGCGCGATCGCGTCGATCGAGGCGGACAACGTCGGCGCGTTCGCGCGCGACCTGCGCGTGCTGCGCACCCAGGCCGGGCTCGACTACCCGGACATGGCGGAGAAGTCGCACTACACGATGCGGACGCTGGCCTCCGCGGCCGGCGGGCTCAGGCTTCCCACGCTGCCTGTGCTCATCGCCTACGTGAAGTCCTGCGGCGGCGACGTCACCGAGTGGGAAGAGCGCTGGGGGAAGCTGATCAGGGCCGGGAAGAAGGGCCTGACCGCGCTGCCCGCCGCCGGCTCGGACACCTCCCGGGATCCCGGCGCCGCGGGCGGCCTTCCCGGCGACGGCGGTGCGCCTGGCGCGGGCCCGGGCCCGCAGAACCCGCCCAGGCCGGGCGAGGTCTACGTGATCACCTCGGCCCCGCCTCGCGACGACCGCTGGTAGCCGCGGGCGCCGCGTGAAGCCCGGCATGCGATGATGGGCGGCGTGCTGCCCGCGGACAATCATGTACATACCGAATGGTCGTACGACACGACGCACGAGGCCTCCATGGCGCGCAGCTGCGAGCAGGCCCTGGCCATCGGGCTGCCCGCGATCGCGTTTACCGAGCACCTGGAGTTCACCACTGGCGTCGACGGCGACGCGATCGGCGGCGTCGCCACGGACGCGCGCTGGTGGATCCGGATCAAGCCGCTCGACGTCACCGGGTACATGGCCGCGATCGAGGAGTGCAGGCAGCGCTTTCCCGGCCTGCGCGTCCTGTCTGGCGTGGAGGCCGGCGAGACGCACCTGTTCGCTGCGAGCTCGGGCGCGGTGCTGCGCGCCCACGCCTTCGACCGGGTCCTCGGATCCCTGCACGCGGTCCCCTACCAGCGCAAGCTCGTCGCGGCCGACGCGCTGTTCGGGTCGATGCCCGCCGACGAGGTGATGCGGTACTACTTCGCCGAACTGCTCCGACTGATCGAGGGCAGCGGGGTGTACCAGGTGCTCGCGCACCTGGACTTCCCGCGCCGCTACTGGCCCGCGGGGCCGCACCTGTTCAGGGAAGAGGCGTTCGAGGAGGAGTACCGGACGGTGCTGCGCGCCCTCGCGGGAACCGGGCGCGTCCTTGAGATCAACACCAAGACGCCGCTGGCTTGTGTCGAACTCGTCAGGTGGTGGCGGGCCGAGGGGGGAACAGCGGTGTCGTTCGGCAGCGACGCGCACCTGCCGCAGCGGGTCGGCGACCGGTTCAAGCTCGCGGTGGACATCGTCGAGGCGGCCGGCTTCCGGGCCGGCCGTGACCCCTACGATTTCTGGCGGCGCTGAGGACCGGGCAGGCGGCCCGCCAGACGTTACCTGAGGAACGAGACGATGGCGGCAAGCAGGGCGCTGGCGACCTGCTGCTGGAACCTGGCGGAGGTCAGCAGCCTGGCATCGGTCGCGTTCTTCATGTTCCCGACCTCGATCAGGATCTTCGGGACCGTCGTGAGGTTCAGGCCCGCGAGGTCGTCGCGGTAGATGATCCCGTTCTGGCCGTAGTAATCGCTCACCGGCATCGGCGTCCCGGCGAGCATCGCGGCCCTGACATCGGCGCCGAAGCGGACCGAGGACGCGATCACCGTGTCGTTGGGCCCGTCGGCGACCGGCTCGAGGATCGTAAAGCCGCGTCCGCTGGCCGGACCGGCGTCCGCGTGGATGTCGACGGCCACGTTGGCGCGGGAATTGTCGAGGATGAAGGTGCGGGTCGTCACGCACGGGCCGATGCCGTCGTTGCTGGTGCGCGTCATCACCACGCGGGCGCCGTCGCGGACGAGGCCGGCGCGCAGGTACTGCGCGACCCGGAAGTTGAACAGGGCCTCGGTGTAGCCGGCGTCGGTCACGGTGCCTGTGGTGTCGCAGTCCTCTGACTCCCTGCCGTTCCAGATCTGCCTGCCGAGGAAGGCGGGGTCGGTGTAGTTACGGCCGTTGTGGCCGGGGTCGATGCCGACTACCTTCCCCTCCAGCGGCGCTGTCGCGACCGCGGTGGTCCGCGCGGGAATCCTCCCGGCCGGCCGCAGGGCGGCGCCAGGGGCGGCGCGCGGCGCGGCGGGCGGCGGGTGGCTGACTCCGTCGATTCCGGCCGCGACCAGCGCGGCCAGGCCGACGGCGGCCGCGAGCACCAACCCGGCTCTGTTTGCGCCGCGCAGAACACCTCTCACGGCGGCCAGCGTAGTACGGCGCGCGACCTGGCACCGTGCGGTTCGCGGTACATCACCCCTGACGGTGATGTCCGATTTCCGCTAGTACCGGGTCCCGGCGGGTGGCACAGTGGAAGTCGTGATGGACGACGAGCAGCGCTACCAGGCCGCGGCGAGCAGGGACTCCCGGTTCGACGGCGTGTTCTTCACCGCCGTGACGTCCACCGGGATCTACTGCCGCCCGTCCTGCCCGGCCATTACCCCGAAGAGGCAGAACGTCCGGTTCTACTCCACGGCCGCCGCCGCGCAGGAGGCCGGCTTCCGCGCCTGCAAGCGATGCCGTCCCGACGCCTCGCCGGGCTCGCCGGAGTGGAACATCCGCGCGGACGTCACCGCCCGCGCGATGCGGCTCATCGCCGACGGCATCGTGGACCGCGCCGGGGTCAGCGGGCTGGCGGGCGAGCTCGGCTACGAGCAGCGCCAGGTGCGCCGCCTGCTGACGACCGAACTCGGCGCTGGCCCGCTCGCGCTCGCCAGGGCCCAGCGGGCGCAGACGGCGAGAATCCTGGTCGAGACCACGACGCTGCCGATGGGCGACATCGCGTTCGCGGCCGGCTTCGCCAGCATCCGCCAGTTCAACGCGACGATGCTCGACGTGTTCGACACGCCGCCCACCCGGCTGCGCGAACGCGCGGCCAAACGCAGCACGCCCGCACCGCCCGGCGTGATACGCCTGCGCCTGCCGTACCGGCCGCCGATCGACCTGACGCGGATGCTCGGCTTCCTGGCCGCGCGCGCGATACCCGGGGTGGAAGAGGTGTCCGCCGGCGCGTACAGGCGGACAATCATTCTCCCGAACGGCCCGGGCGTCCTGTCCCTGCGCCCCGCTCCTGCCGGTGACGGGGGGAAGCGTGGCGGCGGGTGCTACGTCGAATGCGACCTTGAGCTCGAGGACCTGCGCGATGTCTCGGCCGCGGTGCAGCGCTGCCGGCGGCTGCTCGACCTGGACGCCGATCCCGTCGCCGTGTCCGAGTGCCTGGCCGGCGACGCCGTGGCGGGCCCGCTGGCGGGGGCCTGCCCGGGCCGGCGCTCACCGGGTCACGTCGACGGCACGGAACTCGCCGTCAGGGCCGTCCTCGGCCAGCAGGTCTCCGTCGCCGCCGCGCGGCGGCTCGGCGCGCGGCTGGCCGCGGAATACGGCAAGCCGCTGTCGGCGCCAAGCGGATCGCTCACCCACCTGTTCCCCGACGCGGCGACGCTCGCCGCAGCCGATCCTGGCGCGCTGCCCATGCCGCGCGCCCGCGCCGAGACGCTGGTCAGGCTGGCCGCCGCGGTCGCGTCCGGGGACATCCGGCTGCACCCAGGCGCGGACCGCGACCAGGAGACCGCCAGGCTGCTCGCGCTGCCTGGCATCGGGCCGTGGACCGCGTCCTACATCAGGATGCGCGCCCTGTCCGATCCTGACGCGTTCCTGCCAGCCGACGCCGGGCTGCTCAGGGCGCTGCGCCAGCTCGGCGCCACGGTGGCGGCGGCGGAACGCTGGCGCCCGTGGCGCTCGTACATGGTGCACCACCTGTGGGCCGCAATCGGACAACCGACACCGCGAGAGGCAGCGACATCATGATTCTCCCGTTCCTGCGGGCCGGCGCCGTCCCGGCCGCGACGGTCCGGTACGACATCGTCGGCTCGCCGGTGGGCAGGCTGCTGCTGACCGGTGACGAGCGCGCGCTGACCGGCCTGTACATGCTGGACGCCGGCTCGCATTCCGCCGCGGTCCAGCCTGGCTGGGTCCGCCGCGAGGGCGGATTCCGCGAGGCGGCCGCCCAGCTGGCCGGCTACTTCGCCGGGGAGCGCACGGAGTTCGACCTGCCGCTCGCGCCATGCGGAACGCGGTTCCAGCTCGCCGTGTGGGAAGAGCTCGCCAGGATCCCGTACGGGAAGACGGTCAGCTACGGGCAGGTGGCGGCGGCGATCGGCAAGTCCCCCGTCGCCTCCCGCGCGGTCGGGCTCGCCAATGGGCGCAACCCGATCTCGATCATCCTGCCGTGCCACCGCGTGATCGGCGCGGACGGGTCGCTGACCGGCTACGGCTGGGGCCTGGCCCGCAAAGAGTGGCTGCTCCGCCATGAAGGGGCGCTCGGCGCGGACTCCCCCTCGGCGCAGCCCGCGCTCTGGTGACCGCCGGGTGGCCGCGGCCGCCCTTACGGCTGCGGCGGCCGGCCCTGCTGCTCAGGCAGCGGCGGCAGGTTCCCGTCCTCGTCGAGGTCGAACTCGCCGTCCTTCACGCCGAGCACGAAGGCCTCCCATTCGGCCTCGGTGAAGTAGAGCTTGCCCGCCTCCGGCCTGGCGGCGTCGAACATCACGTAAAGCTTGCTCTCGCCCGCCTTGTGCGGCGCGGCGGAGGTGTCGGTCGTGACGATGACCTCGACCCGGCTCTCGCCATCGCCGGCGCCGTCCGCGACCGCGCCGCCGACAACCTCGTCCTCACCCATGGGGAAAGGTTACATCGCCCGGCGGGCCTGGCGAACCGGCGCCGGATCAGTAGGCGGCCCTGCGGTAGCCCGGGTACAGCTCGCCGGAACGGACGATCCGGACGCCAAGCGGCACCAGCGAGATCGGGATCATCTTGAAGTCGGCGAGCCCGAGCGGGATGCCGATGATCGTCAGGCAGAGCGCGATGCCGTTGGTCAGGTGACCGATCGCGAGCCACCATCCGATGAGGACGATCCAGATGACATTGCCGATCACCGAGGCGACCCCCGCGTCCCTGCGCCACTCGATCGACCGGCCGAACGGCCAGATCACATACGAGGCGATCCGGAACGAGGCGATCCCGAACGGGATCGTGATGATCAGGATGAAACAGACGATTCCGGCGAGTATGTAGAGGATCGCCATCCACCAGCCGCACAAGATGAGCCAGATCAGGTTGAGGACGAGCCTCATGATCGTCATAGTGCGTAAATACCCCAGGGAGATACCGCCAAGCGGCTTACGAGGCCTCGGCAGCCCGCCCGGCCTGACGAACCTCCAGCGCGGCGAGCAGTCGCCCGGTCGCCGCGGTGACCTCGTCGACGGCCTGCTGGAACGCGGCGGCGTTGCGCGCGGCAGGCGCGCGGAACCCGCTGATCTTCCTGACGTACTGAAGCGCGGCCGCCCGGACGTCGTCATCGGTGACCTGTTCGGCGTACGGCGGGCGCAAGGTCTTGATACTGCGGCACATGCCCCCAGCCTATTGCGCCTCCCCCGCGGCCCGCCTAGTCCAGGCCGAGCAGGCCCTCGATGCCGACGGTGAGGCCGGGGGGCAGCGACGCCACGGCGCGGACGGCGAGCAGCACGCCCGGCATGAAGGACGCGCGGTCCAGCGAGTCATGCCTGATCGTCAGCGTCTCCCCGTGCCCGCCGAACAGCACCTCCTGGTGCGCCACGAGACCCGCGAGCCGGACCGAGTGCACGCGCACGCCGTCGACGCTCGCTCCGCGCGCGCCGGCCATCTCCTGCCTGGTGGCGTCCGGCGGCGCGTCAAGCCCGGCCTTCGCCCTCGCCTCGCCGATCAGCCCCGCCGTCCGCAGCGCGGTGCCTGAAGGAGCGTCCATCTTGGCGGCATGGTGCAGTTCGACGACTTCGGCGGACTCGAACAGACGGGCCGCCTGGGCGGCGAACCGCATCATCAGGACCGCTCCCACCGAGAAGTTCGGCGCGATGAGCACCCGGACTCCGGGGGCCGGCTCCACCAGCGAACGCACCTGCGCCAGCCGGTCCTCGCCGAACCCCGAGGTCCCGACGACCGTGTTCACCCCGTGCTCGACGCACCAGCGCAGGTTGTCCATGACGACACCGGGATGGGTGAAGTCCACGACGACATCGCAGCCGGCCAGCGGGTCGCGCGGGTCGCCGTGGTCGACCCGCGCGACAAGCCGGGCGTCCGGGGCGCCCTCGACGGCCTCGCACACCTCGCGCCCCATCCGGCCCCGCGCACCGAGCACTCCGACGTTGATCATCGCGCCTCCGGTTCAGGTCAGCGCACCAGCGAACGCGTCCGGGTCGTCGAAGGGGCCGACGACGGCCAGCGCCTTCGGCCGGGTGAGGACCTGCTCCGCGATCGCGCGCACGTCGTCGTGGGTTACCGCGTCGACGGCGGCGAGCACTTCGTCGATCCCCATCAGCCGCGGGTAGACCATCTCGGACTTGCCGAGGCGGATCATGCGCGACGACGGGTCCTCGGACCCGAGAACCGTCGCGGCCCGCATCTGGCCCTTGCCCCTGTCCAGTTCCGCGTCGGCCAGCCCGTCGGACACGACCTTGCGGACCTCGCTGGCGCAGATCGAGAGCACCTCGTCGGCCTTGGCCGGGAGGCAGCCGACATAGATGCCCCACTGGCCGGTATCCGCGTACTGCGCCGTGAAACTGTGCACCGAGTAGGCGAGTCCGCGCTTCTCGCGGATTTCCTGGAACAGCCGCGAGGACATGCCGCCGCCGAGCGCGGTGTTGAGCACGCCGAGCGCGAACCTGCGGTCGTCGGTCCTGGCCAGCCCCTCGCAGCCGAGCACGATGTTGGCCTGCTCGATCGGCCGCGATACCAGCTTCACGCCGGTCCCCGCGGCCGGTCCGTACCCGTCCCAGAGCCCGCCGGAGCCGCGCAGCCGCGGCGCGGCGGGCTCGGCGGCCGGAAAGTCCGCGAGCACGGATCCGAACGCCGCCTGGACCAGGGCCACCACCGCGTCGTGGTCGAGGTTCCCCGCCGCCGCGACCACCAGGTGCGGCGGCGTGTATTGCGACACGTAGTGCTCGCGGATCTGGTCCCTGGTGATGGCGTTGACCGAGTCCACCGTCCCCAGGATCGGACGGCCGAGCGGCGTGTCACCGTACAACCGCGCGCCGAACGCCTCGTACACCACGTCGGACGGCTCGTCGTCGTTCATGGCGATCTCTTCGAGTATGACGCCGCGTTCGGCGTCTACGGCACGGGACTCGATCAGCGCGCTGGTCACCATGTCCGACAGGATGTCGATCGCGAGCGGCAGGTCCGCGTCGAGCACTCGCGCGTAATAGCAGGTGAACTCCCTGTCGGTGAACGCGTTCATCTCGCCGCCGACCGCGTCCATCGCCGCCGAGATGTCGAGCGCCGTGCGCCTGCCCGTGCCCTTGAACAGCAGGTGCTCCAGGTAGTGCGTCGCGCCGGCGTGCGTCGTGTCCTCGTCCCTTGACCCGACGCAGACCCAGATGCCCAGCGCCACCGACCGCACCGCGGGCATGAACTCGGTGACCACGCGAAGGCCGCCCGGGAGGACGGCCTTGCTTACCTGGGGCGAGTTCGCACCCGAACGCCCCTCGGGCATGGCGGAGCGACTTGCGGCCACAGGGGAACCAACCGCTCGTTCGGTATCCATTTATTCGTGATGCCCGCGAGAGCGGTGCCGGGTACGGCGGGAAGCGTCGCCGTCGCCCCGGTCGCCCCGGTCACGATCGCCGCGATCGCCGCGATCGCCCCGGTAGTCGCCGCGGTCGCGCGGCGGCCGGTCACCGCGCTCGTTGTGCGATTCGCCGCCGGACAGGTCCTCGCCGGCCGCCTCGCGCTCGAGCACTTCCACCGGGACCAGCGACAGCTTGCCGCGATCGTCGATCTCGCGGATCTCCACCTGAATCTTGTCGCCGACGTGGATCACGTCGTCGATGTTCTCGATCCGCCTGCCGCCGTGCAGCTTGCGGATCTGCGTGACGTGCAGCAGCCCGTCCTTGCCCGGCAGCAGCGACAGGAACGCGCCGAACGTGGTCGTCTTCACCACCGTGCCGAGGAACCGCTCGCCCACCTCGGGGACGTGCGGGTTGGCGATGGCGTTGATCGCGGACCTGGCCGCCTCGGCGGACGGGCCGTCGGTCGCGCCCACGTAGATCGTGCCGTCGTCCTCGATCGTGATCTCGGCGCCCGTGTCGTCCTGTATGGAGTTGATCATCTTGCCCTTCGGGCCGATGACCTCGCCGATCTTGTCCACGGGGACCTTCAGCGTGATGATCCGCGGGGCGAACGGGGACATCTCGCCCGGCTCGGTGATGGCGTCGCGCATCACGCCGAGGATCGTCAGCCGGGCGGCGCGCGCCTGCTTCAGCGCCGCGGCAAGGATCGAGGCCGGGATGCCGTCGAGCTTGGTGTCGAGCTGCAGGGCGGTCACCACGTGCTCGGTGCCGGCCACCTTGAAGTCCATGTCGCCGAACGCGTCCTCGGCACCGAGGATGTCGGTCAGCGTGACGTACTGCCCGCCCTCGTTGATCAGGCCCATCGCGATGCCCGAGACCATGTCCTTGAGCGGAACGCCCGCGTTGAGCAGCGACATGACTGAGGCGCACACGCTGCCCATGGACGTGGAGCCGTTGGAGCCGATCGCCTCGGAGACCTGCCGGATCGCGTAGGGGAACTCCTCGCGCGACGGCAGCACCGGGATGAGCGCGCGCTCGGCGAGCGCGCCGTGGCCGATCTCCCGGCGCTTGGGCGACCCGACCCGGCCGGTCTCGCCGGTCGAGTACGGCGGCATGTTGTAGTTGTGCATGTAGCGCTTGGTGCGCTCGGGGTTGAGCGTGTCGATCATCTGCTCCATGCGGAGCATGTTCAGCGTGGTGACGCCGAGGACCTGGGTCTCGCCGCGCTCGAACAGGGCGCTGCCGTGGACCCGGGGCAGGACGCCGACTTCGGCGGTCAGCTGCCGGATGTCGGTGACGCCGCGGCCGTCGATGCGCAGGCCGTCCCTGATGATCCGCTCCCTGACCAGCTTCTTGGTCAGGCTGCGGAACGCGGCGCTGATCTCCTTCTCGCGGCCCTCGAACCGCTCGGCGAGCCGCTCGGCGGCCAGGGCCTTCACCCGGTCCTGCTCGGCCTCCCTGTCGTGCTTGCCGGCGATCGTCAGCGCCTTGGCCAGCTCGTCGGAGACCGCGGCGGCCACGGCGTCGTAGACGTCCTCGGTGTAGTCGGCGAAAACCGGGAAGTCCGCCGTGCTCGCGGAGCTGATGCCCGCCTCGGCGGCGAGGATCCGCTGCGCCTCGCACAGCGCCGCGATGAACGGCTTGGCGGCCTCGAGGCCCTCGGCCACGGTCTCCTCGTCGGGCGCGACCGCGCCTGACGTCTCCGCCTCGGCGAGCAGCTTCAGCGTCCCGGGCGTGGACTCCGCCTCGACCATCATGATCGCGACGTCGCCGTCAGGAAGGTTTTCGCTGGCGGGGAGCACGCGGCCCGCGACCACCATGTCGAACGTCGCGTGGGCGAGCTGCTCGTGCGTCGGGAACGCCACCCACTGGTCCTTGATCAGCGCGACCCGGACGCCGCCGATCGGGCCGGAGAACGGCAGGCCGGCCAGCTGGGTCGACATGCTCGCGGCGTTGATCGCCACCACGTCGTACAGGTGATCCGGGTGCAGCGACAGGATGGTCGCGACGACCTGGATCTCGTTGCGCAGGCCCTTGACGAAGCTCGGGCGCAGCGGCCGGTCGATGAGCCGGCAGGTGAGGATCGCGTCCTCGGACGGCCGGCCCTCGCGGCGGAAGAACGAGCCGGGGATCCGGCCCGCCGCGTACATCCGCTCCTCGACATCGACGGTGAGCGGGAAGAAATCCAGGCCTTCCTTCGGCTGCTTGCTCGCGACCGTGGCGGAAAGCACGACGGTCTCGTCGTCCAGGATGACCAGCGCCGAACCCGACGCCTGACGGGCAAGCCTGCCCGTTTCGAACCTGATTTTGCGTACGCCAAACTCACCGTTGTCGATGACGGCTTCGGCGCTCTTCACACCCTTCACGGGTGAGACCTCCTTGCGGTAGGAATCCCGCACCCACCCGCCGCCGTGCCATGGTCGGCTCTGGCGCCCGCTTTGTGTTCGGAGTGCTCCAGGCTAGTTCTGCTCCAGCGGGGACGCCGGCCGGTCTTCGATCGAAGCCCTCGGGTCCGTTCTGCGTGCGTTGCCGCGCTCCCTGTGCTGCCGCTTGCCTGCGAGCAGGAACGCGGCGGCGAGACCCGGGGACCACTACCGAGGACCGGCCCAGGCGCTCGGGCCGGGGGCTACGGGATGTGTCTTATCGCTTCTGTTCTGTTATCACGCGGGCCAGAGCCAACGTTACCGGCCCGGAGTCACCGGGTCCAGCATCGGCGGGCCCGGCGCGACGGGCCCGGCTATCTGCGCAGACCCAGGCGCTCGATCAACGTGCGGTAGCGGCTGATGTCGGTGTTGCGCAGATAGGTCAGCAGCCGGCGACGGCGGCCGACGAGCAGCAGCAGGCCGCGACGGCTGTGGTGATCGTGCTGGTGCACCTTCAGGTGCTCGTTAAGGTCGTTGATCCTGCGGGTCATGAGCGCGATCTGGACCTCCGATGAACCGGTGTCACCCTCACTGGTCGCGTACTCCGCGAAGATCTGCTTCTTGACTTCGGCGTCGAGCGGCACGTGGCTCCTTAGGCTTTCCTGCAAGTGGTTTCCCCGTGGATGGCCGCTTGAGGGTGCAGCACATCCCAGCCGGTCTCTTACCGGCAGCGTTTCACACTACCACGGGCGCGGACCGCCCTAGTCCGGCTCGGTCATCGCGGGGGGACACCCCCCCTGCACCCCCCGCGATGGGGGCTGCGCGGCCCCCCATTCCCCCCGCACCCCCGCGATGGGGGCTGCGCGCCCCCATTCCCCCCGCACCCTCCCGCATGGGGGCTAGGCGACAAGCGCGCGTGCGCGCTCGACGTCCTCGCGCATCTGCTCGACAAGCGCGCCGACCGAATCGAACCGGAGCGTGCCGCGCAGCCGCGCGGCGAAGTCGATCGCCGCATGCACGCCGTACAGGTCGAGGTCGTCCCTGTCCAGCGCGTACGCCTCCACCGTCTGCTCGCCCTCCCCGAACGTCGGGTTCGTGCCGATAGAGATCGCCGCCGGCCACCGCCGCACGTCGCGGCCCTCGTCATCCAGGCTGGCCAGCCACCCCGCGTAGACGCCGTCGGCGGGAATCGCGGTGTGCGGCGGCGTCTCGAGGTTGGCCGTGGGAAAACCGAGCGCCCGGCCGCGCTGGTGGCCGCGGACCACGACACCCTCCACCCGGTGCGGACGGCCGAGTTCCCTGGCGGCAGCCGGCACATCGCCCTCCGCGAGCATGCGCCTGATCTTGCTTGAGGACACGGTCGCGCCGTCGGCGGCCAGCAATGGCATGCTCTCGGTGGTGAAATCGTACTTCTCGCCGAGCTTGGCGAGCACCTTGACGTCGCCTGCCGCCTTGTGGCCGAACCTGAAGTCCTCCCCCACGACCACCACCGCCGCGTGCATCCGCTCGACGAGCACGGTTCGCACGAAGTCGTCGGGGTCGAGCCGGGAGAACTCGAGCGTGAAGGGCAGCACGCAGACGGCTTCGGCGCCCAGGCCGGCGAGCAGCTCGGCGCGGCGGCGCGCCGAGCACAGGAACGGCGGGTGGCTGCCAGGCCTGACCACCTCGTCGGGATGCGGGTCGAAGGTGATCACGACGACCGGCAGGTTCCGCTCCCTGCCTACCTGCGCCGCGCGGGCGACGATGCGCTGGTGGCCACGGTGCACGCCGTCGAACTTGCCGATCGTGACGACGGACTCACCCCACCCGGCCGGCACATCGTCAAGGCCGTACCAGCGGTACACGCGCTCTCCCTTCGCTCGCCCGCGTGTTGGGCGCGCACTCCTAGCCTATGGGCCGACGGGACGCCGGCGGTTGGTGCCCCTGCCCGAGCCGTCCCAGGTGGGTCGCACACCGTGCCACCTCCAGACGGTCCAGCCTCTCATCCGTCGCGCACCCGGTGCCCGGCGGCCGGTTCCGTGGCCACTTCAGCCATTCCTTTCCCAGTGGCGCTCGCCTTGAAGTTATTGTGTGTAGTTTGACCCCGCGGGCGGGTCAAACTACACACAATAAGTCCCTTGGCGCGCCTGCCGGCGGATCAGCCAGCGGCGGGATCGGCGAAGACGGCCAGCGAGACCAGGCGGCCAGACTCTTCGGCGACGAGCGCGACCAGCGTGCCGTCTGGGGCGAATGCGGCCACTGGGGTTGCGAGCGCGGCGGCGGGGGCCGTGGGCGCGGAGGCAGCGGTGGAGGCGGGGGACGGGGGCGCGGCGAAGGCGGGGGACGGGGGCGCGGCGGGGGCGGCGGCGGGGGGCACCGGGATGCGGGCGCCGTGGGATAGGCGGCGGGCTTCGTCCGCGGTGAGGTGGATGCTCGCGAAGGCGGCCGAGGCGGCTTGCGCCAGGGGGGCCACCACCAATCGTTCGGACAAAAGATCCAGGGTCCGGGCCTGCGCGATGGTGTAGGGCCCGACCGAAGTACGGCGCAGGGCGGTCAGGTGCCCGCCGGTGCCCAGCGCACTGCCGAGGTCGCGGGCGAGCGCGCGGATGTATGTGCCGCTCGAGCAGCGGACCGTCGCGTCCACGTCGAGCCATTCACCGGACGCGCGCACGCTCGTCACGGTGAACTCGTAGACGGTCACCTGGCGGGGCGCGAGTTCGGGCGCGGCGCCCTCCCTTGCCAGCTTGTAGGCGCGCTTGCCGCCGACCTTGATCGCGCTCACGCCGGGCGGAACCTGCGTGATGTCGCCGGTCAGCCTGGCGACTTCGGCTTCGAGCGCGGTCGGCGAAACGCCGCTCGCGGGCGCGCCTCCTGTCGGCTCCCCTTCGGCGTCGTCGGTCGTGGTCGACTCACCAAGCCGGATGGTGGCGGTGTACTCCTTCTGCGACAGGGACAGGTAGCCGAGGAGCCTTGTCGCCTTCTCGACGCCCACGACAAGGACGCCGGTCGCCATCGGGTCGAGGGTTCCCGCGTGACCGACGCGGCGGGTTCCCGCCAGCCGCCTTACCCTGGCCACCACGTCGTGCGAGGTCATGCCGCCGGGCTTGTCGACGATGACCAGCCCGCTCCGCGCCGTCATTCCTCGTCGTCTTCGCCGTCTTCGTCTTCGTCGTCCCAGTCCTCGTCGGCGGGCTTGCGGTACGGGTCCGGGTCGCCGGCCCATTCCGCGCCCTCGCGGGTGCGGGCGAGTTCGGCGTCCGCCTGCCGCGCGGCCGCGACGAGATCATCGATCCGCTGCGCGTTTTCCGGCAGCGCGTCGGCCACGAACTCGAGCGAGGGCGTGTGCCGAAGGCCGATCAGCCGGCCGACCTCCGAGCGGATGACGCCGGTGGCGCTGCGCAGCGCGGCCGCGGTCTTCTGCCGCTCTTCGGGCGAACCGTACACCGTGTAGAACACCGTCGCCTCGCGCAGGTCGCTGGTCAGCCGTGCCTCGGTCACGGTGACGAAGCCGAGCCTGGGGTCCTTGATCCGGCGCTCGAGCATCTCGGCGACGATCTTGCTGATCCGCTCGGCGAGACGGCGCGTGCGAGCGGCGTCCATGGTCGGTCACTCCTCTTCGGTAAAGAGCCGCTGCCTCGCCGACAGCAACTCGATCTCCGGCCTCGCCGCCACCAGGCGCTCGCACTCGTCGAGCACCGCGGTCGCGTTACCCGCGGTGGCGGACACCACCGCTATCCCGATTTCAGCACGCCGGTGCAGGTCAAGATGACCGGTCTCGGCAACTGCGACGCCGGGGTACCGGCGCCGCAGTTCCGCGACGAGCGGCCGGACGACGGCCCGCTTGGCTTTCAGCGAGCGGACGTCGCCCAGCAGCACGTCCAGCGTCAGCGCGGCTACGTACACCTTTCGGCCCCTGCCGGGGGCCGGGTCAGGCCCTCGGCTTCTCCCTCATCTCGAAGGTCTCGATGACGTCCTCGACCTTGATGTCGTTGTAGCCGACGCCGATACCGCACTCGTAGCCCTCGCGGACTTCGGTCGCGTCGTCCTTGAACCGGCGCAGCGACTCGACGGTGAGGTTTTCTGAGATCACCACGCCGTCCCGGATCAGCCGCGCCTTGTTGTTGCGGTGGATCAGCCCGGAGCGGACGATGCAGCCGGCGACGTTGCCGACACGCGGCACCCTGAAGACCTCGCGGACTTCGGCGGTACCGAGCTGGATCTCCTCGAACTCGGGCTTGAGCATGCCCTTGAGCGCGGCCTCGATCTCCTCGATCGCCTGGTAGATGATCGAGTAGTAGCGGATGTCCACGCCCTCGCGCTGCGCCAGCTCGCCTGCCCGGCCCGCCGGGCGGACGTTGAAGCCGATGATCACCGCGTCGGACGCGATGGCCAGGTTCACGTCGTCCTGCGTGATCGCGCCGACACCGCGGCCGATGACGCGGAGCGTGACCTCCTCGCCCACGTCGATCTTGAGCAGCGCGTCTTCCAGGGCCTCCACGGAGCCGGACACGTCGCCCTTGATGATGAGCAGGAGCTCCTCGCGCTGGCCGGCCTTGAGCGCCGACTCCAGGTCCTCGAGCGTGACCCGGCGCCTGCGCTGGGCGAACAAGGCGGTGCGCTCGCGCGCCTCGCGGCGCTCGGCGATCTGCCTGGCCATCCGGTCGTCGGAGACCACCAGGAAGTTGTCGCCGGCGTCGGGGACGGCGGTGAGGCCGAGCACCTGGACCGGGCGGGACGGCGGGGCCTCCGACAGGTTGCCGCCGTTCTCGTCGAGCATGGCCCGGACCCGGCCGTAGGCCTCGCCGGCCACGATCGAGTCACCGACGTGCAGCGTGCCGCGCTGCACGAGCATCGTCGCCACCGGGCCGCGGCCCTTGTCGAGCTGGGCCTCGATGACGGTGCCCTGCGCGTCCTGCTCCGGGTTGGCACGCAGGTCGAGCTGCGCGTCAGCGGTCAGGATGATCGCCTCGAGCAGGGTGTCAAGGCCGAGCCGCTTCGTCGCGGACACGTCCACGAACTGCGTGTCGCCGCCGAACTCCTCGGCCACCAGGCCGTACTCGGTGAGCTGTGCCCGCACCCGCGCCGGGTCGGCGCCTTCCTTGTCGATCTTGTTGACCGCCACGACGATCGGCACGCCGGCCGCCTGGGCGTGGTTGAGCGCCTCAGTGGTCTGCGGCTTGACGCCGTCGTCCGCCGCGACCACGAGCACCACGAGGTCCGTGGTCTCGGCGCCGCGGGCACGCATGGCGGTGAACGCCTCGTGACCCGGGGTGTCGATGAACGTGATCTTCCGGTCTTCGCCGTCGACCTCGGTCATCACCTGGTAGGCGCCGATGTGCTGCGTGATGCCGCCCGCTTCGCGCGCGACCACGTTGGTGTGCCTGATCGCGTCGAGCAGCTTGGTCTTGCCATGGTCGACATGGCCCATGACGGTGACCACGGGCGGGCGCGCCTGCAGGTCTTCCTCGCCGCCCTCGTCCTCGCCGAACTCGATGTCGAACGACTCGAGCAGCTCCCGGTCCTCCTCCTCGGGGGAGACGACCTGGACGTTGTAGTTCAGCTCGGCACCGAGCAGCTGCAGCGTCTCGTCGTTCACCGACTGAGTGGCCGTGACCATCTCGCCGAGATGGAACAGCACCTGAACCAGGCTCGCCGGGTTCGCGCCGATCTTGTCGGCGAAGTCGCTCAGGGACGCGCCACGGGACAGCCGGATCGCCTGTCCGTTGCCGCGCGGAACCTGCACGCCGCCGATCGTCGGCGCCTGCATGTTGTCGAACTCTTGCCGCCGCTGCTTCTTGGACTTCCGGCCGCGGCTTGGCTTGCCGCCGGGACGCCCGAAGGCGCCCGCGGTGCCGCCGCCGGGCCTGCCCCTGCCTCCTGGCCTAGCCGGGG
>DAHVAN010000207.1 GCA_027314595.1 Actinomycetota bacterium | reverse complement strand
TCGCCGGGATCCCCTGCCCGTGGTACGGCTCGTTCAGGACCGCCCCGGTCCGGCTCATCCTCTCCCGCGACGAAGACCCGACGGAGGGCTATGACCTGGCCCTGGTCACCACCGACATGACCGCCGGCCCGGCCGCTCTCGTCGCCCGGTACGCGACCCGGCGGTCATATCGAGCAGGCATTCGGCGACGCCCGCAACGTCCCGGGCGCAGGCGAGGCCCGCACCCGGGTCAGGCGCGCGGTCGAGCGCACCGTCCTGTTCGCCATGCTCACCTCGGCGATCGTCGTCATCTGGTACGCCCGGCACGGCTACGACCCCACCAGCGCCAAAACGCCAGGCCAGCCAGCCCGGAGCCAGTCAGCGGAGTCAGGCAGAAGTCAGGCAGAAGTCAGGACAGGCCCTCCGGAGAAACGGATATCAAGGTATGTAATGGTGCATAAAGGTGCGCGAACGTGAGATGAGCCGTTTTTCGAATAATAGCGTTTGAACTGCGATTACTAACATTCAGGCACGATTGCGGAAGTCCGCCCGTACCTCTTGACTAATGTGGTCCTTGCCGCCCAGCAGGTAATCATAGATGCGGGCGATATTTGCCTTGGTCGTGTTGACCGCGGGATGCGCCGCCCCGTTGCCAGCCCCGTTGCCAGCCCCGTTGCCGGCTTCCAGGATGTTGCGAGCGGGCATGGATACCCTTCCGCCTCCGTCCTTCGCCGCTTTGATGTCATCTAGGCGCGAGCGAGCGCTCTGACCGGCCCTTTCCGGGGAAAGGGTGGCAGGAGGTGACGCATGCGGCCTGATCGTCCTCGCTGGTGCCCCATTGGCAGCAGAACCAGGCCATCCGGCCGGAAGCGTCGCCGGTGATTCCCATGTCCGCCGACAGCGCGGAGACGACGTGCAGCCCGCGACCGCATTCCGCGTTTATGCCGCCGTTGCCGCACTCCGCCCACGGGCCGCCGGAGTCCTCAACCGCCACGCGCACCGATTGCCCGGCACAGACAATTTCCACGCAGAAATGCCCGCCGGGAAGTCCGGATCGGCTATGGAGCACCGCATTTGTCGCCAACTCGGTGGCGCACACCAGGATGTCCTGGACTGCCTCCGCGGGGCAATCGCGGCCGTTCAGGTAACGGAAGACGAAGTCCCGCGCCAGCGGCACCTGGCCGGGCTCGCCCCGGAACGTGCGCCGCAGCGCCCGCGTGGCGGGCGGAGAAGCGGTCGTGCCGCTTGCCGCGCTGTCCACTGAAAATGCCGGAGAAACGCCTGGTCGCGCACTGATCATGGCCTGTGCGTGGCCGTGAGTGTGCACGACCCACCTCGCATCGCTCGGGGTTCCGGGCAGCGTCTCGCGCCGCCCGGGAGTGGGCTAGAACATCGACATCTGCAAACACGCGCTGCGCGTAATCCTGTAGTATGTTGCCCGCTGGGCGCAAGTAGTTCTGGCCAAGCAATTTGCTTAGGATCGGAAAGGGGTGATGGTGTGGCGGCATCTCCCACCATGCGCCGCCGCCGTCTCGCCGCTGAGCTGCGGCGACTGCGCCATGAGACCGAGAAATCCATCGAGGATGTGGCCGCCGAACTTGGCTGGCAGTCCTCGAAACTTTCGCGGATCGAGAACAGGCAGATCGGTATCTCAACGGCCGACCTGCGGAAATTGCTCGTCGCGTACAACGTGGAAGACCGGGCATACGGTGACCAGCTTGCTGACATGGCAAGAAGAGCCACCGAGCGCGGCTGGTGGCAGTCTTTCAGCAGCGATGTGGTCCCCACCGCACTGGCGAACCTCATCGGCCTGGAGACGGAAGCCCGGACCATCCGGTCGTACGAGCCGGAACTGGTGCCCGGACTGCTCCAGACGGAGGCCTACGCGCGGGCCATCATGCGGGCCTGGCAGCCGAGCTTGACGGCTGCCGCTATCGACCGCCGGGTGGAGATCCGGCTGGCCCGCCAGGACGTACTGCGCCAGACCGGACTCTCGCCGCAGGCCAGCTGCATCATCAACGAGTCGGTGCTGCGGCGGACGGTAGGCGGTAACGGGGTCATGCACGAGCAGATCGAGATGCTCGCCAAGGAGCGGGACCCGGCCAACGTGACCGTGCAGGTCCTGTCGTTCAATTCTGGCGCGCACCCGGCCATGGCCGGGCCATTCCAGATCCTGACGTTCCACGACCCGGGCGACCTCGGAATCGTCCACCTGGAGAGCGCGATGACCGCGATCACCCTCGAGCAGCCTGAAGAGCTGCGCAGGTATGACGAGATCTGGGGGTCGCTGCAGGCCAGGGCGCTGTCGCCCGAGGATTCGCGCGTGATGATGCGGAGCTATGCGCTCAGGTACGCGGGCCACTTCTAGCCAGTTCTAGCCAGCCGGAAATGAACTGAACACGATGACCACAGGAGGAATGGCATGACAGACCCGGATCTGTCTGGGGCTATTTGGCGCAAGAGCGTCCGCAGTGGCGGGGCGACTAACTGCGTGGAGATCGCGGGCGGCCTGCCGCTTACAGTGGCGGTGCGTGACTCCAAAGACCCAGCGGGGCCGACGCTGACGTTCGCTTTCGGCGCGTGGGATACTTTCACTGCCCAGGTCAAAGGCGGCAGCTGCAACAGCAGGTAGGAGCGCCCGCCGGAGGAATCCGGCGGCGCGGTCCGCGCACTGGTGCTGCGGCGACAAGAAACGGAGGATGGGGCGGCGATGCAGGCGGACGATTTCCCCGAGATCGATACCCGTACCGCGAGTGTCGCGCGGGTCTACGACTTCATGCTCGGCGGGACCGACAATTACGAGGTCGACCGCCAGGCGTGCGAAGTCCTGGAAGACATGATGCCGGGTAGCTACGCATTGACCCGCAACAACCGCCGCTACCTGGAACGACTCGTGCACTACCTGGCCACCGAATGCGGCATCCGGCAGTTCATCGACAACGGCAGCGGGTTGCCCACCCAGAACAACGTGCACCAGGTCGCCCAGCAGGCCGCACCGGGGTCCAAGGTCGTCTACGTCGATATCGACCCGGTAGTGCTGGCGCACGGCCGTGTCAAGGCCCTGCTGGCCGAGGATGAGAGCACGGCCTTTATCGAAGCCGACGTCTGCGACGTCGGGCGCATCCTCAGCCACCCCGACACCCAGCGCCTGATCAACTTCGACGAGCCTGTCGGTGCCCTTTACGTCAGCTTCCTGCACTGTATTCCCGACGACCGCGATCCCGGCGGCGTGGTCCGCCAGATCATCGACCGCCTTGCCCCTGGCAGCTACCTCGCGATATCCCATCTCACCTCCGACGATCCGCAGGTCCGTGAGAGGGTGACCGCGCTCGGCCTCAACGCGTTCGGTGGGCACTGGGGCCGTGTGCGGTCAAGGGAAGAAGTCGCGGGCTTCTTCGACGGCCTGGAGATAGTGCCGCCCGGCCTGGTAAAGGTCAGCGAATGGCACCCGGATGGCAGGGAAGAACAGGACTCTCCGGACTGGTTGGAGTTCGGCGGCGTGGCGCGCAAGCCCTGATGCGCCACGAGGCGCTTCGTTATATCCCCGATATATAGCTTAAGTTTTCCACGTCACCGTGGAACGGCTTCCCGACGGCCGCGACCCGCACCGCGCCATGTGGCTGTGGCACGCCGGCCCCGGGCCCCTGTCCACCGGCGAGCTCTGGCGCGCCTACCTCGCCAGGTTCGACATCGAGCATGCCTTCAAGCTCGCCAAGGGCACTCTCGGGCTCGCCGCCGCCAAGGTCCGCGATCCCGAGCAGGCAGACCGCTGGGTGCGGATCATCATGACAGCCTGCGCACAGCTCCTGCTCGCCCGCCCGCTGGCCGCCGACCTCCGCCGCCCCTGGGAGAAACAGCCTGATTCTTCCCGGCCGCCGGCCCGGGGGTTGAGCAACAACAGAACGGTGGTTCCCGTTAAGGAGCCACGTGGGGGATGCCTAACGGGAATCGCCGTTCCTATGTCGCTGGAGCTGGCTTCGGGCAGTCGCGAGTAACGGTTCGGCGGCCAAGGGCGTGCAGGACGCGTTCGCTGCGTTACGGTGCGCTGCATGCCGGTTGAGTTCCTGACGGATGAAGAGGCGGCGGCGCACGGGCGGTTCACGGGGCCGCCGCCGCAGCCGGACCTCGACCGCGTGTTCTACCTTGACGATGATGACCTGGGCCTGGTAAGGCGGCACCGGGGCGAGCACATGAGGGCCGGGTTCGCGCTGCAGCTGACCACGGTGCGCTGGCTCGGGACGTTCCTGGACGATCCCCTGGACGTGCCGGGGGACGTCCTGGAGTTCCTCGCCGGGCAGCTGGGCATGGCGGACCCGTCGCAGGTCCGCCGGTACACCGAGCGCCGCAGCACGACCTACGAGCACCAGGCGGAAATCCGGCAGGCGTGCGGCTACCGGGCATTCGAGGATGCAGAGGGGGACTTCTCCGAATGGGTTGCGGCCCGGTCACGGGCGACCGGGGACGGACCGAAGGCGATCTTCACCGACGGCGTCGCGTGGCTGCGGGAGCGGAAGGTGCTGCTGCCGAAGGTGACCACCCTCGCACGGCTCGTGGCTAGAGTCCGCGACGAAACGACTGGCCAGTTGCACGAGGATATGGCCGCGCTCCCGGATCCGGTCCAGCGGCGGGCGCTGGACCGGCTGGCCGAGGTCCCGCGCGGGGCGCGGCTATCGGACCTCGAGCGGTGGCGGCGGGGGCCTGCTCCGCGCGGCAGCGGCCAGGCCGTTGCGAAGTTCGTAGAGCAGGTGGCGGAGATCAGCGCGCTGGGCCTGGGCAGGCTCGGCGTCGAGGCACTGGTTCCGCCCAGGCGGCTGGCGGAGCTGTCCCGGTACGGGATGACCGCGACCGTCTCGCTGATCCGCCGCCATGGTGACAGCCGAAGGATCGCGACCCTGCTGGCCACAGTCCGGCACCTGGAGGCCAAGTCAGTCGACGACGCGCTAGAGATGCTGGACCTGCTGATGTCGGCCGAACTGGTGGGCAAGGCGCGGCGGGAGGCCGACAAGGACAAGGCGGCCAGCCATCCCCGGCTGGCCCGGGCGTCGGCGAGGCTAGCGGTAGCGGTCGGGGCGTTGTTCGACTCCGACGCGTGGGGCGGCGAGGGCGAGGGGCCGCGGGTCTCGCAGGTGTGGGAGGCGATCGAGGCCGTCGTCTCCCGTGCCGACCTGCGCGCCGCCCTTGAAGTGGTCACCGAGACGACCCCGCCGCCCGGCGTGGAGGACCCGGACTGGCGGGCCGGGCTGGTGGGCCGCTACCAGGCGATCATCCCGGTGCTGAAGATCCTGCCGGGCGTGATCGACTTCGGGGCCAGCGCCGAGGGCGCGCCCGTGCTGGCAGCGATGCGGTCACTGCCTGACGTGGTGGCCTACCGCAGCCGGCTGAAGGCCCCCCTCGTCCCCGGCAAGCTCATCGACGCCGAGGTGGTGCCCGGCCCGTGGCGGCGGCTGGTGTTCGGCCACCCGGAGCACGAGGACGGCGCGGTCAGCCGCCACGCCTACGCCTTCTGCGTGCTGGAGCAGTTCTGGCGCCACCTCAAGCGCAGGGAGATCTGGGCTGACGCCTCTACCAGGTGGCGGAGCCCGCAGGCGCAGCTTCTGGACGGCACAGTATGGGCCGCGCGCCGCGGCGACGTGCTGACCGCCCTCGGCCTGCCCGGCGCCCCAGAGGAACTCCTGGCCGAGCACGCCGCCACGCTGGAGGCCGCCTACCGCGAGGTGACCGCGAGGCTGGCCGTCAACCCCGGCGTCACCGTCGATGACGAGGGGAAAGTCCACCTGGCCGGGCTGAAGGCCGTCGAGGAGCCGCCGTCGCTCACCGACCTGCGCAGGCGGACCACGGCCATGCTCCCGCGTGTTGACCTGCCGGAGGTGATCCTGGAGGTCATGTCGTGGGCGCCGGAGGTCGCGCAGGCGTTCACCCCGGTGTCCGGGGGAAGGATCAGGATGGAGGGGCTGCCGGTTTCAGTTGCCGCGTGCCTGGCCGCCCACGCGATGAACGTAGGCTACCGGCCGGTCGCGAAGAAGGGCGTGCCGGAGCTGGAGCGGTCCCGGCTGTCGCACGTGTTCCAGAACTACTTCCGCCCCGAGACCCTGGCTGTCGCTAACGCTCCGCTGGTCGCCCGCCAGGCCGGGCTTTCCCTCGCGCAGGCGTGGGGCGGCGGCATGGTCGCCGCGGTCGATGGCATGCGGTTCGTCGTCCCGGTCCCGGCGGCGTTCGCCAGGCCGAACAGGAAGTACTTCGGGTCCAAGCGGGGCATGACGTGGCTCAACGCCATCAACGACCTCGGGATGGGCCGCGGCGCGAAGATCGTGTCGGGCACCGTGCGGGACTCCCTGCACATGATCGACGTGATCTTCGGCCTAGACGGCGGCGACCTCCCCGAGATCGTCGTGTCCGATACCGGCGCCTACTCCGACGTCGTCTTCGGCCTCCTGGAGCTCCTGGGCATCTCCTACCGGCCCGGAGTTATTGTCAAGACCTGTGGATGAAGATTTTCAGGCGGCTGCGGGAAACTCGTCTTCGGTTGCCGCGGGTGACTGGCTGCTGGCTTCCGGTGCCTGGTCTTCGGGTCGTTCGACGAGCTTGCCGTTGACGAAGGCAGCACCGGCGCGGACGAGGGCGACGAGGTGGGGTGCGTTCACGACGCGCCAGCGGCGCTGGGCGGATTCGATGAGCTTGAAGGCCATGGCGATCCCGGCGGCTTTCGAGCCGGGTCCCTTGGTGACCTTGGTCCGGTGCCGTACGGTGGCAAAGGTGGACTCGATGGGGTTGGTGGTGCGCAGGTGCACCCAGTGCTCGGCGGGGTAATCGAAGAACGCGAGCAGCTCGTCCTCATCCCCGGTGATCTTGGCGGCGGCCTTGGGGTACTTGACGCCGTAGGCCTTCTCGAACGCCTTGACGGCTTTGCGGGCGTGGTCTTTGTCCTCGGCGTTCCAGATTTCGGCCAGGGCCTTCTTCGCGCCGGGGTGCGCGGATTTCGGCAGCGCGCCGAGCACGTTGGCGATCTTATGGAACCAGCAGCGCTGTTCCCTGGTTCCGGGGAAGACTTCGCGCAGCGCCTTCCAGAAGCCGAGCGCCCCGTCGCCCATGGCCAGGACCGGGGCGCGCATGCCGCGGCGGGCGCAGTCCCGCAGCAGGTCAGCCCACGATTCCGATGATTCGCGGTACCCGTCGGCCAGGGCGATGAGCTCTTTGCGGCCGTCGGCGCGGACCCCGATCATCACCAGCAGGCACAGCTTCTCCTCGCCGAGCCGGATGTTCACGTGGATCCCGTCGGCCCACACGTACACGTAGTCGATGGCGGACAGGTCCCGGGCCGCGAACGCCTTCGCCTCATCGGTCCACTGGCTGGTCAGCCTCGTGATCACCGGGCCGGACAGGCCCGAGCTCGAGCCGAGGAACTGGCTGAGCGCGGGCACGAAGTCCTGCGAGGACAGGCCGTGCAGGTACAGCAGCGGCAGCACCTCGCTGACCTGCGGGGTCTTTCGGGCCCACGGCGGCAGGATCGCCGAGGAGAACCGCTGCCGCTCGCCAGTGGCCGGGTCGGTGCGCTTGTCGCTGACCCGCGGCGCGGTCACCTCGACCGCCCCGGCGCTGGTCAGCAGCGTCCGCGGGTACGCCGACCCGTTGCGGACCACCAGCCGGCGGCCGTCCTGGTCCAGTTCGCCGGCGAACTGGTCGATGTACGCCTCGACCTCGGCCTGCAGCGCGGCGGCCAGCATCCGCCGCGCGCCCTCCCGCACGATCTGATCGATCAGCGAGGACTCCTGCACCCCGGCAGGCAGCATGGCGGACAGGTCAGGGATTATCGTGGACACCGGGTGTACCTTCCCGGCCGGCGTTGGCCCGCCGGCCTTGCTTGAGGACCTCTAAGGATCATCCGGGAAGGTACACCCCCTTCCCGGCACATCCACAGGTTTCAAGCATTCCTCCGGCCCGCCCTGGCCGACCTGCCCGACCAGAAGGGCTGGCGCATCCGGGCAGACGCCGACTACGGCCCCCTGGCCACCTTCGCTCGGGGAAGGATCGACCTGGCCAAGATCACCCGGAACTGGGAGGACATCCTGCGGGTTGTGGCCTCCATCTACACCGGCACCGTGCGTGCCTACGACGTGGTCGCCATGCTGCAGCGCGACGGGCACCCGACCGCGCTCGGCGAGGCCATCGCGATGTACGGGCGGATCTTCAAGACCCTGCACATCCTCACCTACATCGACACCGACGAGACCTACCGCCGCGACATCAAGGCCATCCGCAACCTCCAGGAAGGACGCCACGCCCTCGGCCGCAAGATCTGCCACGGCAGGAAGGGCGAGCTCTACCACCGCTACGAGCGCGGCCTGGAGAACCAGCTCGGCTCCCTCGGCCTCGTCCTGAACTGCGTCACCCTGTGGACCACTGTCTACCTCGACGCCGCCGTCCGTCAGCTCCGGGACCAGGGCTACCCCGTCCGCGATGAGGACATGGCCCGCCTGTCCCCCTACGTCAGCAGTCACCTCGGCGTCCACGGCACCTACAACTTCACCCTCCCCGACCTCGCCCCCGGAGTCATCCGCGACCTCCGGGACCCCGACGCCGAAGACGACGAAGACGACGACTGAGCCCCAAGGCTAACTCCAGGAGTCAGCCCGGCTCCTGCGCAGCAGTTGGTGTATCGCTTCCGATAGCTGCCGTGAAGGCGCCCGGCACGGAATCATGGCCTGCACTCTCATGCCGCCACGGCAGCAGTGTTGCGCTGGCCAGGCAGCCGACCCCGGCGATCAGGAGCACTGCCCGGATGCTGATCACCTCGACAAGGAGCCCGCTGACAAGGATGAAGACTGGCTGAACGGATTTTGAGCTGACAGACCACGAGGTAGTGACGCGGCTCATGAAACCATCATGAGTCGCGTTCATGCGGTAGGTCGAAAACGACGGGTTGAAGACCCCTGCAGCCAGCAGTAGGCCTGTCTCGGCGGCAACGATCATGGCCAGCCCCGGGACTCCGGTGACTGCAAAGGGAAGCACGAGCATCCACGGGGTCCTCATGATCCCGGATCCGAGCAGCACGGCCCGCTGGCCGAACCTGGCCGTCAGCTGGGGAGACAGCCAGGAGCCAGCCACACCGCCCAGGCACGGGATCCCCAGCGCCAGGGTGTAGTCAAAGGGGCCGAAGCCTAGGTCGCGCATCATAAAGACGGCCAGGAGAGGTGCAGTCATCATGACGGTTCCCCCGAAGAGCATTGCATTGTAAAACAATGCTCTAAGTCCCTGATGGGAGAAAATGTAGTGCCAGCCCGAGACGAATTCCGCGTGGCTTGTTCGCTGCAGGCTGCGCCTTGGGGGCTCTGGCTCAGGATCACGCATGAATGAAACTGCGAGCGCAGACAGCAGGAACGAGGTCCCGTCCGTCACGAGTGTTGCGGTTGCGCCGGCAACGCTGATCAAGCTGCCGCCTGCCGGAGGGCCAACTGCCTGCGAAATCCAGTTCACTGTTTCGAATCGACTGTTAGCCGACATGCGGCTGCTGGAGTCCGTCAGCGCCTTAAGGTTCGCGCCACTTGCACTGCTAAAGGCAATAGTTGCAGCTGTCTGGCAGATTCCAACAATGCATAGCTGAGTAAATGTGAGCCAACCCAGGACTGCAGACAGAGGGACACTCATTAGTGCCGAAAACCGGACGAGGTCTGCACAGATCATCACCGGCCTTTTACGGTGGTACTCTATCGCTGCCCCGAAGGGGAGCGCTATGATCGCGCTGGCTGCTGCGGACAAGGCGGCCAAGAGAACAACCTGAAATGCCGAGGAATGCAGCACTATCACGGCGACGATCGGCAGAGCCCCTGCTCCGATGCCGCTGCCGGCTGCGCTGACAACATAGGCCGACCACAGCCATCGAAAGTCACGGCTCACTCATGCGCCCCCGAATCATAAGCGACAGAAAAGAAGAACCCTGGAAGCATGCTGCCAAGATGGATCTACCTTACTCCCTTCCGCGACATCGCAATCGATATTCACTCCTCGCAGCTGGCAGGAAAAGCCTCGGCCACCCAGAGGACAAGTGCATGAGGTGCCCTCAGCGGTGCGATGGACCACGCAAGCCAGCCTGGGAAGACCGCTGCGACTCCCGCTATCGCAGGGATCTTCGCTGAGCGGCCCCAAGGGAGACCTGGGACCCCAACGTTGCCCGAGCCGGCGCGCGGGTCCTGTAGCTCTATGCCGCCCGATTGCGGATGTTCTGATGGTATATCGGAACTCAGCACGACAATTCCCCGGACGAGTCCGTTCCCATACCTAAGAGGAGAATGAGCGCCTGGCAGCCAGGTCTCGATCCGATGGACCCAGCGGAGCTCTGCCGACCGACCGACCGACGCGAGCTTTTCGCCCGCCGTCTCCAGGTCCCCGACGAATTCCGGCCACTTAGATGGTTCCCAGGTGAGAGGTCCGCCGGAAGCATCCCGTGCTTCACCAGCGCGAGCGCCGAGAGAGCATTCACGGAGACCAGGCTCACTGACGCGCCCGATCCAGATGCGCGTAGCCCACAGCTCGGTCAATACCTGGTTCATCCCTGCTGCCCGCCTCGCCGGTCGAAGCCTACGTTAAAAGCAATGCAGATGCGCTCACTATCTCCGTCGTACGGTGTTGTCCAGTGTTGCAGCCAACTCGGAAACGCCAGCAGCATCCCAGGCCGAGGTGAGATCGCCTGGAGCGGAGACCGCCAGCTCTCATGACTGCAGGCTGCGGGACGTGGATCGAGGAATTCGATATCGCCTGCATGCTCCGCCATGTGACCAGTGTGAACGTAGTAGACACCGGACCACGCTGAGTCGTGATGAGCGTGGAGGTGATGGTATCCCCACTCACGGTAGAGCACCGCCCACGCCTCTGCGATCATCGGAACCGACACACCCTCCACGCTGGTTCCGGCTCCCGCCTCAGCGTTCATGAACTCGGCAGCGTCTAGGATCCACTCCCTGAGCGGTTGGATGAGATCGTCGTCCCACCGAAGGAGATCCGGGCGAGTCTTGTTACCGTCAGTGACACCTACGGTATAGCGAGGATCTTTCCTGAGGATTAGCTCCCTGAGTTCAACATTGTAATTCTCAGGTGCGTCCACTTGTGTAACGAGCACGGGTGTCGCCCACAGGTCGTGCCATTCACCGACTACAGTCATGTCAGGTAAGCATTCAGCCCACTGCCGCTGTGTTATTTCCTATCGCGCTGCGTGATCGTGGATTGGCGGGGTGGTGGTCATGCCGGCAGGGGTGGCATCCAGGGGTTTCCGGCGAGGGCGGCGCGGATGGCGTCCATGACGGGGATGGCGTGCTTGCGGGCGGTGTCGAGGTAGCCGCGGATGGCGTAGCGGTCGCGGGTGCGGGCCTCGGAGCGGAGCCGGCCGCTGATCTTCTGCTGTGTCTTGGCCGGCCGCAGGTCGCGCTCGGCCTGGTTGGAGGTCGGGGGGATGCGGGTGTCGGTCAGGAACCGCAGCACGTCGTCTTCCCGGTTCTTCAGGCATTCCAGCAGCGTGCGGCCGGGTTTCTGCTTGCTGTTCGCCCCGGGGACCCGGGAGACCTGCGACAGCCCGACGATGACCGCCTGCCGGAAAAGCCTGAGGTCAGCGGCGGCGTCCTCGGCCGGGACGCTGGGCAGTCCCTTGTCCCGGGCGACGTTGCAGGCGTGGATGAGCGCGCGCAGCGCCTCGGCGGCCTGGCCTGGCCAGACGGCATCCGGGTAGGCCTGTGCGGCGTCTTCCAGGTCGCGGAGCAGGTGCTGGGTGCACAGCTGGTGCAGCACGCCGGGGATCTTGTCGTAATTGCGGTACCTGTCGTGCACGATGACCGCCCCGGACATGTCCGGGAACACGAAATGGTCGAAGGTCTCCATCGACCGGCCGCCGAGGAAGAAGTAGGTGAGCAGGTTCGTGCAGGCCACGAGCAGGTACTTCTTGCGGGTCTTCGGGCCGGGGCCGACCCGGATGGGCGTCTCGTCGGCGCTGATGACACGGGCGGTGATGATCAGGGCCCGGATCAGCGTGTTCACCCCGCGGACCGCGGCGGCGGCGCGGGCGATCATGGAGTGCACGAACCCGTCCGACGGGCGCGTCCCGGTCAGCGCTTCCACGACCTGCGCGCAGCGTTCCACCGGGACGTGGTGCATGACCAGCAGGAACACCACCCACGCCTGCAGGCTCAGCCCGTAGGTGACGGTGCCGGCCTCGCCGGCCCCGGCCGGGGGCTCCGCGACGTGGGCCTTCCCGCAGCGGCACTGGACCGCGTGCTCGTCGTACTGGGTGACCGTCGCGGTGACCTCGGGCGTGTCCACGATCTGGTGCGAGCGGGCGATCCCCAGGTCAAGGGCGTCACCGAGGTCGCGGCCGCAGCCGCACTCGCCGCGGGGGAACAGCTGCTCCGTGTCGTCGGGGTCATCGCTCCAGGCCAGGTGCGCGCCGGGGGCGCCGGGCTGCTTGCCCTGCTTCTTCTTCCCGCGCTCGCGCTCCGGCTCCGGGGCCGGCGGAGTCCGCCCGGGGATGTCATCGGATGACGGCGGCATACCGGAGTTCCGCGAGTTCCGCGAGACCTGCCGCTCCAGCCTCGCGACCCGCGCCAGCAGCTCCTCCACCTGCCCGGTCAGGCTGCTCACCTGGCCCGCCAGCCGCTCCTTCTCCGCCGTCAGGCCGGCCACGGCCTCGTTCCTGTCCGCCAGCATCTCGCCGAGCACATCGACGAGCCCCGCCACGGCGGCAAGGTCATCATCAGCGGCAACGTCGGCGGTCACGGCCAGCATCCTGCCCCCCGCCGGGCCGTCCCGGAGACCAAAACACCCCTACCGCAGCGGAAACGTGACCCCCGCCAGCGAAAACCTCTCGTTGCCTAAAACACCGACAGGGGGACCTGAATGCTTACCATGTCAGTTCCCCAGGATCCCCGAAAGTCTTTCCGCCAGGCGTTGACCGTCAGGCGTTAGATACGGCGTAGCCGCTTCGACCAGCGAAACGCATCCGCGGCCGTATTCTGCCAGATGCTCCAGCCGCGCGGCCCGCATGTTCTCTTGCACCGGAATCACTCGCCATAGTTCCTTGAGATTTGCAGTTACATGCATCGCACCGAGAAGTTCAGACGCACTTCTCCCTTTCGTGCCAGAAGGCAACGTAAACCGAGCGCCCTCGGCGTGGTTCTGCAAGGGCCATCCTTCCTCGAGAAAATAGAGCCACTGGTGTGAGTACTCGTGAACGAGCTGTTCGGCCAGTACGTAGTCATGTTCAAAACAATGATCGGACAGAAGAATGCACTGCGGCCACGCGAAGGAACTCGCGCTGATTGCCTGACTGTGGGTCAGGCGCCTGAATTCTACGGGCACGGAGAGCAGCGCCCTCCAGTTCGGCATACATTTGCAGATAAGTGCCACGGCGTCAGCGACTTGCCGCCGACGCGAGCCGGTAATTTCAGCCTCTGTAAGATCCAGCCGCAAATCAAGGGCTCGCACTTCGCGCGCTCTATCGGGCCTGACCATATCTTCGAGTTCTGATCGCGAAGGCCGTTGCCCGTTAAATCCGTTTAGCCGCGCCCACCTGAGCATCGCGACCGCCAGTAGCAACCTTCGGCTATCGAATGAATCGTCAATAAAGGGGAAGCCGCTGAATTCATTCAGTATCATCGCGCTCACCTTCGAGCCAAGCCCGCCTTTCGAGGAAGGCTGTCAAATCGATACCCTTTGTCCGCTGCCTGGTAAGCATCGGAATGAGGCCGGATATTTCGCGGTCAACACGCTCACCCGAGACCTTACGGCAGACCTCACGAAATTTTCCTATGGTTCGGTCGCCGAACCACAACATCTTCATAGAGTTTTCGATGTCAATGCTCTCTTGTCCCGAGATGATCCCCGCATCGACCAGGCGCGTGAGGTACCCCCTTATATCCACCAGGGCTTCTGTGACTGGCCGGTACTCAGGCGGAGGTCCGTGCAGTACGGCAACCTCGTCATCCGGTGCCATCGTTGCGAGCATGTAGTTGAAAACTTGCCCCCAACCCCTCATCCCGAACGCTTCCAACTCCGCCGCGCGGATCGCGCCCATTGAGGCCACGCCCCACAGTCGCCATCCCAGGTCCATGGCGCACAGAAGTTCCCGGTGCGAGACAGAGAGCACGTCCCCGAACCGGCCGTCAGCCAAGATGATTACGCCCGGCCCGCCGGCCGCGCGCTGAACGAGGTGCAAGATGTCACCGCGCGCGGCCGGCGGTTGAACACGGACCATCTCGGGCACGAGGTCGTGGATGGGAAGGCCATAGCCGGTGGATCCTAGGAACAGGTGGGTCTGCGTCCCCGAATCAGATGAAGTCATCTAGAGCCTCCATCTTCATCCGCCCCTCGCGGCGCAGTGCAGCCAAACGGGGGCCGACTCGGCAGCTCCTAGCGCTGAAGTTCTCGGAGTAGGGCACAACCACTCGAACTACTTCGAAGGGATGAGCAAGCTGGGGATAACGGTAAACAGCTACGCTGCGAAACGAAGGGTGCCCGATGCGATGCGTCGCTTGGGCGGTTCACGGGGCCGCCGCCGCAGCCGGACCTCGACCGCGTGTTCTACCTTGACGATGATGACCTGGGCCTGGTAAGGCGGCACCGGGGCGAGGCGAATGGTGCGCTGTCGCGTGATAACAGCAAGAAGCAGCCGGGGCTGCCCGGAGTGGAGCGTGGACCGGCATCGGGTCAGCGGGCGGTGAGCTCCTGCCGTGAGGTGGCGAGGTAGGCCTCCCGCAGCGCCGCAAGCTCGGGGGCGCGGGCGCTGACCATGTCGATCACCCGGTCGGCGGGCAGGTCCCGGTTGGCGAGCACGAGTACGCCAGCGCCTCGGCGAGCCGCCCTTCCCGGTTCCAGTCCGGCCGCACCGGCGGCGCCGGGCGGCCGGCACGGGGCCGCCGCCAGAGCCGCCGGTCATCGCCTCCGCCACCCAGTTGATCATCATGGTGCCGCGGTCCGTGCGCGAGATCGGGTAGGCGACGAACTTGACCGTCGTGGTGCTGCCGGCGATGGCCACGCACGAGCCGGAGAGGAACGGCGGGCCCTCGCTGATGCCGCGCCAGAGCATCACGCCGTTCCACCGCGGCGGCGGCTCGTCCGGGTGCAGCTGGGCGCGCACCGCCGAGTACAGGCCGTCCGCGCCGATGAGGACGTCGGCCGCGGCGGGGACCACGGCACCGTTCGGGCGAGAAGACAGCAGTACCTCGACGAAGCCGTCACGCTCGGTGAAGCCGGTCACCGCGGTTCCCGTCCGCACCGCCTTGTCCCCGAGCCGGTCGCGGACCGCGGCGAGCAGGATCATCTGCAGCTCGCCGCGATGGATGGAGTACTGCGGCCACGGGTGGCCGCGGCCGCGGCCGCGGCCACCCGCTCCAGATGAAGCCGCCCTGCCGGTCGAAGTGCGCCTGCTCGGACGTGGCTATCCCGGCCGCCTCGAGTTCGGGCCCCAGGCCGAGCGCGGTGAGCTCGCGGACCGCGGGCGGCAGCAGGTTGATGCCGACGCGCAGCGGCCGCAGTTCGGGCGCGGAATCGGCGAGCACGGCCTCGATGCCCGCGGCGTGCAGGCTGAGCGCGGCCGCAAGGCCCGCGATCCCGGCCCCGGCGATGAATGCGCGCACCCGAAATGCCTCTTTCGCCAGGCCCCTGTCCTGACATTAGGCGGACGTGCCGCCGCATGGGCACAGATGCGCTGGGGTAATTACAGAGTTACCAGGGGGGAAGATGATAGTGACGATCGCGGGGGCCGGGCGCCTGGCTGAGGGGATAGCCGCCCGGGTCCTGGCCGCGGGGCACAAGCTCAGGCTCACCGACCGCGAGCCGGGCAAGGCCCGGGCGCTCGCGGCCAGCCTGTCGGCCATGGCCGGGCCGGACGCCGGCGGCACCCGCCTGGAGGTGACCGTGACCGGGATGGCGGAAGCCATCGCGGGCGCGGACATGGTCGTGCTCGCGCTGCCGTACCCGTACGGGCGCCTGGTCGCCCGCGACCAGGGCGCGGCGCTGTCGGGAATGGTCGTGGTCGACACCTGCAACCCGGTCGACTTCTCCACCTTCGACTCGCTGCTGACCAGCCCGGGGATGTCCGCCGCCGAGGAGATCGCGGAGGCGAACCCGGCGGCGCGGGTGGTCAAGGCGTTCAACACCACCTTCCAGGAGGCCCTGATGGCGGGCTCGGTCGGCGGCCTTCCGCTCGACGTGTTCCTGGCCGGCGACGACAATGACGCCAAGGACAAGGTGGCCGGGCTGGTGCGCGACTGCGGCATGCGGCCGGTGGACACCGGGCCGCTGCGCCGCGCCCGCGAGCTCGAGGCGTTCCAGCTGCTGCACATGACGCTGCAGGGGCCGCTCGGGCTCGACTGGTGCAGCGCGATCAAGCTGCTGCCGTTAGCTCAGCTCGCCCTGCCCGCCCGGCTGGCCTGGTAGCCCTCGGTTCCGGTCTCCTGCGCCCAGCGGCGCGCGGCGGTCAGCGGCGCGATGGACCCGGGAACGTCGGGATGAGTGGCGAGGTACTTGCCCTTGATGCTCTTCAGGTAGCCGGCCACCGTCAGCGGGGTGATCGACATCTGCGCGACCGCCTCCTTGTGGCTGCAGCCGCGCGCCGCCGCAGGTCGCACACGACCGCGTCGCCCGCCGCGGCCGGGCCCTCCACCGTCGCGGCGACCGCGGCCACGGCGAACCCGTGCTCGGCGAGCTGAGCCGCGATGCCCGCGGCGGTTATCGGATGGTGATCGACGATGGCCACCGACGGCCGGCGGAGCCCGGTTGTCATGACCGCGTCCTGATACCCAACTTTTGGGGGATGGACACGTGGCGTCGGATTGATGAAGGTTGGTGCGCTGAAAGAGAGTGAAGGACAGCTGCTACTTCGCAGGCAGACAACTCCGCAGACAAGGAACCGGCCCCCCACGCCGCTTACTTCGCCGTCGCGTGGCTGCTGCTGATCGGCGTTATAGTCCGGCCCGCTCAGGTAACCAGGCAGCTGCTCGTCCTTGTGGTGGTTATCGCGCTGGTTACCCAGGTCCCGCTGGCACTGGCGATTGAGAAAGCGAACCCCACCGACTTCAACTGGGTCGGGTTCGTGCTGGCCATGATCCTGCACGGGCTGAACGACTGGAACCCGGTCAACACCCACTGGACGTGGATCGTGCTGGTGGCGGTCAGCGCACTGCTGTTCGTCGGGTACGCCAAGGCCGGCCCGGCCACGGTGGCGCACCCCGCGGCCGCGCCTGGCCCGGTCTTCGCCAGGCAGCCGCGGCGGACGCTTCCCGCGCAGCCGGTGCCCGCCCAGCAGCCGCTGCCGG
>DAHVAN010000347.1 GCA_027314595.1 Actinomycetota bacterium | reverse complement strand
CTGAGCGCCGAAGCCCGGCACCCCTAGCCGGTCGAGTGCCGTGGCCCCGATCTCGGTCAGGTAAGACGTCGTCCCGGGATCCGCGATACCGGCGCGCCACGCGATGGTGACACGGTCAAGCTGGCCGACGAGCCCCGCTGCGGCCGCCGCGCGTGCCGCCGGATCGCTCGCTGGCTCCCGGCCCAGGTCCCATGCGCGCAGGTAGGCAGCGTACCCCGCGAGCAGCAGGCTGGCCGGGTCGTCCTGGCCGAGCCACTTGGCCGCCGCCGCCGCGGCGTGGTCGCACAGTTCCCTGGTCGCCGCCCTGACCTGTGGCTGCGCGAGCAGGAGGCCGTCGTGGAAGCGCAGGTAGTTCACCAGCGCGTGCACGCTGATCACACGCGCGCGCAGCACGAGCGGCCCGGCGCCCGCCGCGTCGGCGCTTGACAGCAGTCCGGCCACCTGGTCGAGGCAGACCGGCGACGCCGCCACGTCCCCGGCCGACAGCAGGGCGAGGATCTCGGCGACGTACGGCGCGACCGCCGAGCCGATCCGCGCGTAGCTCTCCACGCGCCGGCTGCCCGACGGGTCTGCGACGATCCAGGTGATGCCGCGCCCCGGATGCCCCACCTGCAGCAGCCGACGGCACCACCGGCCCGCGATGTCGTCGAGTATCTCCGCCTGGGTGAGCAGCGGCCAGTCGGTCACCGGAACCGGCAGCCGCAGCAGCGGCAGCGTGGCGTCGACCAGTTCGAACATGGTCGGGCGCTGCGGGTTGTCCGCAAGGTTATCCGCCCCTGCGGCGCGACCGGCGATTCCGGCGGCGCCGAACTCGCAGCGCGCCGAGGCGGTGAGGCCGCGGACCCCCAGGTGCTCTCCCCAGGGGGCGGTGAGCGCCCGCTGGACCGCCCTGGCCTGGACCGCCGCCGCCACCAGGGCCGGCTGGCCGCGGAAAGCCTCGAGCACGAGCCCGGCCCAGGCCGCGAGCCGGATCTCGGTGCCGGTGTTCTGGTCGGCTAGATAGCGGCTCACCTCGGCGACCGCAGCGGTCACTTCCTGCAGCAGGCGGTTGGCCCCGGCGAGAACCACGGCGGCCTTGGTGTCAGGACCGTAGCGGTTCAATGTCGCGTGGGCGATCGAAGCCGGAGTCGGGCCCCGGCTGGGCGTCCAGACCGCGCGGCCGGCCGGCAGCCACGCGGGGCCAGTGTTCCCGGATTCCGCCCCGCCGCGCGTAGTCCACGCGTCCAGTTCTGCCTGAACCTCACGTGCCGGATAGGGAGCACCCCGAGCGATCTCGGCGAGGGTGATCCGACCGAAGTCACACACCCACGTGCATCCGAAGGGGTTCTGCTCCCACACGACGCCGAACAGCGGGCCTACCTTGCGGGCAATGCGGGCGGCCACGACGTCGGATCGCGGGACCTCAACGTCAGGCACGGATGCGGTCAGCGGCAGCACGATCCAAGCATAAACGAGAGCCATTTCGATAGCAATAAAACTATGATACTTATTGCTTTCAGCTATTAAAGTAGTCAAACTACTTATGTGAGCAGGATCATGGTGGCGGTCCCTCGCCACGCAACCGATTGCTTCACGCCTGTCCGCGGTGTCCCGCACGCCGCGGCGGTTGCCGCCGTCGCTGCTGGCGGCAACGCGCTAGCCGCGCCGATTCGTATGCCGTTCCGTGGGGAGCCTGTCCTGCAGCCACTGTCCCTGCGGGCTCTCGCCGGCTGCGGGGGGCTGCGCGAGGCCGCTAGTGTTCCCGGCGAGGTTGCCAGGCTCCGTTCGGAGGCATTCGAGGTGGCGTTGCCGCTGGTGTGGGAGCGGCACACCCGGCCGCTCGAGGCGCGTAAGGGTCACCGCAGGTGCATGACCGGAGTCCGGCAACTCGAGCCGGATTGCGCCGACGGGTTCACCGACGACCTGGAGTCCGTGGTCACGGCGCTGCTCGCCTACAGCCGTCCGATCTCCAGCCTCGAAGGCTGGATCACTAGCCGGATGGCCAACGCGATCAAGGACGGGCACCGCGTCCGCCGTGCCCGGGAGATGGGCGCGCAGCAGCGCGTCCGCGTCCCCACACGGTTGGCGATGCGGCTCGGCAACGATCCGTGGCTGGTCGCGCTCGCCGACCGCGTGCTGCAGTGGGTCGGCGTCCGGCACACGGCGGGAGCAGGACTGTGGCCGCTGGACACCTGGGCGGAGGACCGCGCGGCGATCGCCGGGCGAGCGGAGGGGGGACCCGGTGGCGAAACCGTCGCCGACGACCTCGCGGCCGTCCTGACGGCCATGAAGGAGTGCGACGCCGCCTGGTATGAGAAGTACGTCGAGCGGCCGCTCGGTCGCAAGTGGGCGCCGGTCGCGACGGCGAACTGGCTCGGTGAGGACGGCGCGACCGCGGGCGAGGCGGCGTACCTCGACCTGGCGCCGGGTCACGAGCGGGATGACGCCCGGCTGGCCGAAGCCGCGTCCGCCTGCCTGGAGCTGATCAGGGGCGGGCTCGCCGACGGCGGTGCGCCGCGGCAGGTAGTCGCGGACGCGCTCACCGCCAGCTTCGTAACCGAGGACTCAGTGAGCGACGAGTTCGCCGACGCGGACCCGGGCGACGTCGTGATGGCGGTCCTGGCGGACGCGGCGGCGCTTGACCGCCTGGTGGGCGAGGTCCTGGACATCGCCGGCGTCGCGGCCCCTAGCGGTCTAACCTCGTGAGCTGGTGATGGGTTCGCCCGATGCCCTGTGCTTGACTGCCTGTGCTGTGCCCGTCCTCGAAGCCGATGGCCCGGTGAGTAGCTGGCGCACCTCGCCGCAAACAGAGTTGAACGCCCCGAGCGGGGTGATCCTGGCGTCGTCGAGGACGAGGCCGATCACGGTGCCAGCGAGTTCCGTTAGGCGAGCCGCGCGGGACGTCACATCCGGTTCGTCGACGCGGTACCTGCGTCTTGCCGCGAGCACCGTCATGTCCTCGGCCACGCACCACGGCGGATCCGCCGGGTGACACACCGCCAGCGGCCGGTTTTCGCCCGCCCAGGCGGCGAGCGCTCTCAGGTAGGCAGCGGCCCACTCGAAGAGCGTCATGTCGAAGGCGTCGGCGATCTTAATGACACCCTCCCGGTAAGGCCAGAAGGCGGTGACTTTCGCCTCCGCCACGAGAGCGGCACCCGGTCTGACCGATGGGCTCTCGCCCGCCCAGCGAACGATCGGCTGCCCCTCTTGGTTGTAGCTCCATCGCTTGTACACGTACTGGGCAGAGGCGAAATGAACTCGCTCCGCCACCTTCGCCACGATGCCTTTCAGCTGAACTGGCCGCTGGCCGCAGCCCTCCGGCATGTGCGTCGTGGCATGTTCCGCGAGGACCGCAGAAAGCGCCTTGTAGCACCTGACTCGTTCATCCCAGGCTCCGGCCCGCTGCGCGTTCCGCGCGGCCTGATACCAGCGCGCCGTGCGCGTTGATTCGAGTTCTTGACTGATAGATGGCATGCCCCCACCCCTGGCCACTGCCGCCTTGCGTGTCTGGTTTACAGATACTGGTTTACAGATACGGCCTAGTATCAGCATTGCGGCCTCCAAATACATCAGCTGCCGCATTGTCCGGACAGGTTCGGACGGCGGCCGGGATACTTCGCTAGCGGCCGAAGGCGCGATCCGAGTCGCGCCGCGTCGGAGGCCATCGGCTGAACGATCGAGACGTACCCAGCATGGCGAGTTCGACGAACAGCCGCGCCCGAACGAATGGTGTGTGAGAAGCCATCTCGCGATCTGTTCCTATTTAAGCTGGAATTGCCTCAATTGCCAATCCAGCCTCACTGGTTAGCCGGCGGTTCGCCTGACGCGGAAGACCCTGACGCGGAAGACGCCGATCAGCGTCATCACCAGTCCGAGGACGACGCCACCTTCTGCTTACTCCCGCAAGGCGTTCGGGAACAGGGGACAACGCTCCCCGGCAGCGGGACCTTCGGCGACCATGAGGGCGACGTTCATGGCACAGTTCGCCGAGGTCCCCGGTGGGTCCGCGAAGAGCGGCTGGGACCAAGGTCACATGCGCGGGGCTTCCAGCCGCATTTCACGCCCGCCTATCTCTCCCGGGTCAGCCAGGTCGAACGTTGATTCGCCGGGCGGCCGGGATGAGGAGACCGGTGGGCTGCGGGCCGGCCCGCCCCTTCTGTCACTGCCGCGCGAGGCCGGCGACGGCATTGCGGTCGACTTTCTCGCCGCCGTGCGTAACGGGAATCTTTCCGACGATCACCACCCGGTCGGGGATCATGTACGCGGGCAGCCTGTCCCGGCACAGGTCGCGCAGGAACTGGGGGGACGGCAGTCTCGCGGTGTCCGCGGGCACGACGGCCGCGATGAGGGTCTGCTCGTCTCCGGGCAGGGCCGCCACGGCGGCGGCCGCGTCCCGGACGCCGCCGTCCGCGCGGAGTGCGGCTTCGATTTCGCCGAGTTCGATGCGGAAGCCTCGCAAGTTCACCTGCGAATCGATCCGTCCCAGGTAGCAGAGGTCGCCGCCGGGATTCCAGCGGGCCAGGTCGCCGCTGCGGTACCAGCGGCGCGGGCCGTCACCGCCGGCCAGGTCCCTGGCGACGAACCTGGCGGCGGTCACCCCGGGCAGGCCTACATAGCCCGGACTGAGTGAGTTGCCTGTGACCCAGATCTCACCAGGCTGCCCGGCCGCGGCGGCCTTGCCGTCGATGCCCACCAGGGCGATGTCGAGGTGCGGCAGGGGCCGGCCGATCGTGGCCGGCGCTGAGTCGCCGGCGACGTCCGCGGGGCCGATGACCGCGGCGGTGACGTGCACCGTGGTCTCGGTGATGCCGTACATGTTGAGCAGTTGCTCGGGACCGTCGCGCAGCGACAGCCAGCTGCGCACCGACGGTTTGTCCAGGGCCTCGCCGCCGAAGACGACGTAGCGGAGCGACTTGAGCGGACGCGGGGCCAGCTCGTACCTGGCGGTCAGGTACTTGAACGGGCTTGGCACCTGGCTGAGCACCGACACCCGGTGCTCCTGCATGAGGCTCAGCAGGCGGCTGGGGTCGCGCTTGGCCGCGTCGTCCACGATCACGAGCGTCCCCCCGAACAGCAGCGCGCCCCAGATCTCCCAGACCGAGAAGTCGAAGCTGAAGCTGTGGACGCACGTCCAGACGTCTTCCGGGCCGAAGGAGAACCACGACTGACACGCGGCGGCGAACAGGTTGAGCACGTTGCGCTGCGGGATGATCACGCCCTTCGGCCGGCCGGTCGAGCCCGAGGTGTAGATGATGTATCCCGACGAGTCCGCCGCCTCCGCCTGAACTTCCGTGTCAGCGAGTTCGCCGGATACGACGCTCCGGTGCAGCGCTTGGGTGTGGCGGGCGCGCTCCCCGGGATCGACGCATGCCACGCGCAGCCCGCAGTCGCGGATCATGAATTCCAGCCGGGACTGCGGATAGCCAGGGTCGAGCGGCACATACCGGGCGCCCGCGCCCAGCGTGCCGGCGATCGCGGCGATGACGCGCCAGGACCTGCGCATGGAGATGCCGACGTAGTCGCCGGGACTCACCCCGGCGGCGGCCAGGTCACGGCGTACCGCCTCGGCCGCCCGGGCCAGGTCGCGGTAGCGGATCCGGCGCGGTCCGTCGATGATCGCCACCCGGCCGGGATGCTGGCTGGCCTGCCGCAGGAATTCGTGGAGCAGGGTGGATCCGGTCGCGATGGTCACGACAATCAGTCCGCCTCTACCAGGTCAGTGGCTGGTTCCGGCCGCTGTGGCCGCGCCGGTTCGGGACGGTCTCGCGGCGGCAGGAATACCGCCGCCACCACGGCGGCGAGCACGCACGCCCCGGCCACCGTGACGGATCCGGTGTGGAGCCCGGCCATGAACGAGTCCCCGGCTGCCCGGGCCGCTGGTGCGATCGCCGGAGCCGGAAGGTGCCGGGTGATCGCGAGAGCGGACCCGAGGGATTCCTGCCCGGTCTTCGTGACCGCGCCGGGAACGCCGAGGCGAGCCCACGAGCTGGCCAGGTGCGTACCGAAAGACCAGCTCAGCACCGACCCGACGACGGCCACGCCGAGCGCGCCGCCCAGTTCGCGGATCGTGTCGTTGACGGCCGAGCCGACCCCGGCCTTGGCCACCGGCAGCGCGGCGAGGATGGCGTCGGTGGCGGGCCCGGTGGCCAGTGCCATCCCGGCGGCCATCAGGCACATCGAGACGACCACGACCCGCCAGTAGTCGGCGTGCACGGGAGCGTTGGCCGCGACCAGGAAGCCAGCGGCCATCATCAGCATGCCCACCGTGACGACCAGCTTGGTGCCGGTTCGCTTCATGATGACAATGGCCAGCGGGGACAGCGCCGCCATGACCGCGGCGAACGGCAGCGTGGCGGTCCCGGCCTTCAGCGTGCTGTACCCCCGGACGAGCTGGAAGTACATGGTGATCATGAAGATGAAGCCGTAGAGACCGAAGAATGCCATCGAGATCGCCGCGCTGCCGGCCGAGAAGCGCGGGTTGCGGAAGTAGCGGATATCCAGCAGCGGGCTCACCCGGCGGCTCTCCCACCAGCTGAAGGCGGTGAGCAGGGCCGCCGAGCCGGTGAAGCCCGCGACCGAGGCCGCGCCGGTCCAGCCGCGCCCCGGCGCCTCGATTATGGTCCAGATGAGCAAACCGACGATGGCGATCGACAGCAGGCCGCCAACCCCGTCGAACCGGCCGGGCGACGGATCCCGGGACTCCGGCAGCAGCACGGCGCCCGCGACCAGGGCCACGGCTATCACGGGGAGGTTGACCATGAAGATCGATCCCCACCAGAAGTGCTCAAGGAGGGCGCCCCCGGCGACCGGGCCGAGCGCCACGGCCAGGCCGGAGACACCGGACCACACGCCGATCGCGATCGCCTTCTCCTGCCGGCTGGTGAACACGGCGGCGAGCAGGGCGAGCGTGCTCGGGTAGATGAGGGCTACCGAGACGCCCATCGCCGCGCGCGCCGCGACGAGCTCGCCGACCGACGTCGACCTGGCGGCGCCATAGGAGGCGATCGCGAAGAGCACCAGGCCGATCTGGAGCAGGCGCTTGCGGCCGTGCCGGTCGCCGATGTTGCCGAAGAACAGCAACAGCCCGGCGAAGCAGACGGTGTAGATGTCGACGACCCACTGCAGCTGCGAGGTCGTCGCGCCGAGCTGCCTGTTCAGGGTGGGCAGCGCGACGTTGACGATGGTGTTGTCGATGGCGACGAGCAGGACGCTCAGGCAGAGGGTGGCGAGGATCAGCCACCGGCGCCTGTGCAGCGCCGCCATGGTGACCGCCATGTCGGCCGCGAACGGGCCGGACCTGGCCATGATCGATCATCTCCTTAGATGGTCAGGACGACCTTGCCGACCGTCAGGCGGTCGCTGATGGCGCGATGCGCGGCCGCGGCGTCTTCCAGCGGGAAGGCATGCTTGACGACCCCGCGCAGCTGGCCGGCCTGGGCCAGCCGCAGCAGGCTGGTGACCACGCCGGCGATGGACCGGCTGTCGCTCGCCAGGCGGCCGGTCAGCCAGTAACCCGTGACGGTCTGGTTCTTGTGCATCAGCTGCGTCCCGGCGAACGGGGCGAGCCGCTTGCTCGACACGCCGTAGGCGACAAGCCTGCCGAACGGCGCCAGGCAGTCCAGGCTCTGCTCGCCGATGTCGCCGCCGACCGCGTCGAGGATGATGTCGGCACCGCGGCCGCCGGTGGAGGCCAGAACCTCCCCGGCCCAGCCAGGCACGGTGTAGTCGACCACGACGTCGGCGCCGAGCTCGGCGGCGAGCTGCTGCTTGGCGGGCGTGCTCGCGGTCGCTATCACGGTCGACGCGCCGAGCACCCGGGCCAGCTGGACCGCGAGGGTGCCGACCCCGCCGGCCGCGGAGTGCACCAGGACCGATTGTCCTGGTTCGATGCGGCCGCAGTCGCTGAGCAGCTGCCACGCGCTGACGCCCTGGACCAGGCACGCGGTCGCCTCGGCCAGGTCGGCTGCGGGCGGCAGCTCGGCGACCAGGTCCGATGGCGCGATCGCGTACTCCGCGTACCCGCCGCGCACGAAGGCGATGACCCGCCGCCCGGCCAGCTCGCCGGGCACGTCCGGGCCGGCCGCCGCGACGACTCCGGCCACCTCGGTGCCGAGGATGGCAGGCAGCCGCGGCGCCGAGTCCGCGGCGATGTACACCCCCTGCCGCGCCATCACGTCGGTGAAGTTGACTCCGGCGACGCCGGCCCGGATGAGGACCTGGCCAGGTCCCGGGACCGGGACGTCGACCTCCTCCACCCGCAGCACCTCGGGGCCGCCGGTCTCGTGCATGCAGACTGCCTTCATCGCTGTCCCTCTCCAGCCACCCGTTCGCTGCCTTCGCGTGCTGGCGGCGGCAGGTAGCCGCTGTCCGTGAAGTACTCCAGGTACGTGCGCAGCAGTTCCTCGCTCATCGGCGGGCAGCTGATCGCGGTGTCCGCCAGGCCGCGCTCGACGTTGGCCTGGTCGAAGTGGGCCGCCGGCATCCGGTCAAGCGGCAGGGTGCCTGACAGGAACGGCGCCAGCGCCCCAGCGGTCCGGTCGGAGAGCTCGGCGGCGCGCCGCACGACGCGCTGGCACCAATCGCCGAACGTCAGCCGCTCGCCGTGGTATCCGTATCGCTCGAGCCAGGCGACGAACTCGGCTTCGGTGATCTGCGCCGGGGACAGCAGGTGGAACGCCCGGCCCGCCAGTTCCGGCTGCCGTGACAGGTGCGCCAGCGCGGTGACGACGTAATCGACCGGCGTGACATCCAGCGTCATATCCATGATCGGCGCGGCAGCCATCTCGATGCCCACCTTGGTGACCTGCCACACGAAGTCGTAGGTCTGGCAGGCCCCGGTCTTGCTATCCCCGGCGACGCGGCCGAGCCGGTACACGTAGACGGGCACGCCGCGGCGCCCCGCTTCCATGACCAGTTGCTCGCTGACCCACTTGCTCTGCGTGTAGCCGAACGTGTAGTTCAGGTCGTGCACTGGCTTCATGTCTTCGTAGAACTCGGTTCCCGGCGGGTAGCTGAACCGGGAGAAGACATAGATCGTAGAGACGAAGTGCACGGGCTTGACCGCGCCGTCGCAGGCGAGCCTGAGGACTTCCTGCGTGCCGAGCACGTTGGCGGGCTTGAGCTCGTGGTACTTGCGCAGGAAGTTCACCTCGGCGCCGCAGTGGTAGATGACGTCGGACATCGCGGCCAGGTGCTGCCACTGCGGCCTGTCCAGCCCTAGTCGCCGACGGCTCAGGGTGCCGGGGACCGGGATGACACGCTCTGCCGCCGCTGGATCCCAGATGCCGAACTCGGCCATGGCGTCGTGGATCCGCTGCAGGCCCTCGTCCGCCGAGGCCGCGCGTACCAGGCAGAACACGGACGCTTGGGTGGTCCGCAGCAATTGGGCGAGCAAGAACGCGCCGACGAAGCCTGTCGCCCCGGTCAGGAAGACGTGCTGCGGATGGCGGACCGAGTGCACGTGGGCGCCCGGAACCGGGCGGACGTCACCGGCCAGCCGGGCTTCGGCCTCCAGGTCGAGGAAGCTGTCCGCGGCGGACGCGTCCTCGTTGCCCGCGCTGACCAGGCTGGCCAGCCGCGCGATGGTGGGCTCGCCGTCGAACAGGGCGGTGAGCGGCAGGTCGGCGCCCAGCACGTCGTGCACGCGGAAGACGAGCTTGGTCGCCAGCAGCGAGTGCCCGCCGAGTTCGAAGAAGTTGTCCTCGACTCCCACTTCGGGCAGGCCGAGCAACTCCTGCCAGATCGCTGCGATGGCTTGTTCGGTCTGCGTGCGGGGCGGCAGGATGCGGGGCACCTGTGCGGCCTGGGCGAGCTGGTCCGGCTGCGACAGCGCGTCCTGGTTCGCCAGGCTGCTGCGGTCGATCTTGCCGTTTGGCGTGAGCGGAAGCTTCTCAAGCACCACCACCCGGGCCGGCACCATGTAGTCGGGCAGCCGCTGCTCGGCGAAGGCCTGCAGCTGCCTCGGCTGCGGTTCTGGCCGGCCAGCCGGGCAGACATAGGCGACGATCTCCCTGTCACCCGCGCGGCCCTCGACGGCCATTGCCACCGCCCGCGCCACGTCGGGATGAGCGGCGAGAACCGCTTCTATCTCGCCGAGCTCGATCCGGAAGCCGCGGATCTTGACCTGGTGATCGCGGCGCCCGGCGAACTCGATGGTCCCGTCCGGGCGAGTCCTTGCGAGGTCCCCGGTCCGGTAGACGCGCTGGGCGGGCAGGAACGGCAGCCGCACGAAGCGGTCCGCGGTCAGGTCTTGCCGGCCGTAATAGCCGATGGAGACGCCGTCGCCGCCGATGCACAGCTCACCGAGTACCCCGGAGGGGACCGGGTTCAGCCCCGCGTCGAGGATGAAGGCCGTGGTGTTGGCGATCGGCCGGCCGATGGGGATGGAGCCTGCCGCCACGTCCTCGGCGGTCACCCGGTGGACCGCCGACCAGACGGTCGTCTCCGTCGGACCGTACATATTCCATACCTCGCCGCAGCGGGCGAGCAGGGCCCCGGCCAGCGCGGGCGGGAAGGCCTCGCCGCCGCACAGCGCCCGCAGGCCCGGGCGGCCGCGCCAGCCGCTGTCAAGCATCAGCTGCCACGTGGCAGGGGTCGCCTGCATGACAGTCACCTGGCAGGTCTGGAGCAGTTCGGCGAGCCGGCGCCCGTCGGCGGCTTCCTCGGTGCGCGCCACCACGGCCCGGCCGCCGACGGTCAGCGGCAACAGCATCTCCAGCAGGGCGATGTCGAAGGACGGGCTTGTCACCGCCAGCAGCACGTCGGCGCGCCGCAGGCCGGGACGCTCGCGCATGGACTTGAGGAAGTTGACGACGTTGCGGTGCGAGACCTGAACGCCCTTGGGCTGTCCGGTGGAGCCCGAGGTGTAGATGGTGTACGCGCACTCGCTGGCGGTCACCTGGCTGTCCTCGGGCTCGGGGACCTGGCCGGCGGCCAGGCCGTCCATCCTGATTACGGGAACATCGGCCAGGCCGGGCACATCGACGACGTCGCCGCGGGTCAGCGCCGCGGCCACCCCGGCGTCCCTGCAGATGAAGTCGAGCCGCTGCGCCGGGTATGCCGGGTCCAGCGGAATGTAACTGAAGCCCGCGCGCAGCACGCCGACAATCGCGACGATCATGTCCGCGGACCTGGGCAGGCAAATCGCGACGTGCGCGCCTGGCGGCGCGGCCACCACCCGCCGCAGTTCGGCTGCTATGACCGCGGAACGAGCGTCGATGTCACCGTAGCTGAGCTGCTTGTCCCCCTCGATCAGGGCCACCCGGCCGGGGTGGCTGCGCGCCGCGCGCAAGACGAGGTCGTGGACGCGGCATTCCTGGTCGTACGCCATGGCGGGCCCGGCCGCCTCTGCGGCGGGGCGCTGACACACGCCCGCTGACAGCAGCGGCAGCGCGGCGACGGGCAGGTGAGGGTCACTCGCCGCCGCGCGCAGCACCGCCTGGAAGGCGGCGGCGATCCCGGCCACGGTCGCCTCGCGGTAGACGTCGGCGTAGTAGTCGATATGCGCGGTCATGCCGCCGGCGGCGGCGACGACGTTGAACAGCAGGTCGAAGTCGCACCCGCCGTTGTGCAGGTCCCGTAGCTCCGATCCCGGCGTGCCGGCCGACGACTGGTCCGCCTGGAAGTTGAACACCACCTGGAACAGCGGGCTGCGGCTGGGGTCGCGGGCGCTTCCGGCGGCTTGCAGGACTCGCTCGAACGGCACCTCCTGGTGCTCGAGCCCGGCCAGGAACACCCGGCTGACCTGCTGGCTCAGCTCGGCGAACGACGGGTTGCCGCTGAGGTCCAAGCGCAGCGCCAGAGTGTTGAGGAACGGCCCGATGAGCTGCTCGACGCCACGCTGCTCCCGGTTGGCGACCGGGACGCCGACGACGATGTCGTCTTGCGCCGCGTACCTGGACAGGACCACGGTGAGCGCTGCCAGCGCGGTGACGAACGGGGTGACGCCGTGCCGCTGACTCAGCAGCCGCACCTGTCCGGCCACATCGCCGGCGAACTCGACCGGCAGGCGCTTGCCGCGGTACGTCTGCCGGGCCGGGCGCGGGTAATCCCCCGGCAGCGTGAGCTGCCGTGGGGCGCCGCGCAACTGCGCGGACCAGTACTCGATCGATCCGGCCTGCGCCTGGCCGCAGGACTGCCGGCGCTCCCGGGCGGCCACGTCGGCGAACTGAAACGGCAGCGGCGGGAGCCCGGCCTGCATCCCGGCCAGCCGCAGCCGGTACAGCTCGCCGAGCTCGGCGAAGAACACCCCGGTTGAGAAGCCGTCGGAGACGATGTGATGCATCGTCAGCTGGACGAAGGTAGCCGGGCCGTCCGGTGCGATCGTCACCCGCAGCAGCGGAGCCGCCCGCAGGTCGAACGGCCGCGTGGCGTCCTGCTGGAAGAGCTGCTCGCGTTCCTCGCGCGGCAGTTCGCCGAGGACCCGGACCGGGACGCGCACCTTGTCCTCGACCGTTCCGGCTGGCTCACCGTCCCGCAGGCCGAACCGGGTGCGCAGGATGTCGTGCCTGGCGACCACCGCGTCGACGCAGCCGGTGAACATCTCCGGCTCCACCGGCACGGGTATCCGGGCCACCCCGGACATGTTGCGGAAAGCCGTGCCCGGGTTGAACTGCTCGAGGAACCAGATGCGCTCCTGAGCGAACGACAGCGGGACGATGTCCCCGTGCCGCGGCGCCCGGGCGATCCCGGTGGCGGGGATGCCCGTGTCCGCGGGCCGGCCGGCGCCGGCCCGCTGCTGGCGAAGCAGGCTGATCAGCTTGGCGCGCTGCTGCGCAGACAGCCGCGCGAGCTGCCCGGCAAGGTCGGTCATCGGTCCGATCCCTTCGTGGTGGGCCGTGTGACCTGCGCGATCAGTTCTTCGGTGGCCTCCGGGCCGAGGTCGGCGAGGAGTGTCGCCAGGTCCTGCGCCTGCGCGTCGCCGGCCGGGGAAACCAGCCTTTCCTCCAGGTAGGCGGCGACGCCGTCGACGGTGGCGCCTTGCAGCAGGAACACCATCTTCGGCGCGACGCCGAACGCCTGCTCCAGCCGGATGCGAAGCTCGACCGCGATCATCGAGTCGAGCCCTAGCTGGTTGAGCGGCATGTTCCGGCCCAGGCTGTCCGGTCGTATCCGCAGCACGCCGCCGATGATCTCCGCGCAGCAGTCCGCCACGACGGCGAGGTGGTCCGCGGCGGACGCGGCGGCGAGCCGCTCGGCGACCGAGGCAACGCCGGCCCGATCGCCATCCGCCGCGTGCTGGTCTTCCTGTGCCAGGTGCTCGATGAGCCTGGGCACGATCGGGTAGCTCGCGACCAGCGTGGGCCAGTCGGCCGACACCACGACCTGCTGCACCCGCGACGACCCGAGGAGTTCGGAGAAGATCTCCACGCCGGTCTCCTCGGGGATCAGATCCAGGCCGCGCCGCTGGTAGAACGGCTGGAGCTGCAGCTGGGCGATCATCCCGCTGTCCCACGGACCCCAGTTGAGCGACAGCGCCGGCAGCCCGCTGGCCCGCCGGCAGTGCGCGAGCCCGTCGAGGAAGGCGTTCCCCGCGGCGTAGTTACCCTGCCCGGCCGTCACCAGGACCGAGCTGACCGAGGAGAACAGAACGAAGAAATCGAGCGGCTGGGCCGCGAACGCCCTGTGCAGCGCCCAGGCGCCGCCGACCTTGGGCCGGAGCACGCGATCGAGCTGATCGTCGGTCATCTTGACCATGACCTGGTCCTGTACGGTGCCGGCCGCGTGGATCACGCCGCGGATCGGCGGCAGGTGCGCGGCGCGCCGCCGCTCGACAAGGGCCCGCAATCCGGCCTCGTCGGCAACGTCGAGGCTGACGGTCTCCACGATGGCGCCGAGTTCCTCGATGCTCCGGATGGCGGAGATCACCTGCTGCCTGGCGGCGTGTTCTGGCGGCAGGTCATCCCACTGGCTTCGCGGCGGCAGCGGCGTGCGGGACAGCAGCACGATGCGCCGTGCCTCATGCTCGGCCAGCCACCGTGCATACACCAGCCCGAGACTGCCCGTCCCGCCCGTGACGAGGTAGCTCGCGTCCGGGCGGAGCGTGACCGGCACCGAGCCGCAATCGCGCGGCGCGGGCTGGAGCCTGGCCACCCGCCGCTCACCGCCACGCCAGGCCACCTGGTCTTCCTCAGGAGCGGCCTGGAGTATTTCGGTCACCACCTCGGCAATGTCCGTGACCGGCCGCCGCGGGTCCAGGTCCAGCAGCCGGGTCCGCAGTGCGAGCGACTCCTGGTGCAGCACGCGCCCGATTCCCCACAGCGGGGCCTGCAGGAGTCCGGCGCGGTCGACCCCGTCACCGGCTGGCTGCGCCCCGATGGTCACGATGGTGAGCGGCCAGGCGAGGCCGTCGGCGTCCAGTTTCTGCACGAGGCGCAGAAGCGGCTTAAGGCCCGCGGCCACCGCATCAGGCGCGGGCTCGGCCTCGCTGTCCAGGTCGGCCGGCGAGAGGTAGATGACCCCGCGCACCGGCATGTCACCGCTGCCCGCGGTATCCCGGACGACCGCGTCCAGGTCCACGGTGGCCGGGCGGGCGACGACGACCGCATGACCGGCCGCGGTCAGCTGGCCGGCGATCTGGCCGGCGACCCCGCGCCGATCGGCGAGCACCAGCCAGCGGCCAGGCGGGACGCTCTCCCCCGCGGCGAGTTCAGCCGCCTCCCAGGTCACCTCGTAAAGCCAGCGGCTCCCCAGCCTGGCCCGCGTTTCCTGCTCGGCACCGACGCTCCGGGCATGGAGCCCGCGCACCTCGATGACCGCTTCGCCATCGGCGGTAACCAGGACCGCGTCACCGGTGAGATCGTCGCCGGCCGCCCGGGTCGCTGACGCGTGCACCCACAACGCGCCGCTCGGGCGGTCGTGCACGATGACGCGGTCGACGCCGACAGGCAACAGCGCCGCGTGCTCCTCCACGGCGGGGCTGATCAGCGGGAGCAGCGTCTGGAAGCACGCGTCCAGCGCGACCGGATCGAGGACGAGGTCGTCCTGCGCGCTCGGGGCGAGCGCGCCGGACCTGAATTCGCCCAGCGCTTCGCCATCGCCCAGCCACAGCTGGGCGATGGGCCGGAACGCGGGGCCGTAGTCGAAGCCGTGACCGCGGATGGCCGTGTAGAACTCGCTGCCGTCCTGCCGCCGGGGGCACCTGGCGCGGATGGCGTCGAGCTCGAGGACGGGCCGGGACACGGCGGCCGGGGCGAGCCGTGCCGACGCGTGCCTGACCCAGTGCGTGCTGTCCGGCTGACGGCCGAAGATGGCCACGCGGCCCGTCACACGGTCGACCGTGGTGTCGAGCACGTAGGTGACACCCGGCCGGATGATCACGGGCGCCTCGAACCGGACGTGCTCGGCGACGCAGCGCGCAGCGCCGAACAGGGAACGGCCGGCCGCCAGGGCCATCTCCACGTACCCCGCGCCGGGGAACAGGTTGCTGTCCATGACGCGGTGATCGGTGAGGTAGGCGGGCCTGGTGCCGTCCAGGTAGCGGCGCCAGGCAGGCAGTGGCAGGTCGCCGCCCGCACCGAGGAGGGTGTGCTCGAGCTCCCCGAGCCGGTCACGGCGAGTGGCTTCAGCTTCCTTCCAGTATCGTTCGCGCTGCCACGGATAGGACGGCAGCCGCTGGAAGGAGCCACCTGGGTAGAAGGCGTCCCAGTCGGGTGCGTAACCCGCGACGTACAGTTCCGCGCACGCGTGCGCCATCGTCACGGGATCCTCCTTGCCACGCTTCAGCGACGGCACCGTGAAGCCGTGCCGTCCGCGGGCGCTGAGGCAGTCCGCGACCGACCGGCTCAGCACCGGATGCGGCCCGACCTCCACGAACGCGGTGATCCCGTCGTCGATCATCGCCAGGGTCCCGTCCATGAACCGGACCTGGTCACGAACGTTGCCCCACCAGTAGTTCGCATCGTGCGCCACGGCGGTCACCCGGCGTCCGGTCACCGTCGAGTACAGCGGAATGGCCGGCGCCACGGGGGCGACGCCGGCCAGGCATTCCCGCAGCTCGGGCTCGAGCGGATCCATCAGCGGGCTGTGGAAGGGGACCGCGCCGTCCACGAACCTGCAGAACACATCCTCGGCGTCCAGCATCGCCTTGACCTCTTCGAGGTCGGGAACCTGGCCGACGAGCGCCACCGATACCGGGCTGTTGACCGCGGCGATCGCGATCCGTCCAGCCGCGACGGATGGCAGCTCGCACGCGCGTTCCGCGGAGATGGCCGCCGCGATCAGCCGGCCCGAGCCCGTGGTCTGGTGCTGCAGCCTCGCCCTGTGGTAGATGACCGTGACCGCGTCCTCGAAGGTGAGGGCCCCGGCCACGTACGCCGCGGCGATCTCGCCGGCGCTGTGCCCGACGATCGCGTCCGGCCTTATTCCGAGCGAGGCCCACAACTCGGTGAGGGCGACCTGGAGCGCGAAGTTGGCCGGCTGGGAGATCGCCGTCTCGCCCATCCGTGACGCGGCCTCGCTGGCGAACAGCTCGCCGGTCAGCGACCAGCCGGCCAGGCGGCCGAGCGCCGCGTCGCACCGGTCGATCGCGGCGCGGAAGACCGGACTGCGAGTAAGCAGGTCGCGGCCCATTCCCCACCACTGCGGGCCCATGCCGGTGTAGACGAAGGCGAGCGGCGAGCCGGCCACCGGTCCGGCAGGCAGGTGCACGGCCGGATGCGGCTGCCCGGCGCCGACGCTGGCCAGCCCCTCCCGCAGCACCCGCGGGTCGTCAGTGACCACCGCGAGCCGGGCCTGCCGGTGGTGCGTGCGGCGGTGCGCGGTGGCCGACCCGAGCAAGCTGACCTGCTCCGGGCTGTGCAGCGCCTCGGCGTACTTGCCGGCGAGGTCGGCCAGCGCGCCCGCGCTGCGCGCCGATACCGGGAAAATGCCCGGCAGCGGATCGGCCCGGCGCGGGCCGCCCGGGCCCGCGGCCGTCGCGGGGCTGACGGGAACTGGCGCGCTTTCCAGCACGGCGTGTGCGTTGGTCCCGCCGAACCCGAACGAGTTGACGGCGGCCCGCACCACCCCGTCGTGCTCGGCGATGGGCTCGCTGACGGCGGGTATCCGCAGCCGCAGGCCGGTCAGGTCGATCGCCGGGTTCAGCGTGGTCAGGTGCAGGTGCGGGGGGGCCTGGCGATGCTGGAGGCAGAGCACGGCCTTGATCAGGGCGGCGGCCCCGGCCGCCGCCTCGAGGTGGCCGATGTTGGTCTTGACCGACGCGATCAGGCACGGGTCGCCTGCGGGCCGGCCGGAACCAGCGCCATAGACCTCGCCGATGGCGTTTGCCTCGATCGGGTCGCCGACCGGAGTGCCGGTACCGTGCGCCTCGACATACCCGACGGACCAGGCCGGCACGGCCGCCTCCGTCAGCGCGTGCCGCATGGCGAGCATCTGGCTTTCGCCGTTCGGCACGGTGATCCCGTTGGTACGCCCGTCCTGGCTGACGGCCGTCCCGAGGATCACCGCGTGCACCTGGTCGCGGTCGCGCAGCGCGTCGGCCAGCCGCCTGAGCACGACCACGCCCGCGCCCTCGCCCCGGACATAGCCGTCGGCCCGGGCGTCGAAGGCACGGGAATGGCTGGTGGGCGACAGGAACCCGCCCTGGGACGCCGCGATGGTGAAGTTCGGGGTCAGCATCAGGTTCACGCCGCCGGCCAGGGCCGTGCCGCATTCTTCCGCCCAGAGCGAATGGCACGCGAGGTGGACTGCCACCAGCGACGACGAGCACGCGGTGTCCAGCGCCACGCTGGGGCCGGTGAAGTCGAAGGCGTGCGAGATGCGGTTGGCCAGCATGGTCATGACCACGCCGGTGGCCGTGTGCGCGGCCACGCTGGAGCGGTCGGCGCCAGCGAACTGGAGCTGCCCGTAGTCCAGGGTGAATCCGCCGATGAACACGGCGGTATCCGAGCCCGCCAGCCGCTCCAGCGGCGCCCCGGCGTTCTCCAGGGCCTCCCAGGTCACTTCGAGGAGAAGCCGCTGCTGCGGATCGATATGCTCGGCCTCGCGAGGTGAAATCCCGAAGAAGGCGGCGTCGAATTCGTCGATGGGACCGGCAAGGAATCCGCCACGGCGCACCCGGCTGGTCCCGGGGGCCAGGTCCGGGTCGTAAAATTTCTCGACTCGCCATCGACCTCGCGGAATATCTACCAGCGCGTCACGGCCAGCGGCAAGAAATTCCCAGTAGGATTCGGGGCTGTCGATACCACCGGGGAACCTGCACCCGATACCGACAATGGCGATCGGATCTTTCCCGGCAAGCGGCGTTTCCGCTCCGTTACCCATCATTCCTCCCCCTTTTTCACGCGTTCAGCCCATCGTCTCGGGCCTTAGATGGTGCTGAAAAGAGCAAGAGGTCTCGCAGCAGATGGACCTAGGCCACCCTCAGTTTCATTTCATTTCCCAGCCGCCGCACTGGAATCTGGCCATGCGAATGGTCTCGTACTCATCGCCTGGAAACCGAAGCTCACTGGCCACTCGCAGGCTAAATGGAGGCATTGCGGCACTCGGGAACCGCCGTCCCGCCACGGCGCGATTCAGGCGTTCCGGCCTAACTCACTCCCAGTCCCGGCAGCGTGCCCGCCGATGCCGGCGAGCAGGCGGTCGAGGTGCGGGGTCGGCCCGTACCCGGCGACGAGCTCGCGCACCCCTTTTACCAGCACGGGGAACTCACTGTCTCGGGTGACGCGGATGTGCGGGGCGATGGCCAGCGTGCCGACAGGTCCGCGCAACTGCGCGCGCCAGTAGCGGACGGCGGCGAATCGCGGTACGGAGGTGAAGATGAGCCGGAGCGGCCGCGGCACCACCGCGACGCCCTGGCGGGCCAGCGCGCCGAAGCCCTCGCCGACGGCGGCCACCAGGGCACGGACCGCGGCGGGATCCGCGGCAAGGGCAACGCTGTCCCCTTGCGCGGCGAGGATGGCGGCGCCCATCGCGGTCACGAAGACCGCGTGCGTCTTAAGCCAGCCATCCATGTCACCGCACACGTCCACGGCGAAGCCTGCCTCGCGCAGCATCCTGGCCACGGCGTCGTCCCGCTCGAGCGTGGTGTGCTGCTGCCGGATCTGGATGTACTCGATCGCACCGTCCGCCGCACGGCCGCCGCCCAGGCCGGGAAAGCCGAACAGCACGCGGTCCGGCCCGAGCAGGCCGCGGATCCCTGTCAGCCCGGCGCAGTGGTTGAGCAGGAATACCACAAGGCCATGGGTGGTCTCGGCGAGCTCGGGCAGGACCGGAGCGAGCTGGTCCTGCCGGACGCAGACGAAGATCACGTCGAATGCCTGGTCCGGGGGGATCTGGGTGACCACCGGCAGGACGTGGCGCACGGTTTCGCCGTCGCCGCGCAGCCTCACGCCCTGCTCCGCTAGGGCCCGGGAGGCGGGCGCCCGGGCCAGCAGTGTCACGGCGTGCCCGGCCTGAGCCAGCCGGCCCCCGTACACCTGGCCGATGACGCCGGCGCCGTAGATCAGGATTTTCATGGCTGGTCCAAGTTACCGTGAATGACGCCCACGCCGGTGATGCCGGGCGCCCCTCGCGCGGCGCACTGTGGCTACCGGCCCGACTTGCGGCATTTCGCGCCTGCGCCAGTCACCCCGGCCGGGCGAGCCCGGCGCCGGCCGGCGAACCGACAATCAGTGAGCATGAGCGGCGCATCCGGCGGGGGCCGGCCAGAAACCGGCACGGCGCCGGAGGACGGCGCACGCGGCCCCGAGCCCCCGGACAGGGCGCGGTACGGCCTCCTGCTGCTCCTGCTGATAGCCGGCTACCTGCTCTCGGCGTTCGTCACGGGCTCGTTCATCAACGCCGTTCAGATCGCGGTGTTCGTCGGGGCCATGCTGCTCGCGCTCCGCAATGCGCTGATGCCCAGGTGGGCCGCGCGCCTGGTCGCCGCCGTCATCACGGCCGGCTCGGCGGTGGCGATCGGGCTCGCGCTGTCCCGGCCGTTCGCGGACGCGGTCGGCGTGGCGGAACTGTGGACCGGGCTGGTCCTGCTCGCCGCGGTCGTGGCGATCGTGCGCCGGATACTGGCCAGCGAGTCGGTCACCGTGCAGAGCATCTACGCAGCGGTGAGCGCCTACATGATCATCGGGCTGATGTTCGCCGCCTTCTTCCGCGCGATGAACGTGCTGAGCGGGACGCCGTTCTTCGCCAACGGGCAGCCCGGCGACACCAAGACATTCCAGTACTTCAGCTTCACCACGCTGACCACCCTCGGCTACGGCGACTTCACCTCGGCGAGCGACGCCGGGCGGGCGGTCGCCGTGATGGAGGCCATGTTCGGCCAGATCTTCCTCGCGACGCTGGTGGCCCGCCTGGTCTCCGCCTTCCGGCCGCCGCAGCGGCGCAAGTAGGCGCGCTCGTCACCTCACGGGCGCGCTCTACCAGGTGTCCGGCCTGGACCCGGCACCGGCCCCGCAACCTAGCTTTTCCCGGAACGGGCCGTGGCGGCCGCCGACCACGGGCACCCGGACCGCGCCGCCGCGGCAGCGGACGCTTGGGACCCGGCCTTACCGCTGCGCTCGCGCCTCGTCGACGGTCAGTTCCGCGGCCGGGTCAGCCTCGAGCCGCTCGTCGGGGATCGGCTTGCCGCTGAGCACAGAACGGCCGTAGGTGCCCGCCTCCAGGCGCGCCAGCGCCCGGTCGATAACGGCGATGCGCTGCCGCAGGTCGTTGGCGATCGCCTCGCCCTCGGCCTTTCCGGAAAGCACGCCGGCCGCGTCCGCGTAGTCCTGGGGACCCTGCGCGGACTCGCGTTCGGAGCCCGCCGCCCTTTCCGTCTCCTGAAGCAGCTCAGTCACCTCGGCGCGCTCAGCGCGCAGCAGCGCTCGCGCCCGGCTCTCGTCCATGCTCGTCTCCTCATCCCCCGCAGGAAACATACCCGGGTTGCCGCGGGCGCAATGCGCGACCGCGCGGCGCCCGCCCCGCCAGGACAGCGCGGGCGGGAAGGACGCGGCAGGCGTTATGTCGCTTTTGCCGAGATAATGGAAGCGCCAGGCGCGCCAGGGGTCGTCACGGCCTCAAGCCGGCCTGTAATCAGGACGGCATGTTGTCGAGCCCATGGCTGAAGTGGCCGGGCACGATCACGTCGGACGGGGTCAGGTCGTGCACTGACGGGCGGCCCAGGGACAGCAGGGTCGAGTCGATGCCGCCGCGCAGGATGTCGAAGACGTTGCGGACGCCGGCCGGGCCGGCGGCCGCCAGGCCCCAGAGGCAGGCGCGGCCGATCATGACGGCGCGGGCGCCGAGCGCGAGCGCCTTGACCACATCGCCGCCGCGGCGGATGCCGCCGTCGAGCAGGATCTCGGCCTGGCCGCCGACCGCCTTCACCACGGCCGGGAGCGCGCGGACCGGGGCGGGCGTGCCGTCCAGGTTGTTGCCGCCGTGGTTGGAGACGGAGATCGCGGTGGCGCCGATGTCGACCGCGCGACGGGCGTCGTCGGCGCGCATCACGCCCTTGATCATGAACGGCCCGCCCCACTGCTCGCGAAGCCAGGCGATGTCGTCCCAGGTGGTGGGCTTGACAGCCATCCAGTCGCGGTAGGCGGCGAAAAAGCCGGGGGCCGGCTCGCCAGGGCGGGCCATGTTGGGGACGGTGAGGCCGGGCAGGCCGCCTTGCCGCAGCCAGCCGAGCAGGTAGCCGGGCCTGGCCAGCCCCTGGGGCGCGTACCTGAGCATCGTCCGCAGGTTCATCGTCTCCGGTATGGCGGGGCTGCCCCAGTCACGTCCCCCGGGGAACGACCAGTCAAGGGTGAGGATCAGCGCCGTCGCGCCGCTGTCGCGCGCGCGCCGGGCCCGAGCCAGCAGCGTGTCGCGGTCCGCGGACCAGTGCACCTGGAAGAACAGCTTGGGGTTGACCCGTGCCACCTCGCCGGCCGGCTTGCTGGCGAACTCGCTCAGTCCCATCGCGGTACCCGCGTCGCGGGTGCCCCGGGCGACGGCGATCTCGCCAAGCGGATGCACCGCCTGCGCGCCGACCGGGGAGGCGATCACGGGCAGCTCGACCCGGACGCCGAGGACGGTGGTGCCCAGGTCGCGGGCGGCGGGCAGGTCCGCGAGCCGCGGCGGGGCGAACCTGATCTCGCGGAAGGCTGCGACGTTGTCCGCGCGGCTGACGCCCGCCTCGGCGCCGGCCTCCAGGGCCAGGAAGACGGACTTCGGCAGCCGCCGCCTGGCCCGCCGGCGCGCCTCGGCGACGCTCTCGAACCAGTCCCGCGTGCTCGCCACGGTTCACTGTAACCGCGCCGGGGACGCATCTGGCCCAGACTATTCGGGGCATAAGCGCATCTGGCCCAGGCGGAGCCCGGGTCCCGCGCCCGGCCCAGGCGGAGCCGGCTCCCGCGCCGGTCAGGCGGATTCGAAGATCAGCTGCTTGCTCAGCGTGGCGCGTACGGGCGAGCGTTCGACGCGCTCCAGGACTGCCGGCCGGCAGGGTTCAAGCGCCGGGTCGAGGATGAGCTCGTACCGGAAGCGCGTGGCTGATTCTTCGCGTTCCAGGTGAACGCGCACGCGCACCTCGCCGTCGGTAACGCCCAGGTCCGCCAGCGCCATCCGCGCGGAGATGGTCATGCATGTGGCCAGCGACGCTGCCAGCAGTTCGTGCGGCCGCATTCCCGTCGAGCCGCCGGCGCCGTCCTTGACGGTGTCGGCGCGGCCCTCGTGGTCGCCGGCCCGGAAGCTGACTTGCCAGGGCGCTGGTAGCGCCGTTGCCTCGATCATGCGCGCCGCCTCTCACCGCGGGGCCAGGTCACAGCGATCATAGCGAAAGCGGGTCCGCCCGCTCAGGCGAGCGGCGTTGCCTGGCGGGCCACCAGGCGCGTATCCCGTGAACCGCGCCGAGCGTGACGAGCGGGGATATCGCGACGCAGCCCGCTATTCCGATCCGACGCCGCGCCGCGGGCCCGGGCACCGCCGCTCGCGGCGCGGACCGCGCGAGCGGCCCGGAGCGGTGCCAGGATGTAGCCATGGACATTGAGGCAGCGCTCGATTTCGTCCGCACGCGGCATCACGCGGTGCTCGGCACCCTCAAGGCAGACCGAACGCCGCAGCTATCGCCGGTGACCGCCGGCGTCGACGACGCGGGTCACGTGGTCATCAGCACAAGGCAGACGGCGTACAAGGTCCGGCACATCCGCCGTGACCCGCGGGTGTGGCTGTGCGTGTTCCCCGACACGTTCTTCGGCCAGTGGGCGCAGATCGAGGGCACGGCGGACATCGTGGCACTGCCGGCCGCGATGGACGGCCTCGTCGACTACTACCGGCGCATCTCGGGCGAGCATCCCGACTGGGACGAATACCGGGCCGCGATGGAGTCGGAGCAGCGGGTGCTGCTGCGCATCACCATCACCAAGGCCGGCCCCAGCGTCAGCGGCTGACCCTGCCTCGCGGGCCGTCGGGAAGCCCGGCGCCGTACCAGTACTCGATCAGCCGCCGGGCGATCGAGGACGACGGGGCGACGGCGAGCTCGCCGTCGTCGATGCTGGCGCGCAACTCGGCACGGCTGAACCAGCGCGCCTCGCCGATCTCCTGCCTGTCGACCACGATCCGCTGCCCGGCCGCCGCGACCGCCTGGAAACCGAGCATCAGGCTGCGCGGCATCGGCCACGGCTGGCTGCCCAGGTAGCGGATCTGCCCGACCGTGATGGCGGTCTCCTCGAAGACCTCCCGCGCCACTGCCTGCTCGATCGACTCCCCCGGCTCCACGAACCCGGCGAGTACCGACATCCGGCGCTGCGGCCAGGCCGCGTTCCGTGCCAGCAGGCACCGGTCGTCCGGGTCGGTGACCAGCATGATCACCGCCGGGTCGAGCCGCGGGAAGTGCTCGGTCCGGTCCGCGGGGCAGGTCGTCAGGTGCCCGGCCGGCGCGGGCACCGTCGGGGTGCCGCACCGCGGGCAGTGGGTGTGCGTGTCGTGCCAGTACGCGAGCGCGACCGCGTGGGTCAGCAGCCCGGAGTCCCGGTCGCTGAGCACCGCGCCAACCTGCCGCAGCGACATGGGCTTGATGACATCGTCCCCGGAACGACCGGTGGTGACTGTGCCGAGCACGCCGCTCACCCCGAAGTAGGCGACGCCCTCGTCACCGACCCCGAGCAGGAACCTGGTGCCCTCGGGCGCGTCGGCCGGCGACAGCAGAACCAGTTCCGGCCGGCTGCCGTCGGACCGGACGAGCGCCTGGGAGTCGCTCACCACGAGCACCCGCGTGCGCGGGTCCGCCCACGCCGCCTCGACCCAGCCGGCGTCGGCGCGCCGGTCCGTCGCCCTGTCCAGGGTGGAGCGCGCGAGCGCGAGCCGTCCTAGCGGGCCGGCGCCGGACTCCTGGGTGCCTGGCAGGACGCTCAACGCGGGCCCGCGCCTGCGGCCGCGAGTTCCTCCCAGAGGTAGGCGGCTGTCTCGGCGCCGCGCAGCAGCCGGGATAGGTCCACGTATTCATTGGGTGCGTGAATGCGGTCCGCGTCAAGGCCTACCGCCACGAACGCGAGCGGCGCGGCCAGGATGTCGGCCAGGTCGGCCTCCGGGCCGCTGCCGCCCTCCCTGGTGAAAAGCACCGGCCGCCCGAAAGCCCGCTCCATGGCCCGGCGGGCAGCCGCCACGGCAGGGGAGTCGATCGCCGACCTGCACGGGCGTACTCCGTTTCCGGGAGTGAGGGTCGCCACGAGCCCGTTCGGGGTCGATGAATCGACGTAGTCGCGCAGGGATGCGATTACGGCGGCCGGCTCCTGGTCGGCGACCAGCCGGAACGAGACCTTGGCGTGTGCCTCGCGCGGGATGATCGTCTTGGGTCCCGGGCCGGTGTGGCCGCCCCAGACGCCGTTGACCTCCGCGGTCGGCCGGGCCCAGATCCGCTCGAGCGTGGTGAAGCCGGCCTCGCCGCAGGCCGCGCCGCTGCCGCCGGCGTCGATGAGCCACTCTTTCTCGTCGAAGGGCAGCTTCGCGAGCAGGTCCCGCTCCTGGTCCGGCAGCGGGACGACGTCGTCGTAGAAGCCGGGCAGCCTCACCCGGCCGTCGGCGTCGTGCAGGCCGGCCAGCAGCGCGGCCAGGGCGTGCACGGGGTTCGGCACGCCGCCGCCGAACGAGCCCGAATGCAGGTCGCGCGAGGGGCCGGTCACGGTGATCTCGGCCTCGGCCAGGCCGCGCATGCCGGTGCAGATCGACGGGATGTCCGCCGCCCACATCGTGGTGTCGCTGATCACGATCACGTCCGGGCCGAGCTGGTCCTTGCGCTCCCGCAGCAGCGCGGCGAAGTTCGGCGAGCCCACCTCCTCCTCGCCCTCGATCAGCATCGTCAGCGACACCGGCGGCGCCGTGGCGCCGGAGGCCGCCAGGCACGCGCGCAAGCCGAGCGCGTGGAACAGCACCTGGCCCTTGTCGTCTGAGGCGCCCCGGCCGTAGATCAGGTCGCCCTTCTGCACGGGATCGAAGGGCGGGTTGTCCCAGCCGTCCGCCAGGTCGGCAGGCTGCACGTCGTGATGGCCGTACACGAGCACGCGCGGCGCGTTCTCGCCGGCGGCCGGCCAGTGCGCGTAGACGGCGGGCAGGCCCTTGGTCTCCCAGACCTCCGCGACCGGGAAGCCGGTCCTGCCGAGGTAGTCGGCGAGCCATTCGGCCGACCGGCGCACGTCAGCGTGGCGCGCCGGGTCGGCGGAAACCGAAGGGATCGCCAGCCACTGGCGCAGTGCCTGGGAAAACTCGGCGGCGTTCGCCGCGGCATACTCCCGAACGTCCATGCAACCTAACGTACCGGTTCGAAGGCCTCTCCCTTGCCGGCGAGGCCGGCCGCCGGGATCGACACCATCTTGCCCGCACGCCCGGTCACCCAGCCGACGCGGGCCGCGTCCTCGCCGGCCTGCTTCAGCGCGGCAAGCGCCGCCTGGTGGTCGGACTTGGACACGACGACGCAGAACCCGAGGCCCATGTTGAACGTCGCGTACATCGTGGCGGGCGGGATCTCGCCGCGCTCGGCGATCAGCGTGAAGATCTCGGGCGCGGGCACCATCGCGTCGAGCTCGTAGGACACGTCGGCCGCGAGCCGGGCGAGGTTGAGCAGCCCGCCGCCGGAGATGTGCGCCATCCCGTGCGGGGTGATGCCCGCCGCCCACAGCGCCTCGGCCGCCTTCACGTAGACCCGGGTGGGCTGCAGCAGCGCATCCGCTAGCCTGCGGCCGGTGCCCGGCACCAGGTCGGTCAGCGACATGCCCCCCTTGCGGAACAGCGCGTGCCTGGCCAGCGAGTAGCCGTTGCTGTGCAGGCCGGAGCTGAGCAGGCCGATCACGACGTCACCTGGCCGGACCGCGCTCCCGTCGACCGCCTGCCGCCAGGCCGGCTGGCTGCCGAGCACCTGGCCGGAGGCCGCGCTGAGCTGCGACTGCCGCGGCGCCTGGGTCGGCGCGCTGGCCGCCGGCGACAGCGGCGGCAGCGCTCCGATGGCGGTGCCGACCAGGTCCAGCATCGGGCCGCCGCCCGCCGAGTCCGCGAGCATGTTTCCGATCTGCGCGATCTCGCCGCCCGGGATGGCGATGCCGGCCAGTTCGGCGCCGAGGAACAGCCCGCGGGCGACCTCGTCGAGCACGCCCTCGTCGATCCGGTCGGTGGCGATGTAGTCGAGCAGCGCGAGCGGCACCGCGCCGACGCAGATCAGGTCGTTGACGTTGTTCGCCACGCAGTCGATGCCGATCGGCTCCCAGCGGTTCGCCTCGCGGGCGAGCAGGATCTTGGTCCCCACCCCGTCGGTGGTCAGGGCGAGCGGCGGTCCGGGCGGCAGGTGCATGAGCGTCGCGAAGTACCCGCTGGACAGGCCGGTGATGGAGGTCACCAGCGGAGAGCGGACCTTGGTGCGGGCCAGCCACGGGCGCATGACGCGGCCGAACGCGGCCTGCTCGCGCTCCTCGTCCACGCCGGCGGCGGCGTAGGTGGACGGCGTGCTCTCCGGCTGCGTCGCGTTCATGGCCTCGGCTTCCTAGTCGTCTGCGGCGTTCGCAAGACTAGCCGATCGTGGCCGGTCAGCCGCCTGGACGGGTGGCGGCTCACGCGTCGCCGGTCCGGCGCGGCGAGACCGGCACCTGGTCGATGATCGCCACGAGCCCGGCCTCGTCGAGCAGATCGGCTGGGCGCACGGTCAGGTCGGAACGCACGTAATAGAAGGCGGCGCGCACCCGGCCCACCGGCACCCCGGCAAGCGCCGCCCAGGCCAGCCGGTAGGCGGCGAGCTGCACCGACACCGCGTACTGCTCCGCCTTCGCGCGCGGCGGCAGCCCGGTCTTCCAGTCCACCACGTCGAACCCGCCGTCCCGGTCGGCGAACACGGCATCGATGCGCCCGCGCACCTGACGATCGCCGAGCAGCATGTCGAAGGGAACCTCGACCTCGCGCGGCCACCGGCCGCCCCATTCGCCTGCCTCGAAACGCGCCCGCAGTTCGATCAGCCCGTCGTCGGACTCCTCCGGGTCCGCGAACAGGTCGTCGTCACCGATCAGCCGCTGCTGCCCGAACCGCTCCTCAAGCCAGCGGTGGAACTCCGTGCCGCGGCGGGCCAGCCTGGCCGGCGGACGGGGCACCGGGCGGCGCACCTGACGGGCCAGTTCGTCCGGATCGCGGGCCAGCGTGACAAGCGCCGACACCGACAGCCGGCCGGGCAGCAGCACCGGCACCGGCCCGTGGCCACGGTGCCGGTGAAGCTCACGCTCGGCTAGCAGCAGTCCCGCGTCCAGGTCCCACGCCGCCACCAGTTCCCGCTCGGCATCGGTGAGCTCGCTGTGCTCGTCCCGCCCGCCCGCGGGTGCTTGAGCCCGCTGTCCTCGCTCGCCGCCCGGCCTTTCCGCCTGCTCGCTCCCGCGTTCGGGCAGCGGCCCGCCCGCTGGCTCGCGGTGGCGCCTCGCGGCCTCGACCAGCCGGCTCGCCGAGCTGACCGCCTCGTAGTGCCGCCCGGCGGGCGTGGCCGGCCAGTCCGCCTCGTCCACGTCGGCGAGCAGCGGGTTCTGCTCGTCTTCCGCAGGCTCTTCCGCCCACCCGCGTACGGTTCCCGCGCCGGTCTCGCACGCCGCGCGCACCTCGGCGAGGAACACCGAAGGGCCGAGCGGCGCGCTCGCCTCCCCCCACCAGTATCCCGAGCAGCCCAGCCAGAACGCGGCCCTGGTGGCCGCCACGTAGCCGAGCCGCCGTTCCTCGGCGAGGTCACGCGCTCCGCAGGCGCTGGCGAACGCGTTCATCGACGCCGCGTCGAGCCCGCGCAGGGCGGGCAGGTCGGCCGCGTCACCGCGAAGGCTGAACGGGATCAGCCGCGGGTTGTCCGTCCATTTGGTGGAGACCCGGGGCCGCGCCGGGAACACCTGAGCCCGCTCCCCCGCGGCCAGCCCGGGTACGAAGACCGCGGGCCACTGCAGTCCCTTGGCGGCGTGCACGGTGAGCAGCTTGACGGTGTCCGCCTCGCCGACCCGCCCGGTCTCCAGGCCGAACTCCTCCTGCTGCGCCGCGGCCAGGTACGCCAGGAACGCGCCGAGCGTGGGCTCCGGCTGGTCACCGGCGAAAGTCGCGGCCACGTCGGTGAACGCGTCCAGGTCAGCCCGCGCGGCGGTCAGGTCGCCCGCCGGACGGGCGGCCACCTCTATGTCCAGGCTGAGCGTGCGCTCGACTTCGGCGATGAGGTCGGCGAGCGGCCGGCCGACGTGCTCGCGCAGCCGCCGGGTCTCGACCGCGAGCGAGCGCAGCCGCGCGCAGCCGGCCACCGAGTAGGCGGCCGGATCGCCGAGATCGTCGAGCGCCTCGACCAGCGAACCGCTCTCGGCGGTCAGATCGGTGATCGCGTCCGCCAGCGCGTCGGCGGCACCCGCGTCCGCGGCGCCCGCGGCGCCCGCGTCCGCGGCGCCCGCGTCCGCCCCCGCAGGCTCCGGCGACGCTGACACGGCGGGCTCGTCAAGGCCCTGGGCCAGGTCCCTGGCGCGGCGGCCGAGCGCGACGAGGTCGCGGGGGCCGATCCGCCAGCGCGGCCCCGTCAGCACCCGCGCGAGCGCCTCCGACGCGGAGGCGTCGTGCAGCACCCGGAGCGTCGCCACCACGTCCTGCACCTCGGGGACGCTCAGCAGGCCGCCGAGCCCGACCACCTCGACCGGGATGCCGCGCGCCTCCAGCGCCCGGCGCAGCGGCACGAACTGGGACCGTTTCCTGCACAGCACGGCGATGTCGCTGGGCCGTACCCCGGCGGCCCTTCCGTCCGGCCATGGCAGCCCGTCCGGCGCGGAGCCCGCGGGCAGCGCGAGGAGCGCCGCGGCCTGGCCGGCCACCCAGTCCGCCTCGTCGTTCACCGTGGGCAGCAGCGCGCAGCAGACGCTGCCCCGGTCGTTGCGGTCGGGGGCAGCCACGAGCACCGGGACGTCCGGCGCCTCGGCGCGCAGTTCAGCCTGCAGGACGGCGGCCACGTCGAGCACCCGGCCCGCGTTACGGAAGCTGGTCGACAGCAGGCGCACCGGCGCCTCCGCCCCGGACCTGGCGGGAAAGTCCGCGGCGAACCGCCGCAGGTTGCCCGCGCTCGCGCCGCGCCACCCGTAGATCGACTGGCACGGGTCACCCACCGCGGTGACTGGATGCCCGCCACCGAAAAGCGCGCGGAGCAGCACAAGCTGCGCGTGGCTTGTGTCCTGGTATTCGTCGAGCAGCACCACCTGGTACCGCCCGCGCTCGGCGGCGCCGACCTCTGGATGGCGCGACGCGATGCGCGCCGCGAGCGCGACCTGATCCCCATGGTCGAGCACCTCGCGGGCCGCCTTGGCCAGCGCGTACCGGCTGACAAGCGGCAGCAGCTGCTCGCGCGCCCGCTGCGAGTCGATGATCCGCCGCCCCCCGGCAGGCGGGCGGCCCGGCAGCGCCGCCTGCTGCGCGGCCAGCCACTCGCCCACTTCCGCCACGTCCGCCGGCTCCCGCAAGTGCTCCGAGAGCTCGCCGGAAAGCTGCAGCACCGCCGCCGTGACGGTCTGCGGGGTCCACCCGACCTCGTCCATCGGCCCGTCATAGGCGGCGACGATCGAGGCGGCGAGCTGCCACGACAGCGCGGGAGTGATCAGCCGCATCGACGGCTCGAGGCCCTCCCTGAGCGCGTGGTCGCTGACCAGCCGCCCGGCATATGAGTGGTAGGTGCTGATCACGGGCTCGCCTGCCCACACGTCACCGCCAGGTTCCGCGGGGCCGCCAGGGCCGCCCGGGATGCCCAAGCCGCCCGGGCCACCCAAACCCCCCGGGGCACCGCCCTGGGCGCCGTCGACGGCACCCCCATCGCCTCCGCGGGCCGCCGCGCCCGCGCCGGCCAGTTCGGCCCGGCGCAGCCGGTCAAGCCGGGAGCGGACCCTGTCGGCGAGTTCGGCGGCGGCCTTCCTGGTGAACGTCAGGCCGAGCACCCGGTCTGGGCGCACCATCCCGTTGGCGACCAGCCACACCAGCCGCGCCGCCATCGTCTCGCTCTTGCCCGACCCGGCACCCGCGATCACGGCGAGCGGCCCGAGCGGCGCGCCGATAACCGCGGCCTGCTCCGGCGTCGGCTCGGGCATCCGCAGCACCCGCGCCAGCTGCGCCGGGCCGTACCGCACGCTCGTTCCGCGCCATGCCCGCTCACCCGCTCCAGTCACGAGGACATTCCACCAGACCCCACCGACATTCCGGGGCCGCCCTGAAGCGAGGCCGGTGAGGCAAAAGGGACAGCGGGGTTAGGGCGGGAGCGGGGCGGACGTCCGCGGCGCGGGGCGGGGCGGACGCGAGCCGGGCGGGAGTCCGGGGGGCGGGCGTCACGGGGCGGGGCGGGGCGTCCGGGGGGCGGGCGTCCGGGGGGCGCGGGGTTCGGCGGGGCGGGTGTCCGGGGGCTGGGGCGATGCGGGGGCGTAGGTGTCGACGCCTTCGGCGGAGGTGTGCCTGGCGAGCTGGCCGCGGAAGACGAGGACTTCCAGATGGGCGGCCGTTTCGCCGACCGCGAGCAGCTGGTTCATCGGGTCGAGGTCGGCGAGCTTGCGCTGCCGGCGGGTCCACGGGATGGCGCTTGCCGCCTGGTAGGCGGTGACCGGGTCGCCGCTGGCGACCTCGAGGGTCCGCTCGAGCCTGCTCTCATGGTGGGCGAGCAGCTCGATCACCCGGTCGTGCGTGCTTTCGCGGACCGGGCCGTGCGCCGGCAGCAGCCTCGAATCGGGCAGCGCCAGCAGCAGCCGCAGCGAACCCAGGTAGTCGCGCAGCGCCGTCCGGGTGATCGCCGGCTGGAACCCGATGGACGGGGTGATATGCGGGAGCACGTGGTCGCCGGCGAAGAGCGACGCGCCAGCCTCGTCGTGAAAGACGACGTGCCCCCGGGTGTGCCCCGGGGTGTGGATGACGCGCAGCGTGCGGGTCCGCAGGTCGAGCGTGGCGCCGTCGGCCAGCCAGCGGTCCGGGTCGGACCATTGCAGGCGCGGCAGCGGGTCGGCGAGGCGCGGGCTCATCAGGCGCCGCACCTGATCGGCGAGGTCCGCCGCCCCCATCGCGTGCAGCATCTCGATAAAGCCGGGCTCGTGCCGTCCCATGCCTACGGCCCGGATCGCCTCCATGTTGGTCCGCTCGCCCTCACCAAGCGCGATCTGCCCGCGCAGCGTGGTCCGCAGCTCGACGGCGAGCGTGTAATGGTCCTGGTGGATGTGCGTGATGAAGAAGTTCCTGATGTCGCCAAGTCCGAATCCGAGCTTGCCTAGCGCCTCGGCAAGGCGCTCCCGCGCCTGGGCCAGCGCCATGCCGGCGTCGATCAGGTCCACGCCGTCTTCGCCCGCGATCGCGTAGACGTTGACCGCCTTGAGCGCGTCGCCGGGCAGTGGCAGCGGGATCCGGTACAGGCCGGCGCCGAGATCTTCCACCCCTGGCTCGGCCCACGCGTGCCGGTCAGCTTCGGACGCCGGTGGCCGGCTCGTCACATGATCCACAGGTGGGTACCTCCTTGCCCGCTAATGTACCGGGCAGTAGGCCCCGGGGAACGGCCGCCTCCCGGCCAGAATGCGCCTGCCAGGGGCTTTACCGGCCGACCTGCGCGCCGTCCGGGTGCACCGGGCAGCAGGCCGCGACCGGGCAGGTCCGGCAGCCCGGGTTCACCCGGGCGCGGAAGACCGGCCCGGCCATCCCGGTGGCCACCGCATCTACCAGGTCTTTCGCCCAGCCAGGATCCGGGTCGTCGGACAGCGCGCCCTGACGCTGGACCCTGGCCCTCGCGGTGAACCCCGCCTTGCCCACCTGGACGAGCTCCGCGCCGCCCGGCTCGGTCACGCCCAGCCGCTCGAAGGCGCCGAGCAGCACCGCGAGCTGGTAGACGCCAAGCTGCGGGTGGCGGCCAAGCTCCTCGTCGCGGGGGGCGGTCGACCCTGTCTTGAGGTCCACGATCACGCCCCTGCCGCGCTCGTCGCGCTCCAGCCGGTCCACCCGGCCGGTGATCTCCACCTGGCCGACCCGGACCCGCAGCGCCTGTTCGGTCGCCAGCAGGTCGCGCGGGTTGGACTCATCCCACTCCAGGAACTTCCGCACCATACGCTCGGCCAGCTCACGCTGGCGGGAACCATACCAGACGCTTCCGAAGTCAAGGTGGTGCCAGATGTCGTCGATGCGGGAGGCCACGGACCGTTCGGACGCGCCTGCGGAAATGAGGACGGCGGCAGCGTGGATCACGGTGCCCAGGTGCCGCAGGACATCGGGCCTTCCCGCGCCAGCCGCCGACTCAAGCAGCCATCGCAGCCCGCAGCGGGCGAACGACTCGACCTGCGACGGGGACAGCCGGACCCGCTCGCCCGGGGCGACGATCGGGCCGTCATCGGACAGCGTGGTCAGCGCGTGCCACTCCCGCGGATCCGCGCCGCGCACCCCGGCGCCGGCCAGCCTGGCGAGCTGCCCGGCCGCGGCCTCGCGCAGCGGCAGCGGCCGTGACGGGTCGGCGGCGGCCCTGCGCAGATCGGCGACGAGCACCGGGAGCGACAGCCAGCGGGTCGCCGCGCCGGCCCGCTGGATCTGGACGTCATCACCGGCGAGTTCGGCGAGGAAGCGGGAGGGGCGCTGGTCCGCCTCGTCACCGCCAGCGGCGGTGACCACCAGCAGGCGCCTGGCGCGGGTGACCGCCACGTAGAACAGCCTGCGCTCCTCCGCGAGCAGCTTCGCCGCGAGCGTGGCGGCGGCGACGTCACTGGGTGGCGGCGCCTGCTCCCGCGGATCCAGCGCCAGCGTCCCCATCGTGCCCGCGGCCTCCGCGAGCTCGTCGACGCCGAGCAGCGAGCCGCGCAGCCGCAGGTCAGGCCATACCTCCTCCTGAACGCCCGCGACAACCACCACGTCCCACTCAAGTCCCTTGGACCGGTGCGCGGTGAGCACGCGGACGCAGTCCTCGCGCACCGCCTGATCGGCGAGCGTGTCCGCGGCGATCTCCTGGCCTGCCAGGCTCTCCAGGAACAGCCGCGGGCTGCCGGGCGGAAGGTCGGCGGCGAACCGCGCCGCCGACTCGAAGAGCGCGAGCACGGCGTCCAGGTCCCTGTCGGCCGCGGGATCGTGTTCCGCCTGCTGTTCCCACCGCGCGGCCAGGCCCGAAGCCTCCCAGACCGCCCAGAGTACGTCCTCGGCGGTGCCGCCGCCTGCGATCGCGTTCTTGGCCGTCTGGAGCAGGCCGGCTAGCCGGCGGGCCGGCGCCGCCACCCGGTCGCTGACCATGTGCAGCGTCTCGGCGGCGGTGAGCGCCTCCGCGAGCGGCGTGCCCGCCAGGGCGCGCCGGAGCTTGCGCAGGCCCAGGTTGTCGGTCTGGCCGAGCGGGCCGGTCAGCAGCTCGGCGGCGGTCTCCTCGTCCAGGCCGGCCGGCCTGAGGGCGCAGCGCAGCAGGGTGAGCAGCGGGCGCACGCCCGGCTCGTCCGGCAGCGGCAGTTCGTCGCCCGCCACGGTCACCGGGATGCCCGCGGCCGCCAGGGCACGCCTGAGCACCGGAAACTGCCGCTGCGCGGAGCGGACAAGCACCGCCATCCGCTGCCACGGCACTCCGCCGGCCAGGTGAGCGCGCCGCAGTGTGTCCGCGACCAGGGCAGCTTCCTGGGTCTGGGTGTCGGCCACCAGGATCCGGACCTCGCCGGCCGGCGCGCCAGAGAGCGGGAGCAGGCGCCGGTGCGGCGAGCCGCCAGCAGCCACCGCGCCTGGACCTGCGCCGGCCCCGATGCCGGGCGGCGCGGGCAGACGCCGGGCGATCCGGCGGGAGGCATCGAGCAGCACCGCGCCGCTGCGGCGGCAGGTACGCAGCGCCACTACCGGGGCCGGGGAACCGTCCGGGGTGCGGAACCTGTCGGGAAAAGCGGTCAGCGCGCGCACATCCGCGCCGCGGAACGCGTAGATCGACTGGTCGGGGTCGCCGACGGCGACCATCTCCCGGCCGTCGCCTGCCAGCGCGAGCAGCAGCGACTCCTGCGCCGGGTCGCTGTCCTGGTATTCATCGACGAACACCGCGTCATAGGCGTCGCGCTCACGCTGGCGTGTCGCCTGGCGGGTGAGCAGTCCGGCGGCGATCCGCACGATCTCCGCGTAGTCGTAGGCGGGCACCGGCGCGAGGTCGAAGCGGGCGCAGTAGCGGTCGAGGAAGCCGCCCGCCGCGACCCAGTCCTCACGCTTGCAGCGCCTGCCAAGCTGTCGCAGGGCCTTGCCGTCAAGCCCGCGCTCGGCCGCGCGCATCAGCGTGTCCCGCAACTCCTCGGCGAAGCCCCGGGTGGCGAGCGCCGGCTTCAGCCGGTCCGGCCAGTCCCGCGCCCCGTCGGCCACCTCACCGCGCAGCATCCGCCGTATCTCGAGAAGCTGCTCGGGAGCGGAAAGCAACCTGGGCGGCTGATCGCCGGCCAGCACGTACTCCCGCCTGACCAGGGCGTAGGCATAACTATGGAAGGTGAGCGCGAGCGGGGAGGAGGTCGTGCGGCGCAGCCGCGCCGTGATGCGCTCGCGCAGTTCGCCCGCCGCCTTCCTGCTGAACGTCAGGACGAGGATGCGCGACGGGTCGATGCCGCGCCGCTCGATTCGCTCGGCCACCGCCTCCACGATCGTGGTGGTCTTGCCGGTACCGGGCCCGGCCAGCACGAGGAGCGGGCCGCCCTTGTGGTCGACCACGCTGCGCTGCGCATCGTCCAGGCGCGGAACGAGGCTGTGCGCCGCGGTCGCGGGGCGCCGGACGAGTCGGTAACCGTTCATCAGGATTGCATTCCAGCATGGACCACTGACATTCGGCGGCGCACCCCGCGCGATCGGGCGTGCGACCGCTGACCAGTGCGGCCGGCGTGCCGCCGGACACCGCCGTGCCCTATCGGCCGGACCACCGGGCACGGCGCATGTCGACGCGGACCGGCGGGCGGGCCGAGCGCAGCGGCGTTCCCTCGGCCTGGTAGCGGGCCAGCGCGGCGGCTTCGTGACCAGGCGCCGGCGTGCCGTCGGCGTGGAGCACCCGCCACCACGCGACACCGCCGCCGTAGACGGCGAGCACCCTGCCGACCTGACGGGGCCCGCCGGTCCCGAGGTAGTCGGCGATGTCGCCGTAGGACATGACCTGACCGGGCGGGATCGCGTCGACCACGTCGAGGACCCGGCCGGAGTACTCGTCGACAAGACGGCTATCGCTGCCAGCCATCGCCCTGCGCGCCGTGTCCGGTGTCCGTGGGCAAGCCCGCCTCATCCGGGTATCGTGGCCGGCCGGCCCCGTAACCCGGGGCCCCGTAGCCGGGCTGGCCGTAGCCGGGTGGGCCGTAGCCGGGTGGTTGGTGATCCGGCGGCGTGTGGCCGGGCGGCCCGGCGCAGGCGGCATGCGCGCCGGCCCGGGGGCGGCGCAGCACCGGGCGCCGCATGGACGCCGCCACGATGAGCGCCAGCGACACGATCGCGCTCATCGAGAACAGGACGAGGTCGACGGCGCCGCGCGGCGGCACCGGAGCGGCCGGGACACCCGCGGGACCACCGCCGAACTTCGTCGACGAGGCGACCTGCGACCGCACGGCGCGGGGCCGCTCAAGGCCACGCGCGAACCTCAGCGCCGCCGCCGCGTCCACCGTGCCGAACCCGGTTTGCGGGTTGTAGCTGCCCGGCAGCCTGTTATGCGCGGTCGTCGTCAGCGCCTCCAGCACGAGGGCGGGCGTCAGGTTCGGGTACCTGGACTTGATCAGCGCCGCGATCCCCGCCACGAGCGCGCACGCCGGGCTGGTGCCGTCCACCGTCCAGTACAGGCCGTCCCTGCCCTGGGCGGGGACGCGCACCCCGGGCGCGGCCACCTGGACCGAGAGGTTGTTGCTCGAAAAGCCGGCCGGGGCTCCGGCGCTGTTGACCGCGCCCACCCCGATGACCCCGGGATAGTCGGCGGGGAAAGACACCGGCGCGTAATTGTGGTCAGTGCGCTCGTCGTCATGGCCGGAGTTCCCCGACGACGCGACGAGCACGACGCCGTGGGAGTAGGCGTACTGCACCGCCTCGCGCACCACCGCGCTCGCCGCCGAGTAGCCGATGGACATGCTGATCACCTGGGCGTGGTGCTGGACGGCGTAATCGATGCCTTCGGCAAGCGACTGCTGTATCGCCTGCTCGGGTTCGTGCTCGTACGTGGTGTAGCCGGGGTCGTCCTTGTCGGGTATCACCCGGATCGAGAGGATCTTCGCCTTGGGCGCCACCCCGATGATTCCGGCGGTTCCGCCGTCGTGGCCGTGGCCGGCGATGATCGACGCCATCCAGGTCCCGTGCTCGCCCCAGTGCGGGCTGCTCCGCGGGGTGCTCAGCCCGGTCAGGTCGGGACCGAGGATGACCGACCCGGTCAGATCGCTGACATACGGGTACACGCCGCTGTCGATCACGGCGATGGTCACTCCCGACCCTTCGCTCATCCTCCAGGCGGCGGGCACGTCCAGCATGCTGAAGACCTGCTGCTGGCTCTGGTTTACCACGTAGGCGGGTGCCGCTGCCACGCCGGCGGCCAGCGGCGCGGCAGCCGCCACCGGGACAGCGGCGGCGGGGGCGAGGGTGACGGCACCGGCTACGCCCGTCGCCAGCATCATCAGCCAGCGGCGCGCGGTCAGCATCCCGGGGTCCCCGGGCAACGCGGCGGCGGGACGGGCCCGGCCAGCTTGGACAGCACGGCCTGGGCCACGCCCGTGCCGAAGCTGAGCATCTCGGAGTACGCGTAACCGTCCGTGGCGACCAGTTGCCTCGGCCGGTCGTCGGCGTAACCGATGGTGTAGAAGACCAGGTAGGTCCCGGCGCTGGCGTTGCCAGAGACCTGCCGCCGGCTGTCGGTGAACCAGGCCGCGGGCGAATGGGCGAACGGCACGGTCCGGACGCCCGGGGCTACCGCGCCGGCCGCCGGGCTGGAATCAGCAAGCTCCGCGTGCGCCGCGCTCGCCTGGGCCGCGGCGGCGAACGCCGCGATGCCCACGGTGACGACGTAGCTGTCTGTCCCGTCGGCATACGTCGCCCTGAGCACGGCCTCGCAGCCGTTCCGCCGGAGCACCGCCGCCGCGGCCGCGTCCGTGGCCGCCCGGCAGGAGGCCTGCCTGGCGATGCCGATCCGCGTGGCGGTCAGCATCAGCGAGGTGTACCCGAGCGCGGACGGCGCCGGGTACCGGACCGACGCGGGATAGATCCTGCCGGCGGGCCAGTCGCGCCACCGCGCGCCGGTCTCCCAGTCCCGGATCTGCCGCTGCTGATACGCCGTGAACTGCCTGGGGAGTATCTGCATGGCGACGCCCGCCACCGACACGCCCAGGCCGACGATGCCGAGGAGCAGCATGGCGGCCGGCGCGGCACGGCCGGCCCTGGTGCTGCGGCCATGCCGACGGCGGCCGCCCGGCTCCGTCGGGCCGGCGAACCCCGGCTGGCCGCCAAGCTCCGGCCGGGCTCCGGACCCCGGCCGGCCGCCCTGCCGCGCCTGAGTGCCATAGGCCGCCTGGCCGCCGTAGTCCTTCGCCACATGCAAATGTTAGGGCTTGGGCGGACCGTGATGCCCGCGGCGAATCCTTTTGGTTATTACCTGAAGCTTTCAGTAACGCCCGGCCGACCCGGTCTGCGCGCCAGCACCAGGCGCGCATCGGCATCTGGACGACCGGGGCGCCACCGGTTCGCTCAAGCAGCGCCGAACGGCACAGCGCGAGCCCCGTCGCGCGGTCCTGCGCGGAGGCGGTGATGAACCTGCTGTTTGTCGCCAGCCACGCCACCGCCTGGTCGACCGTGACGGTGCGGACGAAGCGGAACGACACGGACGTCTCGTGGCGGAATTCCGCCCCGGCCGGCAGGGTCACCGAATGTTCGCGGTCCAGCTTGGCCCTTACCTCGTCCACGGTGCGCGGCATGTCAGGGTCGGTGTCCGGCCGGCTGACACCGGGCAGCCGGAGCAGGTCGAGCTCAGCCACCCAGTCATCGGTGCGGTCACGGCTGGTCCAGATGACGCCAAGACGGCCGCCGGACCTGAGCACGCGCGCGATCTCGGGAACTGCCCGCGGCGGGTCGAGCCAGTGCCACGCCGTCGAGACGAACACGGCGTCCGCGCAGCCGTCGGGCAGCGGCATGGCCTCGCCCCAGCCTTCGAGGACACGGGCCTGCGGCGACCGCTGCGCGAGCACGGCGCGCATCCGCTCGTCCGGTTCGACGGCGATCACCTGAGCCGCCCGGCCGAGCAGCGCGCGGGTGAACAGCCCCGTGCCGGCGGCAAGGTCCACCGCGACCTCGCACCCCGCGGGCACCAGCCAGTCAAGCGCCTCGGCAGGCGGTTCCGGACGCACCTTGTCGTAGCTGTCTGCCACATTCCCGAACGAAGTCGCTCTTTCTTCACCAACAGTCATAACCACCATTGTGAACGAGCCGTGGCTTCTCTCCTCATGCACCCTCCCCGCGCCCACGGGCCGGCGGCTCCGCCTGTACTGTCAGGCGTGAAGGTTTTGCCCGGACGTAACTAAGGAGCCGTCGTGGTGAAGCTGACCAAGTACGAGCATGCCTGTGTCACATTCGAGAAGGATGGCGCGTCGATCGTCATCGACCCCGGCTCGTTCTCCCCCAAGGCAGCGGAGATCATCTCCGGCGCCGATGCGATTCTCCTGACGCACGAGCATTTGGACCACGTTCACGAGGCGGCGATCAACGCGGCTCTCGCGGAGCGGCCGGACCTGCGGGTTTACGCACCCGGCGCGCTGGCCGGCGTGTTCGGCGCGCACCCTGGCCAGTTCACCGCCGTCTCGGCCGGCGACGAACTGAAGATCGGCGGGTTCGCCGTCAGGGTACACGGCAGCACGCACGCGGTGATCCACGCCGACATCCCGCCGGTCACGAACGTCGGGTACCTGGTCGACGAGGCGGTGTACCACCCCGGGGACGCGTACTTCGTCCCTGAGGCCAGCGTAGACACCCTGCTGCTGCCGACGAGCGGTCCGTGGATGAAGATCGGGGAGGCGGCCGACTACGTCCGCGCGGTGCGGCCGGACCGGGTCGTGCAGATCCACGAGATGCTGCTCAGCGAGATCGGCCTGAACCTCGCCAGCGCGCTCCTCGGCGAGAATGGCCTCACAGGGAAGCCGCTGACCGTCCTGCCTGCCGGAGAGTCAATCACCCTCTGACGCCGTGACCGGTTCCTGCAGCGGCATGCCGGTGCGCACGCTCCTGACGACGTCGGCGACCGCGGAGATGAGCAGCTTCGGATCGCCTTCGTTCAGGTAGTGATCCGGGCTCTCGGAGACGATATGGCGGCTGTTCGCCGACAGCCGCGCCAGGTCCCGCTGCAGGTCACGCCAGGCTAGCCAGAGGCTGCTCGGGGCCGTCTCGCTCCCGGGCCCGCGGGTGACGACGATCAGCGGGCGGCTGCCGAGGGCGCCGCGGGTCAGCGCCTGGTCTGCCGCGCCCATCCGGGTGAACATCCGGTACTCCCTGATGGCCGAGCGGCGGTCGGCGCCGCCGCGCCATCGCTTCGACCTGGCTATTAACTGCGGCACGGTGAGCGCCACCAGCACCCGCTCTCTGGCGGAGAACCGGTCGCGGAGCACCGGCCGCTGCGTCTCGTGGCTGGAATCGACGAGCACCATCCCCGCCACCCGGTCGATGTGCCGCGCGGCATAGGCGCGCAGATAGACGCCGCCAAGAGAGTGGCCCACGAGCACGAACGGCCCTGCCACGTCGAGCGTCCGCAGCACCTCGTGCAGGTCGGCCGCCACCTCGCCCGGCTTCCGCCCGTCCCTCGCGGGGCTGCTCGCCCCGTACGGCGCCCTGTCATAGGTCACCACGGTCGTGTCCTCGGCCAGTGTTTCCGCTATCGGCCGCCAGGCTCGCGCGCAACCGCCGAACGCGGGCTCGATCACCACTGCCGGCAGCCCGCCGCCGAAGACGGTCGCCTCGATCCTGTGCCGCCCAGCCTCGACCATCGTCGTGACACCATCCACGTTTACCACCCTCAAGCAATCGCGTGAATTGGGGTTTCCCGCATTACGCTAACCGCTCTCGATTACGGTGGCCAGATGAAAGTGCGCGCAATTACCTGCTAAGTCAATATGCACGTTTATATGCATTCTTATTTGCATTGTTGTATGCACGTGCGCCGAGCGGCGGATGACGCGCGGCGCAGGGCGCCGCGCGTCATTCGCCCAGTCCGGTGGCGGCGACGAAGATCACCGCCGGGCCGGAGGCGGTTACCTCACCGTCCGCGGCTGACAGGAAGCACGACTCACCGCGGCCGGCCTTGAGCACACCGCCATCCGCTGCGCGCAGTTCGACCGTGCCCTCGGCGCACAGCAGCAGTCGCGCGCCGTCGCCGGGAAGCGTGACCTCGTCCGGGCCGGGCTCGCCGCGGTAGAGCCGGAACTCAGGCGCCGGGGAGTCGTAGACGGACACGCCGTTGCCGAGCGGGCGCGGCGTGATGACCGGCACGGCCACCGCGGGGTCGGTAAGCCTGAGCAGTTCGGGAACGTCGATGTGCTTGCCGGTAAGGCCGGCCCGCACCACGTTGTCTGAGTTGGCGAGCAGTTCCACCCCGGTGCCGCGCACGTAGGAGTGCAGCCCGCCGGCCGGCAGGAACACGGCCTCGCCAGGCCGCAGCACCGTGTGCCGCAGCAGCAGCGAGGCGACGACGCCCGCGTCGCCCGGATGGCCGGCGGCGATCCGGGCCGTAGCCGCGCAGGCCGCCGCGTAAGGCCCGCCCGCGGCTGCCAGCCGGGCGCACCCATCGGTCACCGCCTCGATCAGCGCCGCGCGGCCTTCGGCGGGCCAGGTCAAGATGCCGGCGAGCGCCTCGGTGAGCACCTCTGGACCGTCGCCGGCGGCCAGGTCCGCCGCCAGCGGCTCGAGTTCGGCCACGTCGAGCGCGCGCAGCAGCGCGGCCGCGCCGGCCGCGGTCCGCATTCCGGCCAGCGCCTCGAACGCGGTCAGGGCGCAGAGGATCTCCGGCTTCGGCCAGTCGTCGACGTAATTGCGCGCCCTGTCGCCGGGCGGCAGGCCGCGTTCGGTCTCGGCGCGAAAGCCGGCCTCGGCCTGTTCGCGCGAGGGATGCACCTGGATGGACAGCGCCTTCTCCGCGGCCAGCACCTTGAGCAGGAATGGCAGCCGCCCGCCGAACCGCTCCGCGCACGCCGCGCCAAGCTCGCCGGCCGGGTCGGCGGCGATCACGGCGTCCAGCGTGGTGTGGCCGCCGGCCCGGTCAAGCCCGGACGGGGCGGACGGGTGCGCTCCCATCCACAATTCTGCCTCCGGCTCCCGGGTGGGGGCCGGCCGACCCTGGAGTCCGGCGATCGCGGTCCGCGACCCCCACGCGTAGGACTGCACCATTGGGTCGAGAAGATCCATCCGAGAACTGTATCCCCAGGAAGCCCCCCGGGACCCGCCCCCCGCGACCCGCGCGAATCCGCGCCTGTGGCGGCCGTCGCACGACCTGCCGCCTCGTCAGGCCCGTCGCTGGATACACCCGGCGGGACATCGCGGCACCCCCAAGCAGCCGCGATGTTTCACAGTGTCCGGCCGGCCGCCCCGGGCGCGGCCATCTGGTGACTATGGCCCTGGAGTGTCCGCGGGATGCTCTACCAGGGCGACCACCCGGCTGGCCATGAACCGCGCGGTGCGCACCGCGGTGCCGTTCCTGGTGACCTCGCTCACCTCGACGATTCCCCGCCCGGTGCTCACCTCCACCCGGCGCCCGGCCCGCGTCGCGGCGACCTCGTACGCCCGGGTCCCGTCGCCGGTATCGACGACGATCTCGACCCGGTCACCCTTCACGGCACCCTCCCTGGTGACGCGGCCGGCTAGCCGCGGCCGTTACAGGCCGTTACGTCAGTACGAGGGGAGGCCGGGGTCGACCTGGCTGACCCAGGCGAGGACGCCGCCGCCGACATGCACGGCATCCGAGAAGCCCGCGTTCTTGACGATCGCCAGGCACTCGGCGCTGCGCGCGCCGCTCTTGCAGTGCAGCACGACCCGCCTGTCCTGCGGAAGCTGCTCGAGCGCCGCGCCGGACAGGAACTCGCCCTTGGGAATCAGCGTCGCGCCGGGGATCGAGACGATCTCGTACTCGTTAGGCTCGCGCACGTCCACCAGGAAGATGTTCTCGTTCCGGTCCAGCATGCCCTTGAGGTCCGTCGCTGTGATGGTCGAGCCCGCCGCCGCCTCGGCGGCCTCGTCGGAGACCGCGCCGCAGAACGCGTCGTAGTCGATGAGTTCGGTGACCGTCGGGTTCTTCCCGCAGACCGCGCACTCCGGGTCCTTGTTCACCCGGACGGTACGATACGACATCTCGAGCGCTTCGTAGATCATCAGCCGGCCGGCCATCGGCTCGCCGATCCCGGCGATCAGCTTGATCGCCTCGTTCACCTGGATCGAACCGATCGAGGCGCAGAGCACGCCGAGCACGCCGCCCTCCGCGCAGGACGGCACCATGCCGGGCGGCGGCGGCTCCGGGTACAGGCAGCGGTAGCACGGCCCGTGGTCCGCCCAGAACACGCTCGCCTGGCCGTCGAACCGGTAGATCGAGCCCCACACGTAAGGCTTGTGCAGCATCACGCAGGCGTCGTTGACCAGGTAGCGGGTCGCGAAGTTGTCCGTACCGTCGACGATCAGGTCGTACTGGGCGAAGATCTCCATCACGTTGGAGGAGTCGAGCCGTTCGGTGTGCAAGACCACTGTCACGTAGGGGTTGATCTCGGCGATCGACTCCTTCGCTGAAAGCGCCTTGGGCTTGTTCACGTCCGAGACCCCGTGGATGATCTGGCGCTGCAGATTCGACTCGTCCACCGTGTCGAAGTCCACGATGCCGAGCGTGCCTACGCCGGCCGCGGCGAGATAGAGCAACGCCGGCGAGCCAAGGCCGCCCGCGCCGACGACAAGCACCTTCGCGTTCTTGAGGCGCTTTTGCCCGGCCATGCCGACGTCGGGAATGATCAGGTGGCGCGAGTAGCGCTTGACCTCGTCAACCGACAGATCCGCGGCCGGTTCAACCAGCGGTGGCAGCGACACTGTGCAGACTCCAGTCACGTTGAGGGGACTTCGTAAGGCGACAACTCGGCCGCATCGCCCGGCATTCCCGGCGTCGCGTCCACCACCATCTGACGGAACCGCGCCGCGACGAGCGCGGGATGCTCCATCTGGGCGACGTGGCCCGTCCGCGGAAGCACGACCACGGTCGCGTCACGGAAGGCGCGTGCCGCCAGGGCCGCCAGCCTGGGATTCACCAGCCGGTCATGGCTGCCGAACAGGACCAGAGCGGGAACGGGGATCTGCCCGGCCGCATGCCAGAGCGAGAACCTGCGCGGGCGCAGGTTCTCGCCCACGATGGTGCGCGCGGCGCGGCTCAGCGCGGTGGCCGCGTAGCCGAGCCCGTCCCTGCGCCGCAACTCGGCCACCTCCAGCATGAACCGTTCCGGGCGCACCGCTGAGGGGTCGTAGAAGCAGGTCGCCACGACGCCCGCGACCCGGTCCTGCGGCGGCAGCCGCTCGATGCGGCGGATCAGCCGGTCTCCGGCAAACGGCAGCGCTGCGAGCGGAAACTGCATCAGCTCCCGGCGGAAATGGCGGTCGGGCAGTACCGGCGAAACCAGCGTCAGCGTGCGTACCAGGTCCGGGCGGCGTGCTGCCGCCCTGATGCAGACCGCGCCGCCCATCGAATTGCCCACGAGATGGACAGGGCCGGCGCCGAGCGTCTCGATCAGCCCGGCGACCGTTCGCGCCAGCGCCTTGGTCGAGTAGCCGGCCGGAGTCTTCGGCGGCGGCGAGAATCCCGAGCCTGGCAGGTCAACCGCCGCGCAGTCGAAGCCGTCAGCGAGTTCGGCCATGAAGTCGGTCCAGTTGGTCGCCGACCCGGACATCCCGTGCACGCAAAGCACCAGGTCCCGACGGGGATACGACGGGCAAGGAGCCTCCTGCGCGCCGGCTGCCTGGCCTGCCGGGGCTGCCTGGCCTGCCGGGGCTGCCGGGGCTGCCAGAGGTGCCGGAGGTGCCATTGCTTCGGCGGCCGTCCCCTGGGCTAGCGGGGTAACGGTCTGCGGTGTCCGCGCGAGGTAAACCTGCTGCCCGTCGGCAAGCGAAACCAGCCGCCCCGGCCAGTGCGGGATGGGCTGGCTCATGCGGTCTTCTTGCGGCGGGACGAGGCGGGCTTGGCCTGCGTGTCCGGCTTTTCCTGCGTGTCCGGCCTGGCTTGCGCGGCACGCGACCGCTTCGCCGCGGCCGGCTTGTCCTGGGCGCCCCGCGATCGGCCAGAGTCCTTGTCCTTTGCCCGGTTGGCCTTCGCCGCCTCGACGCTGGCACGAAGCGTCTCGGTGAGGTCTGCCGGCCCTGCGGGCTTTCCGGCCGAGACGATGGTGCCGGCGGGGCGGACCACCTCGTTGCCCTCGATCTTGGCCTGGACCAGCGACTCGAGCGCCTCGCGGTACGCGTCCCTATACGCCGTGGGGTCGAAGTCCTCGGTCATCGTGTCGATGAGCGAGGCGGCCATTCTGAGCTCCTGTGACCTGACGTCGATGTTCTCTTCGAGGAACTTGAAATCGGGGGTCCGGATCTCGTCCGGCCACAGCATTGTCTCGAGCACCAGCACGCCATCCCGGACCCGGAGTGCGGCGAGCGCCTCGCGCTGCCTGATGGCGACCTTGGCCACCGCCACGCGGCCGGACCGCTCAAGCGCGTCGCGGAACAGCACGTACGCGCGCACCCCCGCCGGCTCGGGTTCCAGGTAGTAGGCCTTGCTGGCGAGGATCGGGTCCAGCTGGCCGGACGGGCTGAAGTGCAGCACGTCGATCCGGTGCGCGGTGGCGAGCGGCAGGTCCTTCAGGTCGTCGTCGGTGAGCACCACCACGTCGCCGGTGGCGAGCTCGTAACCTTTGACCACGTCCGAGTACGGGACCTCCTGGCCGTCCACCGAGCACACCCGCCGGAACTGTATCCGCCCGCCGTCCTCACGGTGCACCTGACGGAAGGCCACGTCACGCTGCTCGGTCGCCGCGTAGAGCTTGACCGGGATCACGACCATGCCAAACGAGATCGCCCCGGCCCAGATGCTGCGCATGCTCTTTGCCTACCCACATTACGCTCACGCTGATACTTCCAATGTTGTCCGGATTTCCCGGTTCGGCAATGAGTTCGAAGGTATTTTTTGCCGACAAGTCCGCAGAACGGTACCGCATTGAGCTGAGATGATTAGCTGGGTGCGGAAGGTGCGACATAACACCCACGATGCGGGGTACGTCGAGCCGTACGCGGGCCCAGATACGGCGTTCGCCCGTTCCCGGTCTACGGTGGGGGTGGGCGGCGCTGCCGCATGCGGCGGCGGGCCGACCGGGGGGAAATCGGCACGAGCACACGGAGGTCGACCGTTGAGCGAGATCGGGATGGAAACGCCGGGCGAGGACGCCGCGGAGCAGGCCCGCGAGGTCCCCGAGGACGAGGCCGGGGAACTGCAGGAGCTGCCGTTCGAAGTGAACGAGGCCGACGCGGCCGAGCAGGTGCGCGATGTCGGCTACGACGACGAGGACTATCGCTGACCGCCTGCGGCTCCGTGCTGTCCTACCATGGTCGGACGCGGCGGAATTCGGACCGCCGCGGCGAGATTCCGGAACCGGAAGCCGAATGACCCCGGAGAACAAGTTGACCGCCACCTCAGCCGCCCGGCCCCGCGGAACGCGGCTTCCCAGGCTGGCGCGCCGCCGCCAGCTGCTGGACGCCGCCATGGAGATCTTCGTCGCCCGCGGCTATCACGCGGCGGCGATGGACGAGATCGCCGAGCGCGCCGGGGTCAGCAAGCCCGTCCTTTACCAGCATTTCCCTGGCAAGCAAGAGCTTTACCTGGCCCTGCTCGACGAAAGCGTGGAGAGCCTCGTCGAGACGGTGCGAATGGCGCTGCGCTCGACCAACGACAACCGGCAACGGGTCAGCGCGACCTTCAGCGCGTACTTCGAGTACGTCGCCGAGCACCGCGGGACCTTCCGGCTGGTCTTCGAGTCAGACTTCACGAACGACCCGGCCGTCCGCGAGCGGCTGGACATGGCGGACCGCGAATGCGCCGACATGATCAGCCAGGTGATCAAGGAGGACGCTGGTCTGGCGGACCACGAGGCGCACCTGCTCGGCATCAGCCTCGTCGGCATGGCTCAGGTCAGTGCGAGGTACTGGCTCGGTACGCTCGGCTCCATACCCAGGGAGGCGGCGGAGCAACTGGTGGCCCGCTTGGCGTGGCGCGGCATCAGCGGCTGGCCGCTCACCTCCGACCAGCCCGAACAGCCGTCCGCCGACGCCTGACGAGGAGCGCCGTGGAAGTTAAGATCGGGATCCAGTCGATTCCGCGTGAGCTCGTCGTCGAAACAGACGCGACCGCGGAAGAAGTCGAGCGCGATCTCGCGGCCGCGCTGAGCGCCAAGGACGGTTCCCCGGTCTTCGCGCTGACCACGCAGAAGGGCGGCAGGGTTCTCGTCGCGGCCGACAAGATCGCCTTCGTGGAACTGGGCGGCGACCAGTCCCGCCGCGTCGGCTTCGGCAGTATCGCCTGACGCCCGGCTCCCGGCCGCCCCCCTCCTGACGGCCCGGGCACGCCCGGCGGCCGCCCCATGACGGCCCGGGCTCCGGTTGGCCGCCCCAGCCATTTCTCTCCGGTCTCCTGCTTCCCTCTCATCTCGCCCGTTCCGCGTCGGTCCCGCTTCCGAATGATTGTGTGTACTTTGACCCCTGCCAGGGGGTCAAAGTACACACAATAAGTCGAGGAGCCTCCGGACGAGGGCGCAGAGTAGGTCAACTGGGACGCCAGGGACTGGCGTGACGAGTGAACTCCAGCCGTGGGCGAACGCCTTGAGCGGGCGCCTTGAGCGGGCGCGGCGGGGGGCGCGGCGGGGGGCGCGGCAGGCACGACAGGCAGACGCGGCCGGGGGCACGGCGGGCGGGGGCACGGCGGGCGGGGACGCCGCGGGGGGCGGCCGGGCGCGGCGCACGGAGACCTGGCGGGGCGTCTGGTACCGTGGGTCATAATTGGGCAATGGAATGTCGTTATCCCAGTTCGCGTTGACAATTGACGCTGCTGCCTGAGGCCGCGTACCCGAAGGAGGTGCGGGCGCCGGGCGCGCAGCGCACGGAGGAACCCCTGACAACTCAGCTAATACAGCCCGAGGCCGGCGACGAAGCGCCAGCGAACCCCCCGGCACCCGGGCGGTCGTACGCGGTGCCGTTCCGCGACCTGGGCGTCGACGAACTTATCTGCACCGCGCTCGAAGCCGCGGGCATCGAAGCCTCTTTCCCTATTCAGGCGCTTACGCTGCCGCTCGCGATTGACGGCCAGGACATCATCGGCCAGGCACGCACCGGCACCGGCAAGACGCTCGCCTTCGGCATCCCCCTGCTGCACCGGCTGGCAACGACGTTCGCCGCCGACCGCCCGGCGAAGGCGCCTTCGGCGCTGGTCGTCGTGCCCACCAGGGAGCTGGCCACCCAGGTCGCCGAGGATATCAGCCAGGCCGGGCTGCACCTCGGAGCCCGCGTGCTCACCGTGTACGGCGGGCGCGCCTACGAACCGCAGATCGACGGCCTCAAGGCCGGCACCGACGTCATCGTCGGCACCCCGGGACGGCTGCTCGACCTGGCGAACCGCAAGAACCTCGACCTTTCGCGGATCCGGGCCCTCGTCCTCGACGAGGCGGACAAGATGCTCGACCTCGGCTTCCTGCCGGATGTGGAGCGCCTGCTCGGGCTGACCCCGGACGACCGGCAGACCATGCTGTTCTCCGCGACGATGCCTGGCGAGGTCGTGACGCTGGCCCGCCGCCACATGCGGCGCCCGACGAACATCAGGGCCGAGGAGCCGGAGGAGTCGGCGCCGCCGCCGCTCACCAGGCAGCATGTCTACCGCACGCATCACCTGGACAAGATCGAGGTGCTCGCGCGTGTCCTGCAGGCCAAGGACCGCGGACTGTCCATGGTGTTCTGCCAGACCAAGCGCGCGGCCGACCAGGTGGCGACCGCCCTGGACGACCGCGGATTCGCGGTCGCCACGGTGCACGGCGATCTCGGCCAGGCCCAGCGCGAGCGCGCGCTTCGCGCGTTCCGCAGCGGCAAGGTCGATGTGCTCGTGGCCACCGACGTGGCGGCCCGCGGCATCGACATCGACGATGTGACCCACGTGGTCAACTACGAGTGCCCGGACGACGAGAAGGCGTACGTGCACCGGATCGGGCGCACCGGCAGGGCCGGGCGGGCCGGGGTGGCCGTGACGTTCGTCGACTGGCGCGACATGCAGCGCTGGAAGCTCATCAACGACGCGCTCGGGCTGGGCCAGCCCGAGCCGGCGGAGACCTACTCCACCTCTGAGCACCTGTTCACCGAGCTGTCCATCCCGCCGGGCGCCACCGGGACGCTGCCGCGTGCCATGCGCGGCGTCAGGGCCGGGCTGTCCGCCGAGGCGGAAGAGGATCTCGGTGAGACCGGCCGCACCCGGTCCCGGCCCAGCCGGACCCGGTCCCGCGGCCGGGGCGGCAGGTCACGCGACGGCGCCCCGGCGCGTGAGGCCGGGGATCCGCAGGCGCGGGGCAAGGCCGCGGCCGACGAGGCGGCGCCCGACCGCTCCCGCCGCAGGCGGCGCACCCGCGGCGGCAAGGAGGTCACCGGTGGCGCGGCTAGCGAGGTGAGCCGGGAGGCAACCGCCGAAAGCAGCCGGCAGGCATCCTGACCGTGTCCGCGCCAAGGACGCTGGATCTGCCACCGCGAGTGCGGCGACGCACCGTGGAAACCGCCCGCGGGACGTTCGCCGCGCTCGAGGCCGCCGCGGCGGCGGGCGACCGTGAGCTCGGCACGGCTCTCCTGGTGCCCGGCTACACGGGCAGCAAGGAGGATTTCGTCTCCGTGCTCGGCAGGCTGGCCGCCGCCGGGCGCCGCGTGTTCGCGGTCGATATGCGCGGCCAGTACCAGACGCCCGGCCCGGACACTCCCGGCGCCTACGATCCCCGTGAGCTCGGGAAAGACGTCGCGGCGCTGGCGCGGGCCACCGCGGCGGTGCACCTGCTCGGCCACTCCTTCGGCGGCCTGGTGGCCCGCGAGGCGGTGCTCGACGGCGCCTGGACCCCCGGCTCGCTGACCCTGATGAGCTCGGGCCCGGCGGCGCTGCCTGGTCCTCGCGCGGACGAACTGCGGCACATGCTCGGCCTGCTCGAATCGGCCGCACCGCAGGACCTCGCGGGCAAGGTCGCCGGGATATGGCACGGCGCCCTTGAGCCGCAGGCGGTCGCGGACGGCGTGCCCGAGCCGGTCATCGCGTTCCTGCGCGAGCGGATGCTCGCCAGCAACCCGACCGGGCTCGCCGCGATGGCCGCCCACCTGCTGGCGGCGCCCGACAGGACCGGCGACCTGGCCGGCCGGAACGTCCCGGTGCTCGTGCTCTTCGGCGAGGACGACAACGCGTGGCCGCCGGCGCAGCAGGCGGCCATGGCGATACGCCTGAGCGCGCGCAGCGCCCGCATCGCCGGGGCCGCGCACTCCCCGGCCGTCGAGGCGCCGGACGACACGGCGCGCGCGCTGACCTCGTTCTGGAACGCGGCCGAGGAAGCGGCGCCCGGCCGGCC
>DAHVAN010000346.1 GCA_027314595.1 Actinomycetota bacterium | reverse complement strand
CCAAGGGTGAACCCGGCACGCAAGACACGAGACTGTTCCTGTTCGGCGGCGCAGGGTTCAGCGACGCACTGATACAAAGAGCGGCAACCGACCCGTCCGTCCAGCTCATCGGACTCGACCGGCTCTACTACGGGTCGTGACCGCCAGCAGGCCAGTCCTTCGCCTGTGAGGCCGCGGATCAGAAATTCCGCCTTCGGCCAGCGGTTGGCCCGAACTGGTCAGTTGCGCTGGCGACGTGTGGGGCTGGCGGTGGTCTCGTCCGCTGTCGTGGTGGGGGCCATTGTCGTCCCGCTCAGCGTGATCGGAGGATCGCGACGGCCTCGTAGCGTCGCGGTGGTGAACAGGCCGGGCTCAGTGCGACAATGGATACCGGGCCTGAGGGCATTCCGAACGCCGGCGGCCAAGCCGGCGCCGTCTGCGGTCCCGGTAGCCCGGCGCGCCGCGCGCCGAGGGTTGGGATGGCCGGCGTGTTCGGCTTCAAGATCGTCACCCAGTTCGAGCGAGGCGTCGTCTTCCGCTGGGGCCGGGTGCTGCCTGGCGTCCGCGAGCCGGGCCTGACCTGGGTTAACCCGTTCGCAGATCGGATCCGCAAGGTGAACATGCAGATCGTCGCGGCGGCGGTGCCGGCCCAGGAGGCCATCACCAGGGACAATGTCACGCTCAAGGTGGACGCGGTCGTCTACTACCGGGTAGTGGACCCGGTCAAGGCGATCATCAACGTGCAGAATTACGCCTACGCCGTGTCCCAGGTCGCCCAGACGTCGCTGCGGTCGGTGATCGGCCAGAGCGACATGGACCAGCTGCTGTCCGAGCGGGATAAGGTCAACGCCCACCTCAAGGACGTCATCGACGCGCCCACCGAGCAGCCGTGGGGGATCCGGGTGGAACGGGTCGAGGTCAAGGACGTCTCACTGCCGGAGTCGATGAAGCGCTCGATGTCGCGGCAGGCCGAGGCCGAACGCGAGCGCCGGGCACGGGTCATCTCCGCCGACGGCGAGTACCAGGCATCAAAGAAGCTCGCCCAGGCCGCAGCCGTGATGGCCGCCGACCCGGCCGCATTGCAGCTGCGACTCCTGCAGACCGTCGTCGAGGTCGCCGCGGAAAAGAACAGCACCCTGGTCATGCCCATCCCGGTGGAACTGCTGCGCTTCTTCGACCGCACCGCCCAGAACGCGCCCCTCAACGCCACGCCGAAGACACCGGCCACCGCCTGACCTCGCTCGGCGACGCGGCCGGGGTTGCTAGCCGAGCTGACTATGCCAGGCTCCTGCCCTTGGCGGGCGCGTTCCGTCAGGGCTGGGCGAGCGCGGCGGCTGCCGCGGTGACCGCTGCCGGTCGGGTGAGCTTGCCGGTGGCGTTGAGGTGGCGCAGTGCCTGGGCGTACGACTCGAGCAGGGTGGTCTGGCAGTAGGGCAGGCCGCGCTCGGCGCAGAACGCGGCGACCAGCGCCTGGGACCGGCGCAGGCTAGGGCGCGGCATCGACGGAAACAGGTGGTGCTCTATCTGGTAATTCAGGCCGCCCAGGGCGAAATCGGTGAGCCAGCCACCGCGGACGTTGCGCGAGGTGAGCACCTGACGGCGCAGGAAGTCGGTCTTGTCGGACGCGGCCAGGACGGGCATCCCCTTGTGGTTGGGCGCGAACGAGCACCCGAGGTAGAACCCGAACACGCCCTGCTGCACGACGATGAAGGCCACGGCCTTGACGGGCGGGAGCACGAGGAAGACCGCGGTGAGGTAGCCCGCGGCATGGATGCCGAGCAGCGCCGCCTCCCAGGCCCGGTTTCGGCAGGACCGCCGCGTCATCGCCCGGATGCTGGCAGCGTGCAGGCTGATCGCCTCGAGGAACAGCATGGGGACCAGCAGCCAGGCCTGGTAACGAAACGCCAGCCGCTGGACGCCACGGCTCGCCCGGGCCCGGCTGCCGGAGAACGCCAGCACGCTGATCATGATGTCGGGGTCGGCGCCCTCGGTGTTGGGGTGGGCGTGGTGGCGGTTGTGCTTGCCGGTCCACCAGCCGTGACTGAGCCCGATGGCCAGGTTGCCGCACAAGACGCCGAGGACATGGTTGGCGCGCCGTGAGCGGAAGACCTGCCGGTGCCCGGCGTCGTGGCCAAGGAATCCGACCTGGGCGAAGGCCACTGCCAGGAACACGGCGGTACCGAGCTGCCACCACGAGTTCCCAAGGACGGCGAACGCTGCCCATCCGGCCACGAGCGCCAGCGTGGTGAGCGTGATCTTCCAGGCGTAATGGCGCAGCCGGCGATCCAGCAGGCCCGCCTGCCGCACGCGACGGGACAGCATCGCGTACTCGCTGCCGCGCCCGGCGGACTCGGGACGCCAGTCGGCGCCGGACTGCATAGCAGGGGAAACGTCCATCGTCGGGGCTCCTTAGGGTAGTCGGGCGCGGTCGGCCTGATCGCTGGGGCCCCAAGACTGGGACCACATCAGGGACGGCCTGGCATAACCCAGCACGGCTGCCCTCCGCCGCAACGATGGCTGCTCTCAACGTACCCGGTCGGTCGGCCTCCCTGGTCCGCCTGTCCGGGGAGTCGCCTCCCCAGCCGCCGCCACGCGAGGCCACGGAGGACGCTCAGCCGCTTGCCGCTGGTCGACGAACGCACCAGCGCTGGACGCAGCCGCAACCAGGGCGCCGAGTCAACACTCGCAATGATCTCCGTGCTCCAGCATTAACCACCAAGATCCGAGGGTAGGCCAAAACGGCGGCGGGGAGCAAGTTCGTCCTCAGATGGGGCGGACCTGCTCGGCCTGGGCCCCTTGGCGCCGCGTACAGCCGTGTACTCGACCCGGTGGTTGTCTTGCAGGCTGCGGAAACCGTCAACCTCGATGGCGGAGTGGTGGACGAAGACATCCGGCGTGCCGCATGGTCATCGGATGATGCATGGGAATCGGTAAGCCGTAAGGCTTGAAGTGCGAGACCGTCGGCTACCGCGCGAAGCGCACCGGCTCCAAGAGCACGGCCCGGGCGTGATCCAGGTTCGCTAGCCTGGCCGCCAGCGTGGCCACCGCCAGGTGCCGCGGCAGCGCATCGGAGAATTTCAGCCCGGCAAGGGCCTTCTCATCGACTTCCGGCAGGCACAGCCGGTCCTGCACCGTGTCGACTACGCCACGCCAGATCGATGGCCTGAGATCGGCCCGCAGCCGGATGCTCAGGTCGTCGACCCGCTGCGCCTCGTCGGCGGCGGAGCCGAGCGTCGCCTTGAGCGTCGCATTTGCCCGGTACCCCGCCCACGTCCACCAGCGCAGGTCGTCCTCGCCCCGGCTGATCACCAGCCCGTCGGCGTGCCCGCGCCCTATCCGGTCGCTGCGCAGGCCCGCCAGCACCCCGGCCGCCCGCCGCGTCAGCGTCACCGGAGCGTCAGCCCCGAGCAGCACGTCCCGCATCGAACGGGAGATCTCGAACGACAGTCCGCCCGGCACCGCCGGCGAGCCACCATGCTCGCCCGCCCGCTTCGGCCGGCTCGACGAAACAGCGCCGCCGCTTCCAGTCCGTCCAGGTGACACGCCACGAACGCGCGCCGAGCAGCAGCAGCCGCGGTCCTTCCACCCGGTCGGCAAGCAGTACCGGGTCGACCCGCCCGATCTCGTCGCGCCCGTGCAGCACCGTGAACTCCGGCGGTGCGGTGAACACCGCCATCAGGCTCATGAAGTGCCGGTGCCCGTACCGCTGTTCTGCCTCCGGGCCGATGAACAGCATCCCGCCGTCGCGGTCCAGGTATCCCTGCGCGCGGAGATGAGCGGCAATCGCCGGCGCGGACTCGGCGAGCGCGGGCAGCGGCAGCCACTCCCGCCAGGTCCGCTCCCCCACCCGCCCTTCCTGCAGGCACAGCGCGAGCAGTTGCTGCGCGGTGATGTGCCGGGGTGAGGCCGGGGCCGTGACCGGCTCAACGAACCCCCGCGACCACGCGAGCAGCAGCCCCGCCGCGTGCAGCAGGCCATCCTCCCGCAGCGCCAGGAACAGGCAGTTGCGGCGCGTCCCCGGCCGTCGTCCGGCGCGCCCGAGCCGCTGCAGGAAGGCGGCCACGGTCAGCGGCGCGTTCACCTGGATGACCCGGACCAGGTCTCCCAGGTCCAGGCCGAGCTCGAGCGCGGAGGTGGACACGATCACGCAGTCCCGGCCCTCGGCGAACGCGAGCTCCGCCCGCCGCCGTTCCGCCAGCGACAGCGACGCGTGGATCAGGTGGGTGGTGACGCCGCGCTCCCGCAGTCGCGCGCCGAGCTGCTCGACCAGCCGCCTGGAGTCGCAGAACACCAGCCGTTTCTCGCCCTTATGCAGCGCCGCGATGACTTTCGCCGCGTTCTCGACAGATCCCACGTAGTCGAGGGTGATGTCCGCGTCAGCCGCCGGTCCCGGGGTGGATGCCGCAGAGATCTCGCCCGAACGGACCGTGGTGTCTGCCTTCCCCGCACCATCTGCCGGCGGGGCGACGACGACGCCGGGGCGAGTGCCGGCGGCCGGGCCCTGGAGCCAGGCCAGCAGCGCGCCGGGGTTCCCGGCGGTCGCCGACAGCCCGATCCGCTGGATCGCCTGTCCCCGGATCCGGGTGAGCCGCAGCGCCTTCAGCGGGCACAGGTACAGGACCGATAGGCCGTCCCACCGCTGCGCGGCCATCCGGGTCAGGATCGGGAAGACCGCGGCCTCGGTCTTGCCGCCGGCGGTCGGTGCGAGCAGCAGCGCGTCGTCGCCCCGCAGCACGGGTTCGATCGCCTCCCGCTGCAGGGGACGGAGCGTGGTCCAGCCGAGCGTGTTCACCAGGTGATAGGCGAGCGACTGATCAAGGGCGGCAAGCGGGTTCGCCGAACTGGCTCCGTCACAGGTCGAGTTCCACGTCGTCGGCCCCGCCGCACCCGAAATACGCGAAACCCCAGGTCACAGCCTCGACAAGGGCCGCCGAACGCTAAAAAGCCCAGGCTGTTGAATGCCGGAGGTTTAAGCCGCCCGAAATCCGCGCGCCGGCGAATTAGCCGTGCCTAGCCCGTTCCCGTTCGCCGTGACGACGATCGCGGCGGCGATCAGGCCGTCGCTGACCAGCCAGTGGCCGTTGAAGCCGGTGAGGACTGCCCCGTTCACAACCGGGCCGTCGACCAGGAGCCGGGCAGTGAAAGTCCGGTTGACCGGGTGGATGGTAACGGACGCGTCCTCGAAGCCGAGCCAGCGGCGGGTCAGGGGGAACCACGCCTTGTAAACCGACTCCTTGGCGCAGAACAGTATCCGGTCCCAGCACACTTCCGGCCGGGCGGCCGCCAGCGCGGCCAGGCTGGCCTGCTCGCGACCGTAGGCGATGGCGCCGAGCACTCCGGGCGGCAGCGGGCCGTGGCGAACTCGCGACGCCTCTTGTCGACGGCTTTCGCGATGGCCGCCTCTTCGTCGGGGAACAGCGCGACGTCGGGCGCGTCGCAGAAAGCCTCTTCTGCCATCACCTCGGGCGGCAGGATGTCCCCGATCACGGCTGCCTGCCCTCGGCCGCGACGGCGGGCAGGATCTGCCGGGGCAGGCCGGGACGGCCGGCCCGGTGCCGCCATTCCCGCGGGTAGCCAAGCGAGACCTCTTCGAACCGGACACCGTGGTACCAGGTCACCCTGGGGATGTGCAGGTGCCCGTAGACCACCGCGGCGGCGTGGTAGCGCACGTGCCAGTCGTGGGTGATGGTTGTACCGCACCACTGGGCGAACTGCGGGTGGCGCAGTACCCGGGTCGGATCGCGAACCAGGGGGTAATGGTTCACGAACACCACCGGGAGCGCGGGGTCCAGGGCAGCGAGCCGACGCGTGGTCGCCTCGACCCTGGCCCAGCACCAGGCCTCCCGGCTCGGGTACGGATCAGGATGCAGCAGCGACTCGTCGCTGCAGACGACGCCGGCCTCGTAGGCGAGGGCCAGGCCCTCCTCCTTCGTATGCGCTCCGCTAGGCCGGAAGCTGTAGTCGTACAGCAGGAACAGAGGCACGATCGTGACCGGGCCGCCTGGCCCGGTCCAGACCGGATAGGGGTCTTCCGGCGTGATCACGTCCAGGCTGCGGCACCGGTCCACCAGGTGCCGGTAGCGGCCCTCGCCGCACAGTTGGAGCGGATCGGCGGGGTGCGTCCACAGGTCGTGGTTACCCGGGGCCCATACGATCCGGGCGAACCGCGCGCTGAGGGTGCTTAGCGCCCACTCGATGTCCGGTGACAACTCGCCGACATCACCGGCCAGCAAAAGCCAGTCCTCATCAGACTCTGGGCGCAGCTCCTCCACGATCTTGCGGTTCTCTGGGAAGGCGACGTGGAGGTCACTGAGCGCGAGCAGCCTAGGCGACATCGGCATAGGCACAGGGTAACAACGAGCCCCGGCAGCCAAATAAATCAGGAAAGGTGCGGTCGCCGGCTTCCTGAACTTTCATGTCACTGGCCCGCGTAACGACGTTCAACTGCGGACGGGGGCAGGACGCCTGCAAAAGTCCCTTCTCGCGTAACTGGCTGACGGGGCTGCTCATGTTTGCGATGGTCACGGCGTTGCGGTTATGCCTGTGGTGGCCGTCCGGGCTGTTCTGGCCTCGTCCGGGTCTCGGCATGGCATCGGGCGGGTGACAGCGGGAGGGCTGCGAGGCCGAGAAGCTGGAGGGGCAGTCGGTAAGATGCCGGCGGCAGGGTCGCAGGAGATCGCGTACCAGCAGGTCATGAGGGACTGGACGAGGAAGGCGAACGGGACGGCTCGCTCGACGGCCGCCGTGGTGCGGTTGCAGGCGTCGCCGGCACCTGTGACCTGCTTGCCGGCGGCGCTGGAGGGCTCGACCGGCCACCGCCAGGAGTACCGCTCGATCGCGTCTGCGGGGCCAAGTTCCGTGTCGAGGGTGAACAGCCCCAGGTCATAGGGTTCCTTCGAGTCCGGCTCGCGCATCAGGACGAGCTGGCCGGGCGCGTCGCCAAAGCTGCAGTGCCACAGGCCGGGGAAGGCGGCGGCCTGCACCTTCTGGTCCTTGCCGTAGATCCGGACGGTCACCTCCTGCCAGTCCGCGGCCGCGGCGGCGTCCTTGCACGTCCCGATCCGTTCCCCCTTCTTGCGCGGCCGGCCGCCCTTCCCGGCCGGCGGGGGCTTCGGCCCGCAGATGACCGCGCTGGCCGGCAGCCGGGTAGTCCACGTGAAGTCTCCGCAGGCCAGCGGATCGCCGTGGAACGCGGCGTCCCCGGTGCCGTGGACGGCCCGGCAGGTGAACGCCCCGGCCAGCATCGTCATCAGCTCCGCGGCCAGGGTGACCTGGGAGGCGGTGCCCCTGCCGCGCCACAGCCGGAACAGAACCGGCAGCGCCACGGGAGAAGGGGCGGCCGGCAGCCGACCTGCCTGCTCCGCAGCAACCCGAAGTGCCGCCGGTGCGGGCGGAGATGTGACCCAGGCCGAGGTCGCCGAGGCCATGGGCGTCTCCCAGCAGCGGGTCTCGGCCATCGAGAGCGGGTCCGTCGCAGAACTCGCTACCTTGGCCGACTACATCCGTGCCCTTGGCGGGGATCTGAAGGTCATCGCCGACTTCGGTGACTCCTGGCGGCGCGTCGCCTGACACCTCTTAATCGGCACCCAGACATAAGACATGAAAGCCGCTATAACCGCGGCAACCGGCCCCAGTGCGACGCCGTCAGACGAAACCGGCATGCATGGCATGCAGAAGGTCAGGGGTTCGAATCCCCTTAGCTCCACTAGTTTTTCTGAATCTCTGTTCGATTTTCAGTGACAACCCGAGTGACAATGGCTACGCCGTCTGGCCATCGTCGTTCTCGTCGAAAATGTCATCCATGACCGTCGCTCCGCCGCGGATCTCGGGCACGATCACATGGCGGTAGACGGTCTCGGTGACGTGGGTCGACTTGTGCCCCAGGGTGTCGCTGATGTCCTGGATCGGGCGATGCTGAGTTGTGAGCGGCATGGGCGGTTCCTCCACTGGGCGCGCTCCCTGCCAGGTAAGCGGAGAGCCAGCTGCGCCTAGCAGGATGCGCCGCAGTGTCAGGACGCGGTTACTACGCGAAAGGACCAGTGCCGGACGCCCTAAGCTAAGATCCAGGAACTCCGGAGGAAGCAGGCATTGACCTCATCCTGTTCAGGCAAAGACGGGCTGGCCTAGGGCTTCTGCGCCACGCCGGCCCAGACCGCAGCGTGGCGGGCGGCTTCGAGGTCCGAGTCCGGCCGCCACTCGGCGACCCGGATCACACCGGGTTCCACCAGCTCGTACCCGTCGAACAGGCGCGCAACCGCCGCCCGATCGCGGTTGGCCGCCCGCTCTCCCCCGTCTGATTGAACTGCCGGGTCGCCACATCCAGCCCGGCGTCAAGGTCGCTGGCCGTGGTTGATCAGCATTTCTTCGTCGTATACGAATATTGAGTTGTAGAGCCGGCCTCATCCGGCAGGCGTTCGAGAGGCAGATGCGCGTGCTCGATGCCAACGGCTGAAGAGCGCCGGGGCGATCGGGGTAGAGCGCGTGCCACGGCAACCATGTGGCCGGCCATTGCATAGCCGAGAGGATACCCAGGAGTAGCCGCCGAGATACTTCCTGTCAGACTGACAGAAAGTTATGATCGAAAGGTGACCGACGGGGAGTGGCAAGCGCCCAGTGTTCTCCTGACCGTCGACCTGGTGATCTTGACCCTTCGGGACGCAAGCCTGCAGGTGATGCTGGTCCAGCGCGGCGTCGAGCCCTATGCGGGGATGATGGCCTTGCCGGGTGGCTTCCTTCGCGATGAGACAGAACCCATCCTGGCGGCGGCTCGCCGTGAGCTTTCCGAAGAGACCGGTCTGGATGCCAACGCGCTGCATCTGGAGCAGTTCGGCGTGTACGGCGACCCGGGACGTGATCCCCGCGGGCGGGTGGTATCCGCCGCCTACCTGGCGATCATGCCGCGACTACCGGACCCGGTAGCCGGCACGGATGCCGCCGACGCCCGCTGGATGCCCGCCGACGATGTGCTGACTGCACGGCTCGGGCTCGCGTTCGATCATCAGAGCATCGTCGCTGACGGGGTTGAGCGTGCGCGCCGCAAGCTGGAGCACTCGGCGCTGGCTACCGCCTTCTGCGGGCCGACCTTCACCATCTCCGAACTCCAGCAGGTCTACGAGGCGGTCTGGGGCATCCGCGTGGACCCACGGAACTTCTACCGCAAGATCCAGGGCACCCGCGATTTCGTCGTCCCAGCCGACGGACCCAAGCGAACAAGCGCCGGCCGTCCCGCCCGCGTCTTCCGGGCCGGTCCCGGCACGATGCTCTACCCGCCCATGATCCGCCCTGCTGATTCAGCAGCCCAGCACAAGAGGACGCCCATGAACGAAACCACCATCGTGATCCTCACCGCCATGAACCTGGAGTACCAGGCGGTACGGGCACGGATGTCTGACATCACCGCCCGTACGCATCCCATGGGCACCCGGTTCGAGGTCGGGCATGTCGACGGCTGCCGGGTCGCCCTCGCCCTGACTGGCAAAGGCAATCAGGCCGCGGCAGTGCTCACCGAACGGGCAGCGGCCGAGTTCAGCCCTGCTGCCGTCATCTTCGTCGGCGTCGCGGGAGCGCTGCAGCCGCACCTCGGCCTCGGCGATGTGGTTGTGGCGACATTCGTCTACGCCTACCACGGCGCGACCAGCCAGGACGACGGCATTACCGCCCGGCCGCGTAGCTGGGAGCTGTCGCACCCTGTGCACCAGATCGCCGCGCATCTGGAGCGCAGCGGTGACTGGGCGCGCCAGTTGCCCGGTGGCCCGCCGCCCCGCGTTCACTTCGGGCCGGTGGCCGCCGGAGAGATCGCCCACTACTCGGCGGTGTCGGACGCGCGTCAGTGGCTGCGCGACCACTACAGCGATACGGTCGCGGTCGAGATGGAGGCAGCCGGCGTCGCGCAGGCCGGGCACCTGAACGACGCCCTGCCGACGATCATGGTGCGCGGCATCAGCGACTACGCCGATGAGGGCAAATCCGTCACCGACGACGCCGGCTGGCAGCCACGCGCGGCGGCCAATGCCGCCGCGTTCGCTACCGCCCTCGCCGGGCTCCTCGCGGCAGAACTGGGCGAGGGGCGCGGGGCATCCTCCCGGCCCCGTGCTGGCGGCACCGGGCACGGTGGCCCCACCAACATCGCCATCGGGAACGCTCGCGTGGGAGTTCAAGGGGACAGCGTCACCGTCCACGGCGGCATCCGGCTAGGCGGACCGGACTCCGGCAACGGGACCGCCGGCTTCGCCGCCAGGACAACGGACGAGCCCGAGATCCGCCCGGGCAGGCTCAGGCTGGCGCTCAACCGGGCGCGCGGCGCCTTCCGCGGGATCGCAGACCTGGCAGCGGGCGCCACGGCGATCTTGACGGCCGTCCGGAGCGTGACGTGACCACGCCGGCCGGGCACCTGGTTAACGTCGCAGGTGACAACTCCCACGTCGGCGTGCAATCGCAGTACACCGACATCGACACGGTTATCATCCCGGGCAACGTCCAGTTGACGGTCGGGCAAGACGCCTCGCCCAGTGCCAAGTACAACGCCGGCGTGGAGAACCTGAGAAGCGGCAATCCGAGGAGGGCCCGCGAGCTCATCTGGGACGCCATGATGAGCGGCCACCGGGGCAATGATGTCCTGTTCCACTGGCTGGTCGCGATGCTCAGCGGCCGGACCGTGCGGGGGTTCACCAAAGAAGAAAGTGAGCAGCTCAGGCTTTCCCGATCCCGCTATGCCTGGGTCGGAGGCGATGCGTGGGCGGACGGCGTCCGGCTCATCTACCGGCTCCTCGATTCGGCAGTCCCTTCGCTTTCGGGCCAGACTGAGGCGAAGGCAGCCAAGGCCGATGCGTCGTTCCTGGTCAAGCAGCTCAAGAACCTCGGAGAAGAGCAGCGTGGCATGGTGTTGCCACATGTCGAACCCTTCCTCACTGGCCATCTCAGGGACGAGCTGTGGGAAGGAGAGCTGCAGGACGCGCAGTACCGGCAGCATTCCGGTGGCCGGCTGGGGCGCGCCTGGATGTTCTTCCAGCCGGTCCCGAAGCAGGTGCTCCTGCCCTCGCCCCTGCCGCCAGCCGAGCGTGCCGCTGACCGGATCGGGATGCGTGCGAGCGCCTGCTTGTTCGCCGCGGCGGCCGGGTATCTCGGCTGGGAACTCCTCTGGAACGACGCCGTCTTCGGACTGCTCGGTTATGTCGCCGTCCTCACGGGCGGCATTGTCGCCGCGGCCGCCGACCTGGAATGGCGCCTGCTGACCGGACGGCGCCGCCAGAAAGACGAACGGCTTCGGGTAGGCAGGCAGTCCGCGCCCAGTGGTCTAGGCGACGAACTGTCTGCCCAGGTGAACAAGCTGTTCAACCGCTACTTCGCCAGGTATGCGCTGGACAAGGCCGAGCGCGAGCGCTGGGAAGCAGCCACTGCCGGATTCCGCACATTTCACGCCGACGAGATCATCGCGGTCTGCCGCAGCAGCGGGATCCGCCCCAGTGAAGCGGCCTGGCTCATCCGCTACGAGGTTCGCCAGCTCAGGCAGCGCTGGCAGAAAGGCACCCTCTATGAGTACCGGCGGCATCTCTCCCCGCGGCCAGCTACGGCAGCGGCCCGCCTGGCCGGACTGTCCGCCCTGGCCGTTGGCGGTCCCTGGGCCGTCATTGCGCTGCGGGCCCACCCGCTAGCCGTGGTGGTCACGCTGCTCAGCGGCTTCTGGGCGTGGCGGTGCTGGCTGCACGCCAACCTGGAGCGCAGGAGGCACGCCGCCGACCGCGAAGAGCACGCTCGGCGACAGCAGGCCATCGAGGCGGAGTTCACCCGATGGAGCAAGACACTGGAAGCCAGGCCAACGGAGGCGGAGATGGCCACGTGGCTAGAGCGCGACCGGACGGTCCTGCTGGGCAGGACGCTCGACCACTTCGGCCTGCCCCGGAGCCGACTGATCGCTCACGCGTTCCTCGAACAACCCGGCGTAGCGGTCAAGCGCGCCAGGATCGACGGCGGCTCGTGGCGGTACACCGGGTACCGGCTCGTAGTCTTCCTGCTGGCCGAGGACGGAGTCCACCAGGTAACGGCCAACCTCAACTTCACGACGGGAACTGTCACCGAACGGGAACGGACCAGCTACCGCTACGACGCCATCGTCTCCGTGCGCGTCTTGCGGCAATCCCGGAGCGGGCAGACGTTCGAGCTCCGGCTGGCATCAGGCGACCCGATCACCATCCGCGTGCGGGATGCCGAATCGGACGAGCCCCGGCAGGACCACAACGCCGAACCGGCGGAGGATGCCCACAAGGCGGCAGAGGCAGAGGCGGATACCGCGCTGGACGTGACCAGCGCGATCGACCTCCTGCACATGCTGGAAAGAGTCGCCGGCCAAGGCCACGACTGGTTCCAGGAACGCCACTGGGCCGGTGCCTGGTCAGGCGATGACGCAGCCGGCCATGAGGAAGCGGACGTGATGAATGAAATGCGGATGACCACTCAGCGGTAGGCACACGGCGGGCCCGCCGACAGCCGTCTGCGCCTATGAGGAGGCGTGGATGAAGCGGTGGGTCGTTGGTGTGCTCGCTGTGGCGGCAGGTGCTGTCGGTTTGCTCGTCGGGCTTAGCGTTCACTCGAGCATCACTGCGAACGGGTCAGTGGGCCGGCTTAGTACGGCGCAGCTGCAGCGCCCCCTCCAGCGCCGCAGTCAGCCCGCACTGGTCGGCAAGCTTGCGCAGCAGCATCCCGCCGGCGTGCCCGACCAGCCCTTTCCCGTCAGCGGTGACCTCCAGGGCCTCAGGTTGTTGAATGCCGGAGGCTAACCTGCAGGCAACCTGCATCAGTAGGCTCAGGCTATGTGGGATCCCCGGATCTGGCCCGCAACCATGACAGGTACCTGGCCTGACCGGGACGAGGCCAGCGGAGCAGCGTCCGCGTGATCTTGTGCGACACCGGGCCACTGGTCGCGCCCTGCAAACCAGGCTGACAGCGATCACGCTCGGTGCACGGAATTCCTCCCTGGTACCGCGGCGCTCCTGAACGCCCGCCAGACAGGCATCAAACGCCGCGGGACTTGCACCGGACTCCAGGTCGCCGGGTTCGCCGTCACCTGGTGACGCGGTTTGCTGGCGGGCCAGGATGCCGGGGTCGGCCCCGGCCGGGCCGGGCCGGAGCTCGGTTCCGGCCGCGTCGGGGGGTGCGGCGTCCTTACCGCGCACGAGAACGGCCGCGGCCGCCACTACACCGCCGGTGAGCGCGCGAGAACGGCCTGCTTCAGCTATGAGCCGCCGGCAGTCAGACCGTACAGCGTGTCCAGCCCGGCGAGCAGGATCCTGCCGTGACTGCCCGCCGCCTGCGCCGTTAGTTCACCGGTGAACCCTGCTCCGCTGAACAACCCGAACACGGCGCCGCTGGCATCGTGCCCGGCGGCGGTGAGCAGCGCGCCGATGTGTTCAAGCCTGCGCAGCTCAGCGATGCCCGGCCGCCGGTCGCGGTATTTGGCCTCGCCGATGAACGCAATTGGCACGCCCGGGGTCCGGGGGCGGCTTCCTCGTGCCAGGGCGAGGACGTCGACTTCATGCCCGGTCTTGTGCTCGCGGCAGGGGATGACGGTCTGTCCGACCGGCCCGGCGGAAAGGGCCGCCTCCTCATAGGAGTGACGGGCGAGCCATTCGGCCGCCAGCGCCTCGAAGTGCGGTCCGAAGATCTTGGACTCAACTGTGTGCGCCGCCTCGGCCCAGACGTGACGGGCACGCCCGGCCTCGAGATCGGCCAGGTATGGCTCGATGACAAGCTGATGGAAGCGCACGAGCGGGTCGGTGACCGTGACCACGGGGCGCCGCTCGAGGAGCAGGTCGTGACGCCGGTCGACGAATCCTGCCGCCGAGAGCATGCCCAACTGGTGGGCGAGCGAGGTGGCTGGCCGCCCGAGCAGTCCTCCGATCTTGGTCGGCGAGCTCTCCCCCGCCGCCACGACCGCCAGCACTGAACTGTAGGTGGCGGTGTCCCGGATGCGCGGATCCTCGTGCACGACCCGCCGCGCCTCGTCGAACAGCGGCATGCTAGGCCGCATCACGTTCCGGACCAGCCAACCGGGAATCTGTCCGGCATTCTCCGGAACCGCCGGGTAGGGCACCAGTTCCCGGTATCCGGGCGTGCCCCCGACAAGAGCGTTGTGAGCGAAGGCCGCCGCGGGCTCGCTGATTCCCCAGTACTGCCTGGCTTCCCGGTAACCGAACGGCCGGATCCGCAGCTCCAGCGCTCCCCGACCGCGGAGCGCCCTGGTCCCGGACAGCAGATCGCTCATGACAGAGATCGCTGACCCGCACAGGATGAGGCGCACCGGGATGCTCCGCGTGCCCGCGCCCGGGCCCAGGCTGTCGTACAGCCCTTGCACGATAGACGGCAGCCCGGGATTCTCCTGGATCAGGTAGGGAAACTCGTCGATCACGAGCAGCGGAGGTGGCTGCCGCGAACGCGCGACCATGACCTCCGCGGCCGTCCGCAGCGCTTGCTCCCATCCGGCGAATCCGTACGCACCCGCCGACAGCCCGGTCCACGAGGCAAGCGAGTCGCCGAACCGGCGCAGCGAGATGGGTTCTGCCTGCTCGGTCGCGAGATGGTAGAGCCCGCCAACCGCGTCGGCGAGCCGGCGCAGCAGGTACGACTTGCCTTGCCTGCGCCTGCCGTAGACCACGGCGATCCGAAGACCGGGCAACGTTGAGCTCGCGAAGTCCGCTAGATCGGCCCACTCCTCGTCGCGGTCGAAAACATCCGCCGGCTTCTCCAGGACCCACTCCTTAGCTTGACTATACTTATATTAACTATAGTCAAGCGCCGAGTTTCCACGAGGCAAGCCCGCCCGCCAGTTCACCATTGAGGTAACCGTAAGCCTCTGACCTCCGCAGCACCCGCCATGGTTGACGCGGTGCGCCAGGCGGTACGCGGGGCCGCACACCCCGACGCCCGGCGGGTGCTCGATCCCGGCTGTCAGCTGTGACCAGATAGCCGCATAAGACGGAGACTTCCCGGAATGCATGGCGTTGCGGCTGCCGGGGGCCTGTTGCAGGAACCCCGCCCGGGCCGGTGGTGGCCGACGTGGCGCCAGCAGCGCATGGGGCGAGCGGGACCCGGCCGGGCGGGCCGTCCGGGTAAATGTCCGCCGGGACTGTTGTCATACAGCACTTAAGCTTGTTATTTAAGCTGTCTGCCTGCTGGTTCCTGGGCCTGGTTTCGGTTCGCTTGACGGTCTTGCCCACGTCGTGGCGGGTGGCGGGCCGCTGGTTCTTCGACCCGGCGGGGCGTCCGGGGCCGGGGCGGGAGGGTTTCGGTGCGCTG